>JAEEHF010000112.1 GCA_016280725.1 Bacillota bacterium | reverse complement strand
CTGTGTCCACCTTCACGCCGTCCTTCTCATAGCGGAAGAATACGTTGTCCTCGTCCTCGCCTGTGATGTAGCAGTTGTACTTGTTGCCGTAGTTGTCCACTACAACGTCCTGCGCCGCCGCTCCCATCGCCATGGCTGTCAACGAGATAAATAAAAGCAATATCTTTTTCATTCGCCTTTCTTTGGAATATAGATGCAAATATAAGTAATAATTTATAATCCTCTTGCTTTGGACGACAAGCAAGCACTGCAAGACACGCCAAAGCCGCTCACAAAACGACATTCAGCTATCTACGCAGATAACAAACGCAGATTTTGTATTAAAAGAATATCAGAATCACATAATTATTGGTCTATTTAAATAAAACTTCCGATTAAATTTCTTTAATCTGGCATAGAAGTTTTCCAATTCTTTCTTTTCGCCATCATCTCCAGTACAGATAATCTGAAAATGTGATTGAGCATACAAACGCTGTATATTTATGCCCATGTTCCTTAAATTAGAAACAAGACTTAGCCTTGATTCGTCATTTAATGTAAAGATCGTTATATATTGTTTTTTGTTTTCTGCAATCAATCCACTTTCTGTAATTCGCCGAAAAAAAGCATCAAAATAACTATAATCAACACTGCCAAGCGACAAACCAAAGATCACTATTTCTTTTGCCTTAATCAAAGAATTATACAAATCATGAGAACGGTAATATCTGCTTGAAGATTTATGAAAACATTCATAACCCTTTCTTAATTCTGTTTCATCAACACCCAAGATAATTGACTTGTCCGCAACACATCCATGAATATGAGTATATTTTATTCCTTTATCTATTCCTATTTGCTTTGCTATACGATTCAAATCCGTATAATTGAATGAGTAGACACTAGAAAACAATCCATTCTCATAGACGGCTCTAAGGACATTGCATGCAACACACTCTTTGCTTATCTCTTGTTCTCCTTGAACTTTCTCTATATAGTCATTTAACGAGCCGCATAATTTCTTAAAGTAATCAACATTTCCTTCTACTATATCAGGAAATCGCATTTCTCTAACATAGATAGAATTATCATCATTATCGCGCTTAGAGTAATTCAACAATTCACCTTCAAGATCAAACCACGTTTCTTTATCCTTTGAATTATTCAAATATTTGCACATTTGATTTTTATCATCTTTTATCCAAAAATCAGAATCCGCAAAGTTTGAATACTTGGTCTTCAATCCTAAATCCAAGTCAAAACCGTTTCCTATTACAAAAACATGTCCTTCCATACCTCTCTTTTTCATTGCCCCATCTTCGCCATAAACAAAGGCTGTAACTCTATTTACTATATTCTGTTTTAATTTGTTTCATTATTTTGTCTGTTTCAGGAAATAATGTTGCTTCATTAATTCCTAGAACTTCTAGTTCTTTCAATATTGTTCTTTTAGAATTTGCTTTGATTTTTATTTTTGTCGGCTGATCAGGAATCTTCGCGGGGGTATCTTTTGTTCTTCCCATTCCAAATATAAAGAATGCACCATGCTGGCGAATAATTCTTTCATTATTTAGTTTAGGCATAACGCATAGTACTTTTTTTACAGCATCAGACTCTAAATATTTACCTTTAAAATTTGGTTTATCTTGCTGAATATCGTAAACTAATGATTCTTTATTAGTAGTAAAGACAAAACCTGCTTGACATTTAGCCAAATTAGACAATATACAGACAGAATCACTATCATAGTATTTAATCTGCTCAGGTAGCATGGAATAGACCAAAACCGCTCCATCTTTATTCTCATTTTCTTGACAAGCAAAAAATAATGCAATTAAAGGGTTTGTAGTGATGTCTAACAATCTTGTTGGTAATTCATAATGTTGCATTTTTACCAATTGGTCAAAAGTGCTCATGTCTTCTGGAAATTCTGTAGGATTCCGTCGAATAGCTTCATGAAAAAAACGATTTTCATACTTAATATTGTCGTTTCTATATATACTTGGAATTGGTTCATATTTACAATCAGAATGTCCTCTGAAGAAGAAGTTTAATTCATTACCTTCATTATTACATATTTGCTTTAGTCTTTCATAGAAATTGGAAAAAGACTCTACCGTCGAAACATTTTGCGATTTGCTCTCCTCTTTAATAATGTGGTTCTTTGAGTCTGAAAATTGCTGAATATGCAATTCTTTATCATCTCCAAAGTATACCAGATAGACGTCTGCACCTGTTGCTTTTTGGTATAACTGTAATTGAGAATTTACATATTGATGATTCCTTCTAATTGCTGACTGAGTTTTTACTTCGTACACTTTTATCAATTTCCCTTCGTGATTAAGTTCAACTAAGTCAAAATATAGTAGTCGGTTTCCAATAGGGAATATATATTCTGTTTTTATCGTGTTTCCATTATTCTCTTTAGAAATTTTATTTTTCAGCAAGTCTAATACTTGCTGTTCATATTGTAGGTATTCTTTTAAATCCTTCATAATTAATCTCCTATATTTATTGCCCCATCTTCGCCAAAAGCAAAGACTATATTAAAAATCCCCTCCCCTAACACAACAACAATGCCAATATAAACAAACATTAACTACAGAGTGATATACCTGCCTTTGTTAATAAAATTAAGACGTTTTGTCAGTGCAAAATATGACATATATGCCATAGCCACACATGCACTGACAGTTCGTCAGTCCTAATCAAATGCCCACACTTCCTCCGGTCGTTCTTAATGCCATTTTTAATTCTTAATTTCTTACCTTTGTAGTTCATTACACAGAAACAAGAAGATTATGGATCATAAACTCGTCATCTATAACACATTAACAAGGCAGAAACAACTCTTCGTGCCTATACACGACGACAAAGTGGGCATGTACGTCTGCGGACCTACTGTCTATGGCGACG
>JAEEHF010000111.1 GCA_016280725.1 Bacillota bacterium | reverse complement strand
CCAGTTCATCACCCCACTTCTCCATATCAGTTCGCAAGAGGTGCAAGACGATTTCCTTCGAAGCCTTCCAGATCAGTTTCCCACCGACAGGTATAAACTCCACGGCAGTCCCAGGTCCACCATGCAAAGCATCTCTGATAAGCCCTCGCTTCTCTCTGCCAACTACAACATTGCCGCAGTTTTTGCATTCTTGGATGTACTTTTGTTTCATGTTCTAATTATAGTCATTATAATATCTGTCCATTGAGAGTATATATTATTAGAACGTATTTTGCAGGAATCTAAAATACCTCTTAATTAAATCATCACTTAATTGCTCATAACTTGTAAAATAATATTTTGTGTATTTTAGTTCTTTAAATACAAAGTCCTTGAATGATTGAATATCTTCGCTATCTACTTCAATATTATCTTTATTCGCTTTAATATAATCCTTGACAATCCGTAGAAGTAGTTTGTTGTCTTTTTTATGAGAATACACAGATTTAAGAATGAGATCCATAGGATAATAGTTTAAATATAACCAATTTGATGAACGCCTATAACACCCCTTCGAAGAATTTGAATAAAATCTCCTTCATATTTGTCTAATTTAAATTCATCAAACGAAAACTCGTCTGTCTCATATTCATCAACGTCAAATTCATCTACCTCAAAAATATCAAAACCTAATTGCTTGATGATTTCATCTGGCAAATGATAGTCTTGTTTAACAAGACCAAATAAGGTCCATCCAGATTCTATGCAGAAAGAAATTACTGCTTTGTCAACTGCAATAAAAGCAAAAGAACCGACGAATGACCCAACAAAATTTCCCAACAGATATGCACCCGGAATCATTGGGAGACAAAGTTGTGTGAGACCACCAAGACCTAACGCACATGATGTTACAAAAATATTCCTAGAAAGATTGGTCGTCATTTCATATTGGGTCATTGTACCCTTTACCACAAAAAATGCATCTTTCATCATATTCATAGCAATAACGGTCAATCCTGCAATAACATTAGGATTAACTGTTTTGAGCACTTCCCCCCATACTCCACTCTCGCAAGCAGTTGTTAATGATGCTGATACAAAACCTCTAATAAATCCTTCTGATGATCCGCTAAGAGCAGCGAATCCAAGGTTCTTAAATTGATTATCTTCTATTTGACCTTCTTTAATTAATTGCTCAAAACATTTGTATATTTCTGGGGCTGTTTTGAGAACAAACGAAATGACAGCTGCAGTCATACCAGCTTTTACACCCTGTTTAAGAATATGATTTAATTTTATCAATTCCTCAGTTGTGAAGCCATATTCTTTAGCATCAAATTTTCCTTCTTTCGCAAGGCGAGCAATCTCTTCTGCTTCTTCTCTTGATAATTCCACAGATTGGGTTCCATCAGGAGATTCAATTTTAGCCTCTAATTTATTAAGGGTTTCTTGTAGTCTTGCCACCTGTTCTGGCCTGTTCCCAGACTCTTTTGCAATCTTTATTTTGAGGTAGGAAATAGCTTCTTCCAACTGGTCTTTTGGAATAATACGTATTTGCCCACTGTAGATTGGATCGTATTTTAGAACATCATTGGGGTCAATATTCCTTTCCTTCAAAAATTCATCAAAAGTCAAATCTGCTCTGCCTGATATTACTTTATATTCGCAATAACGCTCAAAATAACTTGTTGCTTGAGCATCAGCTGATGCTTGAGCATTTCTATAGTATTTTAGCCCAAAACGATCTCCCCAATTACTCGTTATATCAGCCGATGCAAATCCATGGCTTCTGTCAACAACCGTCTTGAACCTCGAATCGTTAAGAGCTGCATTAATATTAAATGTGTCAGAATGCCAAAATTCGGCAATATCTCCCTTAAGTTGCCCTACACTTGTATTAAATCCATTAAAAGCGTTTATATCTTCGTTTAATGCATCAATTGCTGTGTTTATATTACTAATATAAGTATCAGCCTGTTGGCTTCCTAATTGTGACATCGAATTATGAATGAAGGAATAATATCCTTCTTTCATAGAATTTAGGCTATTTGTTCTGCTATTTATAGAAGATTTCATAATCTGTTAAACCTTTAGCTTATCTTGCACAAAATCTAACATTAATTTGTTATCAAACTCATCGATTGCTTTCATTAAAAGGTAAAATTTAGCTCTTTTATTTTTGAATGTCGTTAAAATGACCCCAAGTATGGCAGAACCGACTAAACCTCCTGCGACAAGACCTAAAACAAACTTTCCCCAATCTTCTTTAAATAATTGTCCAAGTAAATCCGCAGTCTTTATGACATTTGCATTTTTATCTATATATAGACCTATTTGATGTCCTTGCTTCTTATACAAAACACCTTGAATAATTTCATTCTGTTTGAGTATTGGATCTGCCAAATTTTTATTTATAATATTCTTGCTTAATATTACCAAATAGTTAAAATTTGTAATTGAAGCTTTGTTGTGTTTGTATTCATTTTCATCCCAAGTAGTACTAGTTATATTCTTATCTACAGCTCTATTTGATAATGACTGTGCTATTGGTTCTGTAAAACTATCGTAAACTACAATAAACTTGTAGTCGATTTTCTCTGTTTGATTATTTGAATTGTTGAACATAATTATTCTGTTTTAGTTACTAATTAACGTTTCAAATTTTATTTATCGACATGAAGAGAAGGACCAAGGACTGGCTCGACTAGACTTGTTTTGACACCTATTTCAAATTTTTCAGATTTAACTAGGTCAAAGCTTGTCAGCCTGTCATGCAATATGTCAAATAGAGCATTGCCGCTCGTCTTCTCTAAGATTGCAGAGGCAAAGATAGGGAATATTTCTGAAACGACAAAGCATTTACTCACTTTTTTCATATCACGGACTGGATTTATACTATACACTCTGTGGTAACAATAGCCATGTGGAGGAAT
>JAEEHF010000110.1 GCA_016280725.1 Bacillota bacterium | reverse complement strand
TCGTCTTGAAAAACATGATTTTAAAGAAAACTATAATAATCCGTTTTTACATGAATGTACAAAGTGTAATGCACAACATGATTCTAGCAATTACTATGAAGAACCAGAAGAACCAAAGCCAGCAAATTGCAAGCATGGGAATATAACATATAAGAAATGTAATGTTTGTGGGATTGAATTTGACATGCATGATGATGGAATAGTAAATTCTGGTGCTCATATTATTGAAACAATTGTTGAGCGAAAGAGAGATAGCGACGAAGGTGAATTCGGACCCCAAGTTATTAATGGAGTTATAACATACAAGCATAGATCTTATGGAAACTGCAAAGTATGCGGAGAGTATACCTATGTAATGGAATTTTGCACTGCTACAGAAAATAAAGTAAATAACCCTAATAAAAATGAAAAAGCAAAGGATGATTATTTATTTATCTTAAATGGCGATATGCATTGCTATTACAATTGTTGTCAGTTTTGTGGTAGAAAGGGTACAAGGCACGATGAAGAGCATGGTTTGCCAACAGATGATAGCCAATATACTAAGTCAACTACTCAAGAATTCTCATTTGTTGATAGCAGTCACCACAATGCGTTTTGCATTTGTGGGCAGCCTAAACTACTCACTCATGATTTAGGCCGTGATATTGCTGTAATAACATACAATGCTAATGCACGATACTTTAGAGGTTTTACATTCGATGGTAATAAAGAAATTACTCAAGTAGAACTCAATAAGCATAAGCCAGAATATAAAGGAGCAAAGCATTCCACATATAATTATTGTATTTTGTGTAAGTCTGGTTTTTTTGATGATAATGTAGACCATAGTATTTCAGATGTGTCAATATATTCTCACAATGAAAGACGGCGAAAATATTGAAACTGCGGATGATTATACTAATGTGCTTTTTACATTTGATATTAGAGAATGGACTAATGGTCTTGTTGGTACCCCATATTATACTTACCCACCTCTTTATGAAAATGATTTTAAGAATAATCGTAGGGAGACTGTCATTGATGACACAATGGTTAGGTTTAGACTTATTAATCATCATTATGAAAAAAAATTTTGTATTAACTGTGGAATTATCACATCTTGTAGCAGAATTCAAAATCATAGATTTGTCAATCGCTCTGACGTTTTTCCTGCAACAGCTGAGCATGAGAGTTATCATACTTACATTAGATCTTGTGTTTGTGGTGATTTTATTGAGACTATTGAAGAGTGTACTTATAATGGCAGAAGTAAAACGTGTAATGTGTGCGGATATACAAGAAAATAGATAACCGATTGATGGTTACATGTTCATTATATATGGGTATTATTTGTTTGAAAATAATGAGTTGCTATATATAATTTTGGAGTATTATTTTTTAAACTGTTTGGTGAGACTTTTCTTCTGGTTATCATTTATAGCTACTTGTGGACATCAACCAGCTCAGTATTATTGGGAGAACTTATTAGAAGAGGATGTTAGCAACTTTGATTTTGAACAATAATAATTTTTAACACTCGGAGGATTTATGAAAAACAAAATAATAATAGTAATATCAATAATTGTTTTGGGAGTAATCTGTATAGGAACATTTTTAAGTGTGACTAATGCGAATGAAAAGTATTCGGGAACTAAAACGGTGAAATCAGGAATTAAAAGTGCAATTCCTAAAAATACGCCCAAGGTTACTATTAATCCTACAAAGATAATAGCTCCTAAATCAACTGCTACACCCAAACCAACAAGTGAAGTAAAAAAAGCAACTATAGTTCCAAACAAATCTACTGCTAGACCTGATAGAACACCAACACCGACTGAAAGAAATCATACGTATTACATTTCACCTTCAACTATTGTTGGAAAAGTGGGAGATAGTGTTGAACTACGTTTATATGACGGAAATGAAAACATTACAGGTAACTTAAAATCAAGCAATATAAAAAATGTATCTTCTTCATATCTAAGTGTAGATTTAGATAATGAAAATAGTGTAATTTATATAAGAATTAGTTCGAGACCACGAACAGGACAAACAAGTTTTACAATAGAATATAAAGATTGGAAGAACCAAACAAGAAGTCAGACTGTTGTGGTAACAATCAATGAAGCATCAACACCAGCTCCAACACCAACACCACAGACACAGGTGAATCATGAATATGTGCCAGCTCAAGAATGGACGATTACAGATAATTACCATTATAAAGCATGTAATTATCCAAATTGTATGGTTGTGGCACATAAGACACCGTTAACATTTGACAGTAAAACAAAATCAATTTCAAAATATGGAACTCATACATGGACGCAGAATACATATGGAAGTTATACAATGATTTGCAGTGCGTGTGGTGCAACACAAAAAGAACATGAATATATGCCTGCGGAAGAATGGTCATATGATAGTGAAGCACACTGGAAAAAATGCAGATTTGAAAATTGCAATGTGGCAAGCCATAAAGTACCTTCGAGTCTTTCAACATACGGAAGCCATGCGTATGAAAATGGTGTATGTATATGTGGAAAAAAATGTGAACATCCAGAAGATAAGAGAGTAAAGACTAATTATGTATCGAGAAGCTATACAAAACATACATATAATGAGATATGTTCAATTTGTAATAAGATAATAAAAGGTTATACCGAAGATCATAGTTTTGATGAAAAAACATATGAATGTATTTGTGGGCAAGTATGTAAGCACGAACATGCAACGAAGGAGATCATTAATCCAAAAGATGGAAACATATCTGTTCCAAAAATGGAAGCTATTGCTAACATTTTAGCTATGAGTGATGACGATAAAAATAATAATCATATAATAGTTTCAACGTGTATTTATTGTAAAAATATTAGTGCAGCTAGTCTTGAAAAACATGATTTTAAAGCAAACGAAAAAGATTCTTATTTGCATAAATGTACAAAGTGTAATGCAAGCCATAACGTGAAAAATAGTATAAACTATGAAGAACCAGAAGAACCAAAGCCAGCAAATTGTGTGCATGGAAATATAACATACAAGAAATGTAACGTTTGTGGAATTGATTTTGATGAAAAAGATGATGGGAAAATTGATCTTACCAAACATGTAATACAAGATAAAGATATTAAAAAGAAAGAGCATTCCGGTTCTGAGGTTGGCGAAAGCGATGGAAATACATTTCGTTTTGGAAAACATAAGATTACAGGTAAGTGCAGTGTGTGTTCAACAAAAAACGTAACAATAGAAGAAAGTTGTAAAGATTTTATTTCCGCCGATAGTTATTACAATGACAACGACCTGTCAAAATATGGGTATAGAGCGGTAAAAGGTGAGGAAAATTATTATTATTACAGTACTAATGATTTAAAATCTGATAATTTTGGACATTTTACTGTGTTGAAATGTTCAAGATGCTTTGGCCCAGGTCGCATTAATAAACCAGTTAGACATGATAGTGACAAAAACAAGAATGAGACCTTTTTAAGTGGAAGCTATAAATATGTGGATGATGACTGGCATTCTGCTAAGTGTAGCGCTTGTGGGTGGTCTGGTTATTTACATCATGATGAGAATTCAAGAAAACAGGCGGTAATAAAATTGAATTCTAAAGCTTTAAATATGAATGCTCCTGAGAAATATAATGATGATATAATTAAACATAGGCCGAACATAACAGATCCAATATTTAGAACAGACCACTATACATTTGCATACTGCGCTCAGTGTGATCATGAATTCTTTGATACTGCTCCTCACAATAATATGGAATTGGTTTGGAAACGATCTGAAGTTGAACAAAAATCAAGTACTTCACCTATCGACAAAATTACGTATAAGCATACTACAATTGACATGTGTAGGGATTGTGAGATTAATATTCAAAGTAGTGGTAAATGCGAAGGTGGAATGAATTTTGAAATTATTGATTTTGGTTGGCTGTATGTTACTAATCCTTTTCATGCAGGAAGTGATCGTTTATGGAAAATAACGTATAAGTGTAATAGGTGTGGATATGGCTATTATCGTTTTAGACGTTGGTTTTTTATTCCAGTATTTGAATTTGCTTATATTCGGTTATAAACCTGATGAAAGCGAATATTATTATGGATTTCAATTTTATAAATCATCTAGAGATCACTATAATGCTGAAGAAATGAGTTTTGAAGATTATAAGGCATTACTTTATCCTCAGTATGAACACGTATGGGGAACTGTTCCAAGCGCGGACACCCTTATTAAGATTGATTAGCTGACTATTTAGTTATTTCAATTGAACAACTGCAAATTTGAAATTTATATTGAAAAACACCACAATTTATTGTGGTGTTTTTGCGTCTATAAATGTATAATAGTTGTAGGTGATTAATGTTGAAACGTTTTGCTAAAGTATTATTAAAAATATTAATTGTAATTGCTATTATCTTTCTGGCACTTGGAATTTTGGTCATATCGATTCGTAGTGAAAAAGTTCCTGATGCTTATATATATTCAAATGCTTCACAAGCGAAAGCATTTAAAGGGAATTACACTTGGAATGCTTTTTCTGAAGTTTTGAAAGTATCTTCATTTACTAAGGAAATGTATAGCTTTAAAAACGAGAATACACTGCTAGTTTCTCCTAATGATAGAATAACTATTGCTAATTCGCAAAATGTTGCTACGAGACACAATTTTGCTCAAGACTTTTTTGAATATGTTGATTCTGATGGTAACGTGACTATCGTTCCTAATGAAACTTCTACTAATTCATATGGAGAACGTAACTTTATAGAATTTACTGCACCTGAAAAAGAAGACACATATATTTATTATTTCACTTTAAATTATTATGAAAAAGGTACAGTAGACTATGGAGTAAAAGTAATTGTATCATCTGAGCCAATCTACAATATAACTGAGCTTCAAAAGTATAAAGGTATTGATTTAAATGACTACGACAAAATGTATCGATTAGTGACTACTTTACCATATTCAAATGGTATTTCTAATATGTTTATAATAAACAATGAGTCACAATGTAAAGTTTTAGTTAGGTATCTAAGCCTAGTTGCTGACCGAGAGGCGCTAGCCAAGAACGCAATTGCACTTTTTGCACTAATACCAAAACTAGATATTGTTGAATTTTTATCTGATGACAATTTATATGAATATAGTAGAGACGAAATTGAGATAATTCAAGGCAGAGATGTATGCGAATATGTAGATAATACTGAGCTGTGGGAAAATGAGGTTCTTTATAAGGATAAGATTAATAATGAAACTAATTCATCGCAAGATGTATTTTTAAATATTGTAAGAGATGTATTATCTATTTCTTCTGGAGAAAAATATGCTGTATTAAATGTAGATACCAGTTCTTTTAATACGAATACGCTATTAAAATTTAATAATTCTAATAGATATAAATTTTTAAATGGTCTTAGAGATTATGCTCAAACTGTTTATGACATTTCGTATGAAGACTATATTGCTACAAAAAAAGATAATATATTTATTTCTGCTGAACAAATATTACCCGAAGAATTACCATCAGGTGACTCTATGGAAGGTAATGAAAATGGTATTACTAGTGAGAAACAATCAGAAAGCGGAGAATCAGGAGAAAAACCATTCTTAGGAGATGAAATCCATATATTCATGAGAAAGAACAGAAAAGAATATCATTATGTATACTATGCTAAATATGAAAATAACGAATGGATTTTAAATAAAGGTAATGATTAACATAAAACTACAAGATTCTATTATAGTTTTTAGATAGACAAAGGTTGTATAATAATATACAATTTTGGTAATAATATATACATCACATAAGATAAACTTTAAAAGTATTGTGTTTCTTTTGTGATGTATATTTTCTCGTGTAGATTAAAGTCTTTTTAAGAAAAGAGTTGTTTATTATGTTTATATATGGTTTAGTTTATTGGATTTTTTCTATATTTCTAGTTTTATATATGTTAAGGAAATACTTTTTACTTCATCGTAATATGTACTTGTTTTTCTTAATTATACAAATTGTATCTAATGCTACTCAAATTGCTACAATAGCGCTTAAAACAAATGTTGATTGGTACATGGAACTTTATTTTTTAGTTTGTAGCTTTATTTTACCACTTATAGTTTTAGTAGCTGATTTCTTTAGAACTGATTTAGAAGAATTAATTAATATTAGGCAAGGAGACCGTTTTGCAAAGAAAGCAGACTATTTAAATGCTATTGCTAAATATAAAAATGCAATTTCTAGAAATTCAAAAAATGCTGAAACATATGCTAAAATCGGAAGAATGTATAAAGCAAATGGAGACAGGAGAACAGCATTTGATCGTTTTGCTAAAGCAATTGACTTAAACAAAGAAGATTATAGGTCATACTATGAAATTGGACTTATTTTCATTGAGATGGGTAAAAATGCTGATGCTCAGATTGTACTCGATAATGCACTTAGAATTAAACCTGATTTTACACCAGCATCTGAAGTTCTAGCAAAGGTATTTGTTTCAGAAAGTAAATATGAAGATGCATGTAACATATATAAAAATGCATTAAAATATGATGAAAATAATTATGAGCTTTATTACAATATGGGTATGGCAAAGTTAGAGTTAAATAATATTGATGATGCTGAAATGTGTTACAAACATGCAATTGAAATCAATCCAACTCTTTATAAAGCTTATTTTGGGCTTGGCCAAATTAATCTTCTTAAGAATGATTTGAATAAAGCTGAGAGTATGTTTAAAAAATCACTTCCAGATAATGAAATAATGGCAAAGGCATATTATCAGATTGCTAAGATTAGAATGCTTAGAAAAGATGAAGAAAATGCCATTACTTTCTTAGGCTATGCTTTTGATATAGATTCAACATACAGATCATACGCTGAAGAAGAACCAATCTTTTCTAGATTAAAAGATTATATAAATGAAATAGGATTAGATACAGATGCTTCAAAGAGACTAGCTAAGATGGAAGCGGTTTCACACTCAAACGAGGAAAAAGCAGATGAATATCTGAAAGAAGATTTATCTAAAGAGTTTACTTCTTTGGAAAACACAAAAGAAGATACTGCTAAAAAAGCTATTGATGATCATTTGTATAACATGGAGGATATCAATACAGGTACTATAGCAACAAATAATGATGTATTGGATCCTAATTTGGAACATGTTGAAGAAGAAAAAGTCATAAAAAATGAATCAGAAGAATTAACTCAAAAATATGACATCAATGACGATGTTGAAGAATTTGACGAAAGCCTTTATATAGAGGAAGAGCCAAAGAAAACAGGGTTGTTTGGATTCATTAAAAAGATTTTTGGAAAAGATAAAGATTATCCTGAAGATGAAACAGAAGAATTAGACGAAGATGAAGAGGAGGAAGATCCGCTTTATCCTACAAAGAAAACAAATGAGGAAGAAATAGAAGAGAAAGAAGATCTTTTTGACAAACAAGAAAATAATTACAATGTCAGAATAGTATCGGAACCAACTAATAAGGATGCTAAAAAAGCATTTGAGAAAGAATTTACGGATAGTGATTTGGATATATTTGAAAAGTTCAAAAAACTTAAAGAAGAAGAGGAAGAAAAAGCAAAGCGCTTTAAGAACATAGAAAATACTAAAAATGAAGATGATTCATATTATTCAAAGTCTTCTGAAATTAGAAAAACAACTTCTAGTTATTCTGATAAAAAAGAACGTCCAAGAAAACGTAGTTTTGATTTTGATACCGCTGAGATAAATGAAGATTTAGCAATTGATTTAAATGAATTAGATGAGCAAAGCTATTCAAAGCAGATTACTCATTTTACAGAAGAAGATGAACAGCCAGCTGAAAAAATAACCAAAGAGGAAACTGAATTGGCAGATGATTTAGATACTGGATTTGATTATTTAAAAAGGTATAAAAGATAATATCATTTAGGAGGTTTAGCAAAGTTATGATAATTATTATGCAGGCATTGATTTTAGGTCTTGTTCAGGGTGTTACAGAGTTTTTACCTATTTCAAGCAGTGCACATTTAAAAGCATTTTCGTGGATTTTTAATTTTAGTAATATTTCTGATTCCTTTGAAGTTGCACTTCATATTGGGACACTACTTGCTATTTGTATTTACTTTTTCAAAGACGGCATCAAACTTATATCAAGTGGATTTGGTTTTTTGGTATCCAAAATTAAAAAAGAGGATGATATTTCTGAAGAGAAAAAAAGGCAAGGAAGCATATTTTGGTACATAGTTCTAGCAACAATCCTTGCGGGAATACTAAGTCTTGTTTTAGATAAAATCTCTGAGAAAATTGTGGCAGGAAATGTGATTAGAGAGATTATATGTATTGCGATTGCTTCAGTAATCATGGGTATTTTGTTGTATTTAATTGATAAAAAGATGAGTAGTAAAAAGCAATTTGAAGAACTTACATTAAAAGATACTTTGATTATTGGAATATCTCAAGCATTGGCTGCTGCCTTCCCTGGAGTTTCAAGATCAGGAATTACAATTACGACTTCAAGATTGTTATCGTATGATAGAAAGGGAAGCGCAAAGTTATCTTTTTTACTTTCCGTTCCAATTGTATTAGCAGCTGTTGTAGTTAGTTTGAAAGATTTTTCACTTGATAATCCAATAGCTTTCTTCACTGGAATTTTAGCAAGCTTTATAGTTGGTCTTTTCGTTATTAAAGCATTGATGAGTTACTTGGAAAAAGGAAATTATAAAGTATTTGCTATTTATAGAATTTTATTTGGTGCTGTATTAATAGGGATTACAATATTTCGTATGATAGCATAACTAACCAAAGATATTTTAAAGAAAGGAAATAATAATGAATATAATTGATGGCCGATTAATTTCTTCTAAACTTAAAGAAGAATACAAGAAAAAGATTGCTAATCTTTCAAAAAAACCATTTTTAGTAATGATTAGAATTGGGGATGATGCAGCGTCTGAAATATATGTCAGAAACAAAGGGAACCTTTGCTCTGAACTCGGAATTCCTTATTCTGATTTGCATTTAAAAAGCGAAATCACACAAGAAGAACTTTTGAAACAGATTGATGATTTAAATAGTAATGATGAGGTCACAGGTATTCTTATTGAAAGTCCAATACCATCTCATTTAAATATTCAAGAAGCTTTTGATAGAATTGATCCTAAAAAGGATGTTGATGGACTTAATAGTTTTAACTTAGGTAATTTGGCATCTAATCATCCAACCTTTACACCTGCAACTCCACTTGGAATAATGACACTTCTTAAGGAATATAGAGTTGATATTGAGGGGAAAAGATGTGTTGTTGTTGGAAGAAGTAATTTAGTTGGAAGACCAATGGCGCTATGTCTATTAAACGCTAATGGTACGGTTACAGTTTGTCATTCTAGAACTAAGAATCTTGGAGAGATAACAAAAGAGGCGGATATTCTTGTTGTTGCAATAGGAAAACCTCAATTTATTAAGGCAGATATGATTAAAGAGGGTGCAGTAGTAATTGATGTCGGAATAAATAGGGTTCAGGATAGCAAAAAGATAGTAGGAGATGTAGACTTTGAAAATGCAAAATATAAGTGTGAATTAATTACTCCTGTTCCTGGTGGTGTAGGGCCAATGACAGTAATTAGCCTTATAGATAATTTGATTAAAACAGTTTAATATTATTTTGGGTGCTTTATTAATAAGGCACCTTTTTTTATTGTAAGGAGAATAATTATGGATGGTATTAAAACAATTAAAATTACAGATGAAGAATATCCGATCTCGCTAAGAAATATATATAATCCACCACAGATTTTGTACTGTATTGGAAATATATCTTTATTAAAAAAACAATCTATTGCTATTGTAGGTTGTAGAAAAGCTAGTGACTATGGTAAGAAAGTAGCTAAGATTTTTTCAGAGGGATTATCTAAAAACGATTTATGCATTATAAGTGGATTTGCATCTGGGATTGATTGCGAAGCGCATAAAGGTGCATTGTACAATATCGGAAAAACAATTGCAGTTCTGGGTTCTGGTTTGGATGTCATTTATCCAAAAGAAAATGAAAGTTTGTATTATGAAATAGTTAAAAATGGTGGATTAATTGTTTCTGAGTTTCCACTTGGCACAAAGCCATTATCTTGCAATTTTCCTAGGCGAAATAGAATTATTAGTGGATTATCTAACGGGGTATTAGTAGTCGAGGCAAAGCGTAAAAGTGGAACAATGATAACAGTTGACTATGCATTAGAGCAAGGAAAAGAAGTTTTTTGCGTCCCACGGAAGAATAGATAGCTTAAATAGTGTTGGTACCAATTTATTAATAAAACAAGGTGCCAGCATGGTATTAAATTACGAAGAAATACTAGAAGATTACATAATATAGATGTGTTTACTTTTTTTATCCATTGGTATATAATGTATCCTGATTAAATACACATGTAAATAAGTAGAAAGGTGGATTTTAATGTCTGAAAATGACAATAAAAATAAGAAAGAAGAGCTTGATTATTCTAAGAAATACAGAGAAACGTTCAAGCCATCTTCTAGAACCGGTAACGGTATAAATAAAAACGAATCAACTTATCAGACAAAAGCATCAAAAGATGTTGTTGAAAGTAGATATGTTGAGAAGGAAAAGCTAGATAAAAACAATAAGAAACTTAAAAAGAAAAGAAAAAGAAATAAGAATATTGTTCTTAGAATTATTGGAGCCTTAATAAAGTTAGCGTTTATAGCGATTATACTAGCTATTTTAGGAATAAGTGGCCTTTTTGTTGGACTTTGGCTATCAATAAATAATGGAGCAGGCTCACTTTCTAAAGAATTGTTTGAGATTAACAATTTTACAACGACTGTTTATGATATTAATGGAGAGCAATACACCTCTCTTTCTGGAAAAGAAAACAGAACTTATGCTACGTATAGTGAAATTACTCGCTATTTGCCTGAAGCATTTATTTCTATTGAAGACGAAAGATTCTATCAACATAAAGGTGTTGACATAAAAAGAACTGCGGGCGCAACGTTTAAGTTTATACTTAGCAAGTTCGGAATTGGGTCATCAGATTTTGGTGGAAGTACTATAACTCAGCAGGTTATAAAGAAAGTTACAGGTGAAGATGATAAATCATCTCTTAGAAAAGCAAAAGAGATTATTCGTGCATTTCAACTTGAAAAATGGCTTTCTAAAGAGGAAATTATTGAGTTATATATGAACCTTATCTATCTAGGAGAAGGAGCATATGGAGTTGAAGCAGCCTCATATACATATTTTGCTAAAAGTGCAAGCGATTTAACCATTGCACAATCGGCTCTGATAGCTGGCCTTGCACAAGCTCCTGAGGGATATAATCCATATAAATATCCGGAAAAAGCTAAGCAAAGACAAGAGCTTGTTCTAGGAAAAATGTATGAACTTGGTAAAATTAATAAAGCTCAGTACGATGAAGCAATGGCTGAAGAGCTTGTTTATACCAAAGGTTCACAATCTCTAGCCTCAAGCAATTCATACTTTATAGATGCTGTTGTTGAAGAAGTAATTAAGGACTTAATGGAAGAAAAGAACATTAACAGGGCTATGGCACAAACCATGGTATATAACAATGGTTTTAAAATATATACGACGCTTGACCCTAAAATTCAAGATGTTCTAGAAAAGACATATTTAAATCATCAATATTTCCAAACTAGAAAGGGATATGATGAGAATCTTCAGTCTGCAATGGTTATTATAGATTACAAAGAGGGTAATGTTGTAGGATTAATCGGAGGTGCAGGTGAAAAGACAACACTTAGAGGATTAAATAGAGCAACAGGTATGACACGTTCAATTGGTTCAAATATGAAGCCTCTTGGCGTATATGGCCCTGGATTAGAGCTTGGAAAACTTACACCAGCTACTACATTTGATGATGTTCCAACAACATATAGAATTGGTGGTTATCCTTGGAGAATTAAAAACTACGATGGAAGATATAGAGGTTTAATTAATATTAGAAAAGCAATAGAAATTTCAGATAATATAGTAGCTGCAAAAGCAATGCAAGAGGTAGTTGGAACTGAATATTCATTCCAATTCCTTGAAAAGCTTGGAATTTCGTCACTTACTAATAATGATAAATTATCTCCTGCGGCACTTTCACTAGGTGGAATGAACAAGGGAATTAGTCCTCTTGAAGTTGCAGCGGCGTATGGAACTATTGCTAATAAAGGTGTCTATGTAGAACCTAAGCTTTATACAAAAATAGAAGATAGAAATGGGCAGATATTTTACAAAAAACAAAGTAAGGTTAGAGACGTTATGTCAGAAGAAAATGCATTCTTACTTACAGATATGATGAGGACTGTTACAACAGGTTCTGAGGGAACAGGTAGAGCAGCTGCACTTAAGAATATTGATGTTGCCGCTAAGACTGGAACAACTTCAGATGACAAAGATAGATGGTTTTCTGCATTTACTCCTTACTATGTAGGTGCAGTATGGTATGGTTATGATACTCCAGCATATATAAATGTTGCTACTAATCCAGGTACAAAAGTATGGAAAGATGTTATGCAAGAAATACACAAAGATCTTCCAGCTGCTAAATTTGAAAGACCTGAAGGAATAGTTTCTAGAGCTGTCTGCAGAGATTCTGGATTACTTGCTACCGATGCTTGCCGTGCAGACGACAGAGGAGACAGAACAATAACAGAAATATTTAACTCTAAAAATGGAAGTATACCAACAAAGAGTTGTACTTTGCATGAGTTTGTTGAAGTGTGTCCAGATACATTCCTTCTTCCGACAGATAATTGTAGAGCACAAGTTCATATGATTCAAAAATCGAGAATTAATAGGCACTATAGTGAAGGTCAACCATCAGTTAAACCTTATGACTATGCATACGAAGTTCCGACTACTTATTGTGAATTTCATGTTGCTAAGCAAGAAGAAGAAATTAAAAAAGAAATTGAACAAATTAATAATACTAATGAAAATAAAAATGATGTAATAAATGAAGAAGAAACAGTTAAGAAGATTGATGCACCTTACAATGGCTGGAGAACACCTTCACCATACACACCTGATCCAGTTGTGACGGTACTTACTACTCCAGTTCCAGTAATTGAAAATACTCCACCGCCTGGATCAGGCCCTTCAGGAATTCCATGGTGGGAAAGATAAAAGAATTGTAATACTAAAGAAAAGGAGAATTGACTATGGCTAAAAAAGTGGGAATACTTACAGCAGGAGGCGATTGCCCAGGACTTAATGCGGTAATTCGAGGCGCTGTAAAAAATGCCGAAATGAATGGAATAGAAGTATATGGTTTTTTAGAAGGCTATAAAGGATTATTTGAGAATAAGTTTGTAAAGCTAGACTCTAAATCTGTTTCTGGAATTATTAGTCAAGGTGGAACAATCCTTAAATCTAATAATGGAACAAATAATTTTGCTATGCCAACCATAAATGAAAAAGGAGAAAAAGTCTTTGTTGATAGATCTGAAGAAATAGCAGAACGATTAAAAAAAGATGGATTCGATTGTTTAATTGTTGTTGGTGGAGATGGCTCTTTAAAATCAGCGCGTGATTACATGCTAAGAGGTTTAAATATAATTGGCGTTCCGAAAACAATTGACAATGATGTTCCTTATACTGACGTTACGTTTGGATTTAATACTGCTGTTGCAGTCGCAACTGAAGGAATAGATAGATTGCACACTACTGCTGAAAGTCATGGAAGAATTATGATTCTTGAAGTTATGGGAAGGTATGCTGGTTGGATAGCACTTTCTTCAGCAATAGCAGGAGGTGCAGACACGTGTTTAATACCAGAGATTCCATATGACTTAAATAAAGTGATGGAAAAAATAGAAGACAGAAGAAAAGAAGGAAAGAACTATAGTATTATTGTCGTTGCAGAAGGAGCTTTACCTAAGGAGGGAACTCGTTCAGTAAGAGAAATAGAAGATGACAAAAAAGATAATAGTGGATTAGATAGCATAAAGCTTGGTGGCGCTGGTGCTTTTGTTGCAAAGGAAATTGAAAAACTATCTGGTCAGGAAGCACGTTCAACAACACTAGGATATCTTCAAAGAGGCGGAAACACATGCCCATATGATAGAATTCTTTCTACAGAGTATGGTGCATTCGCAATGCAACTAGCATGCGACGAAAAATATGGTAGGATGGTTACTATGCTTAATGGAAAACTCCAAAGTATTTCGCTTGATGACGTTGCAGGGCATAATACAGAGATAGGAACTAAATCATCTAATATAAAGCTTGTTGATTTGGATGGTGACTTAATTAAGACTGCTAGAAGAGTTGGCATTTGTTTAGGAGATTAGTATGTTTGTAAATGAAGAATTAAATAAATTTAAAAGGGAAATATATGGTAAAAAGGTAGCTGTTATTGGAATGGGTGTAAGTAATATTCCGTTAATTAGCTACCTAATTAACCTTGGTGCAGTAATTACTGTGTTTGATAAAAGAAATAAAGAAGACTTGGCTCAGGATAAATATGATGATTTTAATTCAAAGGGAGTTTCTTTTTCGCTTGGCGAAAATTACATGAATCAACTTGAGGGATTTGATTATATTTTCAGAAGCCCGAGTATGAGACCAGATATTTTACAAGTTGAAAAAGAGGTTGAAAGGGGAGCTATTCTTACTTCGGAAATAGAGATGCTAATTGAACTTTGCCCAAGTACAATCATTGGAATTACAGGTAGTGATGGAAAAACAACGACTACGACCCTTATTTATAATATTCTTAAAGAAGAAGGGTATAATTGTTTTCTAGGGGGCAATATTGGTTATCCTTTATTTAGTATGATTGATCAGATGCAACCTGAAGATTATGTAGTTCTTGAATTAAGCTCTTTTCAACTACTTACTCTTAGAAAGAGCCCTCAAATTGCTGTAGTTACTAATATTTCTCCAAATCATTTAGATATTCACAAAAATTACGAAGAGTATATAGATGCTAAAAAGAATATATTTTTATATCAAGGCGAAGATGATCTTCTCGTTTTAAATAATGATAATGAAATAACTAAGAATTTCAAGTATGATGCAAAAGGAAGAATTAGATTTTTTAGTAGAAATAAAGAAAGCATAAAAAAGGGAATCTTCTTTGATGATGAAGCAATCAAGATTTTAGAAAATAGTGATGAACGTGAAGTTATTAGTCTTAATGAAATTAAGCTAATTGGAAAACATAATTATGAGAATTGTATGGCTGCTATTGCGGCGACTAAGGATTTAGTTTCATTAGATTCAGTAAAGAAAGTATTATCTACATTTAATGGTGTTGAACATAGAAATGAATTAGTAAGAGTTGTAAATGATGTTAAATGGAGAAACGATTCAATTGGATCTAGCCCATCTAGAACCATCGCAGGACTTGTTAGTTTCAAGGAAAAAGTAATTCTTATTGCAGGAGGTTACGATAAGCACTTAGATTATACTGAATTTGGCGAATATGTTGTTAAGCATGTTAAAGCATTAATTCTATTAGGTGCAACAAAAGACAAAATCTTAAATGCTACCAAAGATGCTATGGAAAAATTTGGATATAAAGATGAAGATTTGCCTATATTCGTTGTAGAAAGTCTAGAGGGGGCAGTAGCTAAGGCAAATGAAATTGCTAAGCCGAATGATACTGTATTTTTCTCTCCTGCATCAGCTAGTTTTGATATGTTTAAAAATTTTGAGGAAAGAGGAAATAAATTTAAAGAATTGGTAACAAAATTGTAATACACTTTTAAGCTATAATACTTGAAAAACTCCTTTAAAGTTGAATATAATATCATTAAGATAATTGCAAAGATTAACGAAAGAGGAGATGAGATAAGTGGGAATATTTGATAGATTTTCAATACCTATTAGTAATAAAAAATTTAACGCTATCGATGCTCCCAAATGTTCACCTATAATTGGACAAGCTAGTACATTCAAAACTCTTGCAACTTTCGATTTAGATATGGATGCTCCTCGTTTTGTTGGAGATATTCCTCGAGCAGAGATTAAATCTTATGAAGATTTTAAATAAAAAGCTACATAATATGTGGCTTTTTTTTTGTGGATTTTTCTATATTAAGAATATGTTAAAAATGCGTCTAAATAGTATAAAAATGGTATAATTTATACGAAGTATTTTACGCCTTTTAGGCATAATTAACTAGGAGAGAATATGAAAAGAAAAACGTTATTAGAATTAATTATTTTTATATTATTTACTTTAATATTTGCTAAAGTTTCATACAGTGCTATTGATCTTTTTCCATTAGCTGATAGTGGCAGTAATAAGCCAGTTAAAAGTACACTTAGTACAGGAGTACCAGAAACTCTCGATTATATTTCAAAAACTAATGAAGATAACAGAAAAAAATCCACACCCAAGCCTACTCCAAAAGCAAACAACTATTTTTCTGCAACTCAGTTTAGTGGAAAAGTAGGTGATGTGTTTAGTCTGTATCTGTATGACGGAAACGGGAATAACATTACAGAAAAGTCTGTTATAAGCGTTTTTGGAGTGAATAATCGATATTTAAGTGCATCAAAAACGGGCAACTGTATAACAGTAAAGATTCTTGGGGTTACTAAAACAGAAAAAACAAGCTTTACGGTTGAGTATAGGGAGCGAGATTTATCCAAAAAGACACAGACTATTGTTGTTCTTATAGCTAATAAAAATAAAGAAGATACTGATAATCTAGAAACTTCTTATCCAAAGCCAACTCCAACATTATGCCCGCATACAAGCAGAAAAACAGTATATGTAGATAATAAAGATGGAAAAACACATGAGGTATGGCTAGCATGCTCAACATGTGATCAAAAGATAACACGTGCTTCAGCGGCAACAAATCATACACCAGATAGTACAGGAAAATGTACAGGATGTGGATACCAAGGAACACCAGTAGCATGTGCACATACTTGGAGTAAAGATTGGACGAAAGATGCAACAGGCCACTGGAAAGTATGTACAAAGTGCAACGAAAAGGGATCATTAAACAAACATACATATGAAAATGGCAAATGTAAGTATTGTGATTACCTATGTACACATCCAGGCGGTAGAAAAACAGTATATGTAGATAATAAAGATGGAAAAACACATGAGGTATGGCAAGCATGCTCAACATGTGGTCAAAAGATAACACGAGCTGCAGCGGCAACAAATCATACACCAGATAGTACAGGAAAATGTACGGGATGTGGATACCAAGGAACACCAGTAGCATGTGCACATACTTGGAGTAAAGAGTGGACGAAAGATGCAACAGGCCACTGGAAAGTATGTACAAAGTGCAGCGAAAAGGGAACATTAAATAAACATACATTTGAAAATGGCAAATGTAAGTATTGCGATTACTTATGTACACATACAAGCAGAAAAACAGTATATGTCGATAATAAAGATGGAAAAACACATGAGGTATGGCAAGCATGCTCAACATGTGGTCAAAAGATAACACGAGCTGCAGCGGCAACAAATCATA
>JAEEHF010000109.1 GCA_016280725.1 Bacillota bacterium | reverse complement strand
GGATAACTTCTCTTTTAGCTATATAACCTTTTCTTGGCACTGTTCTTCCCTCCTATTAAAAATTCTAGTATGCACATATACCGCATACAAAGGTACTCTGAAAATTGTTTTTACTATTATTCAAAACATTTTCCGTAAGTGCTCATTTTATACGTATTTTTCAATATATATAATTTAAGCACAACATTGAATCTAAAAACCATTATAAAGTTTAGTTTTTACAACCAGATTTGCATCAAAAGTAATTAATTACAAGGAAAAATGAGCTAAAAAAGCGGAAGCGTATATGAGATACGCTGAGCATTTTTTATGCTCCATTATGACGCAGTAAGTGATTGCTTTTCATGCAAATCTAAGCTTTTTTAGGTTTTTTAGCACCATAACGAGAACGACCTTGCATTCTGTCTTTAACACCGGCAGTATCAAGTGTTCCTCTGATGATATGGTAACGAACACCTGGAAGGTCTTTTACTCTTCCTCCTCTAATAAGAACAACACTGTGCTCTTGTAGGTTGTGTCCAACACCTGGAATATAAGCTGTAACTTCTTGAGTGTTTGTAAGTCTAACTCTGGCTACTTTTCTTAAAGCTGAGTTTGGCTTTTTAGGTGTAGTTGTCTTAACTACAGTACAAACTCCTCTTTTTTGTGGAGAAGATTGGCTTGTAACTCTCTTTAATTTTGAATTGTAACCTTTTTGTAGAGCTGGAGCTTTTGACTTAGAAGTCTTGTCTTTTCTTCCTTTTCTAACTAATTGGTTAATCGTTGGCATTTACTATTTTCACCTCCTGTACCTAAATTATATATATTGAAATAGAGCGATGAGATATTTCTCACAACTCAGGTTCAATCGTTACTCTGCAGAACAAGAAGTTCCTACATCGATATTTGACATAGCTCCAAGTTCTTTCATCGTTTTAACGTGTATAATTTTAATGTTTTTGTCTGTGCACAATTTTAGTAATTTTTCTACTACGTAAGGCTCTGCATCATCGGCAAAATAAACAACTTTAACATTGCCTTCTTTTACATTTTTTGTAACTTGTTTTACTCCGACATATTTCACCTAAAACGCTTACCTCCCTATGTAAAACTGCATAATAATCCCTTATACACGATAACGAGTTATATTCTAACATCTTGCCAATTGTTCGTCAAGAAAAACAAATAATTTTTTTGCCTATTTTTAGGTGTTTTAAGCAAAAAAAAATGACCTAAAAGAGGTCATTTTTTTATTAATTCTATTGAGGTTTATTTAGCTCGTTTATAGCTCTATCTATGGCAGCATTTAAAGGGGTACTCCTAGTGGCTCTGCTTTGAGCCCTAGCAGCCCTTTCTCTTGCTTTTTTCTCTATATGTCTTTGTTTAACTGTATCTTCAATAGTCTTTATTTTTGCTTTGTCGTCTAAAAAGCACCTAGTTTCAAGAAAGGCCATTATGTTCTTTGTTTCTTGCCTTACTTGAGAGTCTAGAGGTTTAGTATAGTCAATTTCAGGTCTGTATCCAAATTTGCGCTCGTTTTTAAATAGCCTCAACATATTTCTTGGAACTTTCTTTTTATAGTCGTCGCCAAGCCAATTTAAAATATCGTATATTTCAGCATATGCATATTTTCTTTCAAAATTTATACTCATAATTTTCATCCTCTCTTGTTATTTGGCTTACAACTACTCATTATTCTCATCATTTTTTAAATTGCTGTTGAAATTGCCTTTCTTCTTCCATGTCCATATCCATACAAGCTTCAAGAAGTTCTGTTTCTATATCCTTAGGATCCATATCACCAGCAAGTGAAAGAAGATAAATTGCATAATCTTTGTCAATTTCGTTGTCCATCAACTGTCTAGCAACGCCTTCAGTAGCTCCTGAAACAACTTCCGAGCCATTTCTACCAAGCGTTTGTGGATCTTCTCTAGTCGCTTTCGCTTGATTAGATGTTTGAACTCCAAACGCAGCAGTAAGTCCAAATTTAACCGCGCCTCCAAGTACATCATCACCATTTTCAAGCAACGCGCCCATTACTTTACTTTCTCTTGCTTCAGGATCAACCATATTTTGCACGCTCTTCATAAGATCCTCAGCAGTGCCCATGTCAGGTTCAACTGAAACTCTAATATTTATATTCTCTCCACATGCCTTTAAGTCTTGATATATTGTTCTAAGTTGCTCAACATCTCCGATATTTCTAACTACAAAATTTAGATTAATATCTTTGAAAGCATCTGGTGCTCCCTGATTTTGAGCATCGCCTTTTCCAGATATTTCTTTAAATACTTGTATTAATTTTTTTACTGATTTTGGATCATTAAGTGGAATTTCATCAACAGCAAAAATCAAATTAAGCTTTTCCATTGGTTGGCTTGGCTCGTTAGCTTTAGCATCACTTTCTCTGAAGTTCATACTCTGTATAATTGCTATTTTTGTTCCAGAGTCTGGATCATTTTGGCCATATTCATTCATTGTTATTTCAGCAGCTTTCTCCATAACTAGTCCGGCTGGTACTAGTGAGCATAGTGCTGCATATTTATCTGGTGATTGATTAACTTTTTCTTCTATAAGTTTTCTAAAATTACGTTGAACATCCTCCATTACAATAGCCTTAAGCTTCTCTGGCATCTCTTCAATACATTCTGGAAAACTAATACAAGCAACATTATATGATTGTTCTGCATCTTGAGAAACATCTTGTCCCGCAGTTGGAGAATCAACGACATCAAACCTATACCCAACATATGTACAACCTAAAGCAGAACTATGAACTTCTTTTAGAAATGCTAAATCTGGTCTTTGACCTTCTGGGAAATTTTCCGCTAACTTCTCAATATCTAAAAAGTCTGGGTTACAAAGGTCGTTTGGCCATACACATGACATATATTCTCTTTCAACTGCGCCTTGTAAACCAAGAATACCAAGATATGACCACACTTGCCCACCATTCATTTTCTTAAGAGAATCTAAAACTCTATCTGGCGTTAAGTAATAGCTTTGCCCGATATATTCGCATCTCTCTTCGGCAATAGTTTTCTCAATTTCTTCAGGTTTTTTCCCTTCTTCTTGAAGCTGTTTTCTACGTTCAAGTTCAAGTCCATCGAATTCAAATAGTATTGCACGAAATTGTTCTTTTTCTTCAGGCGATTCAGGCATAAATTTCATGTTTGCCATTTCTTCTTCAACGTTAAAATCCGAAATTTCTGGCTCTTGGTCGGGAACTAATTCGTCATCTTCAGGAACTAACATACTATATTCATCCGGATCCAATTCATCTACAGGCATCATACCTTCTTTTTCTTGAACCTTCTCTGCATCCATTTCAATCCCTATATCATATAATCTATTATACATGTCTTCACTCAATTCAAAATATATTCCAAATTTCATTGCATTTGAAAGAGCATCAACGATTTCATATGGAATTCCCTGAGAATTGGCTTCCAAACCTTGAATTAGCTCTTCATTTTTGTCACTTTGTATTATTGCTACTATGTACCTATCTTTATTCATAGAATCAGCCCCCTAACGAGTTAATTATAACATATTTCAACATAAAAAGCTAGTTAAACATTACTCATGCTTAACTAGCTAATTGATTATTCTTCAGATAGTTTAGCGGCCATATCAGCAGCATTTAAACTATCTATCATCTCATCTAAATCTCCATTTAGAAAATCGTCTATTCTGTACATACTTACGTTAATTCTATGATCTGTAATTCTTCCTTGTGGGAAGTTATATGTTCTTATTTTTTCACTTCTATCTCCGCTTCCAACTTGACTTTTTCGGTTTGCGGCTTGTTCTTTACTCTGCTTTTCAAGTTCAGCTTCATAAAGTTTAGCACGAAGCATTTTCATAGCTGTTTCTCTGTTTTGAATCTGTGAGCGTTCAGTTTGGCATTCAACTACAACTCCTGTTGGAATATGAGTAATTCTTATAGCTGATTCAGTCTTGTTGATATGCTGTCCACCGGCACCTGACGAGCGGAATGTATCAACTTTTAGATCTTCTGGTTTAATTTCTACTTCAACTTCATCAACTTCTGGAAGCACGGCTACAGTTGCAGTAGAAGTATGAATTCTTCCTGACGCTTCCGTTTCAGGAACTCTTTGAACTCTATGAACGCCACTTTCAAATTTAAGCCTTGAATATGCACCCTTACCTGTAATATTTATAGTAGCTTCTTTTATTCCTCCAAGCTCAGTTTCATTTAAATTAATTACTTCGAATTTCCATCTTTTCTTTTCAGCATACATCATATACATCCTGTACAAATCGCCTGCAAAAAGTGAAGATTCTTCTCCACCAGCTCCGCCCCTAATTTCCATGATAACGTTCTTTTCATCGTTTGGATCTTTTGGAACTAAAAGCATTTTAAGTTCTTCTTCAATATGTGGGATTTTTTCTCTAAGAGCATTTAATTCATCTTGTGCTAAATCATGCATTTCTTTGTCATTTAATAATTCTTTAAGTTCTTCTTCGCTTTCTTTAGCCTTTTTATATTCCCTATATTTTTCAACTACAGGTGTAATATCTGAATGTTCCTTCATTAACTTTTTCCATTCATTTTGGTCAGCAATTACTTCTGGATCAGATATTTTTGTATTTAATTCTTCATACCTTTTTTCAACATTTTCTAGTTTATCAAACATTTTGCACCTCAAAATTAACATTTTTATAGCGTAATAAATTTAACATAATTTTGCTTTTTTATCAAGAGGAATTTGGTGACACAATAGTTAGAGTCACAAAATCATAGTCTAATTCTTTTGAAAGTTTATTTCTTATATGGTAGAATTGTTTCAAACATATATAGAAAGGAATTAAGATGAGTAAACAAGTTTGGAAACCTGGAACAATGGTATATCCTCTTCCAGCAGTAATGGTAAGTTGTGGTGATATGAATCACTCAAACATATTAACTGTTGCATGGACGGGGACTATATGCACTGACCCAGCTATGACATATATTTCAATTCGACCAGAAAGGTATTCGTATGAAATAATTAAAAATTCTGGCGAGTTTGTAATCAATCTTACAACAAAAGAATTAGCATATGCCACAGATTGGTGCGGTGTTAAGTCAGGGAAAGACGTAGATAAATTTAAAGAAATGAATCTAACAAAAGAAAAAGCAAATTTTGTTTCATGCCCACTAATTAAAGAAAGTCCAATTTCTATTGAGTGTATGGTTCAAGAAATCAAAGAACTTGGTTCTCATCATATGTTTATAGCAAAAGTTTTATCCGTCGACGCAGATGAAAAATACTTCGATGAAACTGGTAAATTTTGCTTAGAAAAAACTGACCTAATTACATATTCTCATGGTCAGTATTATACATTAGGAGATAACATTGGAAGATTTGGTTTTTCAGTAAAAAAATCATAAACAAAGGAGAAAAAATGAAATACGCTGTAATATCTGATATTCATGGTAATATTTTTGCTTTAAAAAGAGCATTAGACTTAATAGATCAAGAAAATGTAGATAAAATAATTTGCTTAGGAGATATCATCGGAATTGGAACACGTTCTGATGAATGTGTTAAGCTTCTATTTTCATACGAAGAAAAACTAATCTGTGTAAAAGGAAATCACGAAGATAGATTTCTATATGGCGTTCCTGAATATATTCATGAAGGAAAATATAAAATGACTGAAGAAGATATTAGTCAAGAACATTGGATTAGAGATCATATTTCTGATGAATCTAAAAAGTATCTTGAAAAATTAAAATCAGAATTAGTTATTGAACTTGATGGTGTGAAATGTGCAATCACTCACTACCCACTTGATGATAATATGAATTACGAACACTTTATTGATGCACCTCAAATGGAAGACTTATTCGAATTCTTTAAAAAATATAATGCTACAATTAACTTCTATGGGCACACTCATAACGAAAGAATTAAAGTTGCAAAAGATGGCACTTGGTTTATCAACCCCGGAACGCTCGGAACAACAGATTTTAAAAATTTCGGGACTTATGGAATACTTCAAATAGATGATAATAAGAATATTGCGTTTGTTACAAAAGCATTCAACTATGATTTAAAAGCAGCACTTGATGATTTTGATGTTATGAATCCACCAAGGAAAAATCACTTTAGAGATAAATTTTTTGGATACAAAAGATAATAATTCTATTAAATGAGTAAAGGATGATTTTATGAAAAGAATTTTAATTTTGTATGCATCAGTTGGAGGTGGCCATTATAGAGCAGCAGATGGCATCAAAAAGTATATCGATGAAAACTATAAAGATGAGTATAAGGTCGAACTAATAGATGGATTACATTACGTAAGTAAAGTATTCGATAAATTAGTTATTTCATCATATGTAAAAATGGCTAGATATTCTCCTAAAACATGGAGTAAATTCTATAATTCAGGTGCCAATGGAAAAGCATTATCAAAGGCAAATTCTGGTGTTCAAAGATATCTATCACATAAATTATATGAGTTATTCAAAGAGCAAGATCCAGATTTAGTTGTATCAACTCATTTCTTTATGACCGATGAAGTTATTAACTTAATTAAAAAAGAAAAAACAAAAACCAAACTTGCAGTTATTTTGACGGACTATGCTTCTCACAAGTTTTGGGAGAAAGATTCCAAATATGTTGATTTTTATTTCGTTGCAAACAATCAAATGAAATATACTCTTGCTCACAACGGAATCGATGAAAACAAAATTACAGTTACTGGAATACCTGTAAGGCCTGAATTCAATATGAAATACGATAGAGAGAAAACTTTAGAAAGTCTCGGCTTAGAAAATGATGTGCCAACATTTTTATTCTTTGGTGGTGGTCAATATGGAATGTCTGATTCATCAGCCATATATAAAGGAATCCTTGATGTAAATGATAAAATACAAATGATTGCAATTGCAGGAAAAAGTGAAAAAACAAAAGAATTATTTGAAAATCTTGCATCTAAATCTGACAAAAAAGTTGCTGTACTTGGTTTTACAGATAGAGTTGCAGAATTAATGTATGCATCAGATTTTGTTGTTTCAAAGCCAGGCGGGCTTACAACAACTGAAATATTAGTATCGAATAAACCATTTATAATTTTTAGTCCAGTACCTGGCCAAGAAGAAGAAAATTCTGCTTTCTTAACCAATAATGGTTGTGGATACCGAATATGGGATTATTCAAGAACTACTCCTCTAGTTGAAGAACTACTTTCTGATAAATTCCATATCGAAAAAATGAAAGAAATGCAAAAACATATTGCAAAACCTAATTCGACAAAAGAAATTGTTGAGAAAATGTTAAGTGAAATTTAATAACCTTTCAAAAAAAGGACAGCTCTGCGTGATGCAAGGCTGTCCATATTTTTCAAAAAGTCTTATTCTTTTGGTAAGATAAGGTTTAATGCTATTCCAGTTATTGCGGCTAGACTCATTCCTGAAATTGGAACTACCATACCATTTCCTGTAGCAAAGCTAATTACTGCTCCACCAAGACCTAACACTAACATGCTTGATGCAATTATAATATTTCTATTCTTTCCAAAATCAATTTTGTTCTGAATTAATATTTTTAATCCATTTACTGCTATAAATCCATATAGAAGTAATGAGATGCCTCCTAATACTGCAGCAGGAATTGTTTGAATTAGTGCAGTAAACTTTCCTAAAAATCCAAATATTATTGCAAATATTGCAGCAAGCCCGATTACCCAGACAGAAGCAACTTTAGTCATTCCTACTACAGAAGTATTTTCACCATAAGTTGTATTTGCAGGTCCTCCCAAGAACCCTGCTACAAAAGTTGCAATTCCATCACCTAGTAATGTATTTTCAAGTCCTGGTTTTTTAAGTAAATCTTTTCCTATAATTGTTGAAAGTGCAGTATGGTCTCCTATATGTTCCGCCATTGTAACTAATGCTATTGGAGCCATTGTAATAGCTATCATGAAGCTTGGTGTATATGATAAAAACGGTACTTGAAAGTTTGGCATTTGAAACCAAGCAGCTTCTCCGACAGGTGTAAAATCAACTAGTCCAAATAAAATTGAAGTAATATATCCAACTGCTATTCCAACTAAAAAAGGAATAATTTTGAAAAATCCTTTTGCCTTCACCATTACAAAAGCAGTTACATTAAAAGTTATTAGTGCAACTAGTACAGCTCTAAAATCAATCTGTTCCACTCCAGAACCTATTCCAATATTATTAACCGCAGAACTTGCAAGTCCAAGTCCAATTATCATAATCATAGGTCCAATAACAATTGGTGGAAGCAGTTTATCAATCCACTTTTTTCCAACAAATCGAATTATGAACGAAACAATAATATAGATTACTCCAATAATCATTATCCCTGTTAATGCTGCTGAAGCACCACCCTCAGGACCACCAGTTGAACTTCCAGCAAGATATGCAACTATTAAAGGGGTAATAAATGCAAATGAACTACCTAAATAGACTGGTGACTTTCCTTTTGTACATAAGATGTAAAGAAGTGTACCAATACCAGATGTAACCAGTGCAACCGCAGTAGACAGAAAATCACTTCCACCACCTTCTCTAATTCCTTGATTAACTAGTATAGGAACCAACACTGTTGCACCAAACATAGCAAATACATGTTGAAGACTTAAGATAATCCACTCTGAGATTTTTGGTTTTTCATTAACGTCATATAAAAGTTTTACGTTGTCTTCTTGCACCTCATTATTATCTTTGGTATTCATTTCCAATTCTGCTTTTTGCACGATATTAGAAGTTTTCTTCAAATGCTTTTTGTTTTTCTTTGACATTGTACTGCTCCTTTCATAAAAAATATAAACATAAAAAAAGAATTATTAGAGTCACTAAAAAAGGACTTTAATAATTCTATATGTTTTAAAATTATAAACTGAAAATTTAGATTTGATGATAAAGGAAAAATGAGAACACTTATAGACTTATTAATACCGGTTGTCATTATTCTAGAAAACAAACAAGTAAATAAGTTCATTTTTACCCCCATAATTTTGTACTGTGTCATATTTTATAGTATATTTATAAAAAAATAAAGATAAAAATTTAATTTGTAATTTTTTTTTAACTGCATAAAAAAGCACCACTTTAATCTACTACTAAAGTGGTGCTTTTTCTATTCCTAAAAATTTATTTTCCAAAAACTTCAACACTTCTTAGTGAAATTAGAATTGCTTCTTCAATTCTCGCAGTACCTAAAGCATCAAATCTATTATCGCCAACGCCTTTTATAATTCCATTTTCCGACATAAAGTATACTGAAGCTCTTCCCCAATCATTCATATCACTATCATCAGCAAATCTATTAGCACTTGCTAGATTAACAAATGTATCTACACCAGCCTTTGCTAAAGCACGGGTAAGCATTGTTGCCATTTGCTCTCTAGTAATTTGATTTGTTGGGTCAAATGTGTTTTCAGAAGTTCCATTCGTAATTCCAAGTGCATATGCCTTTAATACATATGAATCTGAAGTATCATTAAATGGATTTTCATATACTTCTTTTGCTTCTTTACCAGTAAGTGCCTCATAAAGTTTTACGGCAACTGCTGCAAAATCTTTTCTAGATATTTGTTTTGAAAAATCTTTTCCATCAAATGTTTCAGGAATTAAACCTTTAATCTGAGCCTCGTTTAATTCTTCAACTGCCCAGTCATCACTATTTGACCATACAGCTTCTGGTTTGGTAATAACCTCTATTTTATGTGCTGTAGTTACTTTTTCTAATGTGTAGCTATCAACTGCTCCAACAGATTTTCCATCAACTAAAACATCTGCTATTTCATATCCTTTATCAACTGAAAATTCAAATGTTTGACTTGCATTTCTTCTAACATTTATACTCTTTGGTGTAATTGTACCATTTGAAATCTTTGTTGAAATTCTATGTGTTGAATCACCTGCAGAACCCTTATTCTTTGGTTTATTTCCTTCGTTGCCGCCTTCGTTACCTCCTTCATTTCCGCCTTCGTTGTCTCCTGATGGTGTATTACCACTATCGCCAGAAGTATTTCCGTTATCTCCTGATGTGTTTCCACTATCACCAGAAGTATTTCCGTTATCTCCTGATGTATTTCCGTTATCTCCTGATGTGTTTCCACTATCACCAGAAGTATTTCCGTTATCTCCTGATGTATTTCCGCTGTCTCCTGATGTGTTTCCACTATCACCAGAAGTATTTCCGTTATCTCCTGATGTGTTTCCACTATCACCAGAAGTATTTCCGTTATCTCCTGATGTATTTCCATTATCACCAGAAGTATTTCCGTTATCTCCTGATGTATTTCCATTATCACCAGAAGTATTTCCGTTATCTCCTGATGTATTTCCACTATCACCAGAAGTATTTACGTTGTCTCCTGATGTGTTTCCATTATCACCAGACGGATCTACATTATCTCCTGAAGTCTGACCGTTATCGCCGCTTGCTTCTCCTTCGTAATGAACAACACCATTTGCATCAATTGTATCGCCTTCATCAATGCCATCAACTGATACTATAAATATTTTCTTTTGTTCATCATTTACTATTACTCTATCATTCTTTTGATAGCTTCCTGATGGTAATCCTTTTCCTTTGCTTTCGCCTTCGTCAAATGCTACCTCATTGTCTGTATTTACATTTGCTAAAACATGAATTATTTCATAGT
>JAEEHF010000108.1 GCA_016280725.1 Bacillota bacterium | reverse complement strand
TTCGTTATGCTGGACAAGAGCGTGACGAAGCAATTAAAGTGTTTGACAAATGTTTTAAACGCAGTTGTTGGAACCCTGATAAAAATGAATGGTTTATGATTTCACCTGAAGTAGCCGAAGAAGTTGGTGAAGACCAAAGTTATGAAAATGTATTGAAATACCTTATTCGTAAAGTGGATGATGAATGTAAAGTAGTAATAGATTCCGATTGGGATGATGGTGAAGGAGATTATCCACTTTATCTACAATACATTAAGGTTAAGGATTAATGAAGAATAGATTTATATTAGTTTGTAAAGAATGGGAAGACCGACCAGTCCCAGTATATGTTTTACACATTGACACTGACAAAGATGGTTTTAATGGATATAACATTACTGAAGATATAGAACAAGCCCAACGATTTACAGAGAAAGAAGCATATAAGTGGTCTAATGAAATCTATGACAGTTATTGTGATGAATTTGAGGTAATGAGATATGAATGAACTAAAATATGACTATGAATTAGCCGAAAAGACCAAGTATACTAACCCACTTGAAATTATGTCTGCTGAAGAATATCATAAAATATGTGCTACTGTTCTTGAAAATAAAGTTGAATACACTGACCCACTTGATATTATGACAGAAGAAGAATATAGAACAATGTGTGGTAAAGTTCTTGAAAATGATAAAGGTAGAAAATAATGATTAAGTTTAATATAAAATGGTATTATGTAATTGCTGATGGCAAGGAATTTGAAATTAACTTAATTGACGATGCGGAATCCACACCAGGAACTTCTCGTCAATATACACGATTTAAGAGTGAAGTCTATCCTAAATTAAAAGATTATTTGGAAGATAATACTGAAGCAACATTTAAAGATGTTGAAAAGTTCTTAAAAGAAAATGGTTTTAAGGTCTTAAATGTTTATAACACAGATAATGATGGTATTGTAAATCATTATCTAATTGAATCTATTGAGAAATAAATGGCTAAAAAGATTGATATAAAAAATGTTTCAATGGTATTTTTGCCATTTGTACCTGCTCATATTGAGTATTTTAAAAGTGGTAAACATTACCTGGGAAAAATGAAAGATGGTGAATGGTATATTTTTTGGTATTTCAATGATGGGCATGATGAATATCTACAAACCATTGACGATATGACTTATTTTAGTTTAGACGAATTAGAATACTGGGGACAATTACCCAAATTAGAAAATTTTTAACAGGAGAATAAAAAATGAGTGATTTAGAATTACTAACAAGCAAACTTAATGAATTTGGGTATGGTTATAGAATTGAAAGCCCAAGAAATTTAAATACAGAAGCAAATATGGTAGTTATTGCCAAATCTTCAAAATCATTGATACACCATTTCTATTTTAACAATGACAAGTATGTAAAGAGTGATACTGGTTCGGAATATATTGTTGAAATTGTACATAAAGATTTTGAAGATGCTTTGAATTTTATTGGCAGTATGCCACCAGATAGAGAAATAACTGAATATTCTCGTTGGAAGCATTTTAAGGGAACAATAGCCGAAGTTATCACTGTAGCCAAACATAGTGAAACAGGTGAAGAAATGGTTGTGTACAAATGTTCAGGAAATCATGGACAAACTAATCATACAGATGGTGTATATGCCAGACCAAAGGATATGTTCTTGTCCGAAGTAGACCATGTAAAATATCCAAATGTAAATACAAAGTATCGCTTAACAAAGATGGTATAATATGATTAAAGTAATAAAAGAAATGCTACCGTATGGTGTAGTTGGTGCTATGATACCGATTACATTCTTAACTATATTCTTTGCTGGATTATTCTTATTGAGTTAATTTCAAAGACCAAATTTTCATTTGGTCTTTTCTTATAAATACTATAAATGCTAATGATTGACCCATATTTACTTGTAAAGTTCATACTAATAGGACTTCTTATTAGTGGTCTTTTTGCTTTGGGTTGGATAGGATTAAAAGCACTATTTAAATTTTTAAAGAAGATAGGTATGTAGTATGAAGTTACATGAAGCAAAAGAAATTTTAAGAAATAATGGTTTTATATTAGAATCAAATAATTTAAATCATTATGTTAATCTCGTTAAACAATATCTAAGGAAAAACTATACTGAAGATGATGTCAGTTTAGCCATTTATCCAGGAAATGATAATGAAAGTATTGTAGTTTTATCATATTTCCGAAACATTCCAAGCCGTAATAGATGGGAATATAGTTGGAATCCTTCCGATAATAAAGTTAAAATAACTGTATTTACACCTAACGGAAAATCCCTTGACAATGGCTATGAATCAGGAATTAAAACACTTGAAGATTTCTATGCTTTCCTAGACAAATCAATAGAAGCTCAATTCTACGAATAATAAAGGAATGTAGTATGAATTTGACAGAAGCTAAAAAGATTTTGAATGATAATGTTTATAAAGTAGAACTAAACGAAGATTTGCGTAAAGCATGGGATGAAGTCAAAGATAGTGTTGGCGATGCTGTTGTTGGTGGATTTAGAAAACTCAGTCCTAAAGTTCAACAGTTCATTCAAGACACTATCCCATTGGGTGCTGCACTAAAAGAAGCAGGAACAATCTATGGATTTAGAGTAGAGAAAGAAGAAGGTTTTTACAAACTAACAGTTAGAAATAAACATACCAGTACTGCTCCTGACTTTTTACATATAAAAGGTTTTCGTGGAAATATAGAAGTAAACATTGATGGCGAAGGTTGGACTACCGAAACAATTAAAGTTCATTCCAAAAAAGAACTTATGAATTTATTAGAAACTGTTCTTTATAGTGCAGATTGGGAACAACCAAAAGCCGCTGCTAAAGGTTGGTTCAAAATGCCACGAAACGAATCCACCATTACAGAAGCAAGTAAGTATGACTACGAATATGAATTGTTAAAAAATGAGTATTTCCCAAATGCCAAAGACATTGACATTCACGCAAACAGAAGTATTAGAAGTCCATTATGGAAAACTTTATATGGTTGGGAATGTGAATTTTATTTGAATGGTAAAAGACACTGGTTCACATTTGGTAAAGGTGGATGTGGTTTTGAACCATCATTACAAGCATACATTA
>JAEEHF010000107.1 GCA_016280725.1 Bacillota bacterium | reverse complement strand
TTAATAAAACATTTAAACGATTTATCAAGGAACAAAATAAATACCCTGACTTTATGAGATGGGCAAAATTATTCTCCAAAAAATATAATCTAAAAGGAGAAATAATAAAAACAGACCCAATAGAATATTTTGATACATACATACAAATGTGGGAATCCTTTAAAGGAAACACCTCAACAATAAATGAATATTCAAAATTCATCACAGATAAAATAATAGGAAAAGAAGAAAATTTTAAACTCTTCGAAAAATTTTTAACTGAAAAATATTCAAAACAAATATTCGAACAATATCTCTCTAACATAAATACCAAATTCATTTATGCACAAACGGGATATTATAAAGATAACAAAGAATTTCAAACACTAAACATAAAAGTTAATGAAAGCGATAAAATAGATACAGTTAAAAACCTGTCATACTCAGGATACCTCTTCTTCGGATTTGAATGGGCATATTCGCCACAAGGACACGAATACTGGTCAGCAATACATAAAGAATGGCTAAAATATATGGATGACTATATAGAAAAATTAAATTAATAAAATAATGACTGACGATAAATTTAATAAGGGATTTAAACTCCTGATGAGATACCTTAAAGAACAAAAAAGATATAATGACTTTAAACGAATCACAGTAGGATACTTTAAAGTAACACAAGAAGCATCGTATAAAAATTATCTTAAAACACAATTTAAAACAAACCAATATACTTGGCGGCAATTCTTCGATTATTCAATTTTCGTCGGAAACGACTGGATGCAATACCACGATAACGGATTAAATCACCTAAGAGAAGGATGGCATAAATTCATAGAATTAAAAAATATATTCTGATATAATATGACACAAAAAGAATTCGATGTAGGATTTAAATTACTTAAAAGATTCCTTAAAGAAAATAATATATATAATTCATTCCTCAAAATAACAGCACATAATAATCCATCATTTAAAAAAGAATTGTTACGTAACTTTAATTCTTTACACTATTTTAAAACTTGGAATGACTTCTTTAAATATACAAATGGTGTAGGAGACGATTATAACGAATACGGAGAAGGAAAAATCATAGAATTTATAGAAAAATGGAAAAAATTCATGGATGAGCACCATTTCGATGGATTAAAATATTACTAATACATTTTTTCCGGGAAAAAATTTTCCCGGAATTTTTTTGCCCTTATGTTAAGAAAAAATATGACACCCCTTCATGTTTTTAATGAAAATTTCCGGAAAATTTATTCGTACAACTGTTTGGCTCTTAATACCCCCTTAAAACATAGGTAATGAGGGGGGATATCTAGGGAGGGGTGTATGGGAGGGGTGTACGTTGGTACGTTTTAAGGCTATTTAGAACCTCAGTATGACGTTAATGACTATTGACCTTCATAGTTTATCACTATCCTTTTAAAACGCCTTAAAATGGCTTTTAAATGGGCTTTTTATATATTATAGTATAATATATAATTTTGCTTACTGTGGGCAACAGGTTGTTCGAGCTGTATCCTGGAATTCCCACTGCAAAGGTAGCATATTTTTCTCGTACTACCAAACCTTTTTTACCTTTTAACTTTTCTTTAACACTAGTATAAATTTATGTTAAAGTTGGAAAATGTCTTGCATAATTCAGAAAATAGTCGTACCTTTGCATCAGATAAAAGAAACAATAGTATTAATTTAAAATTTCAGAATTATGGCAAACATTATTCCTTTCATCCAAGTTGAAAAAGTTGTTAATGACTATGCTGCAAATCACGCTTCAACACGTATGGGTCACAACTTCGTGTGTGTAGTATCATTAAAGCGTGATAGAGTTTATGCAAGCGGCGCACACCTTATTGGTCACGTTGCAAAGGTTACAATGGTGAATCATTGTGTATTCCCAAAGTACGATAGCAAAGTCGCTGCTACAACTGGTATGGATATTGTTCCTGGTGCGCTTAAAGGTATGACTTGGGTTGACTATCCTTACATCAAGAAGTCTAACAAGAGTGGCTATCACTACCTGAATATCTACTACGCTATGAGCGATGTTCGTATGGAAACAACAACAAAGTGGTTGGTTGATGGCAGAGAGGCTACTACTTCTGAGGTTGCAATGATTGAAAGCCACCTCGTTCCAAGAAATAGTAACGCAGTTGTCAAGGCTGCAATGTATCAGATTGAGCCTGTGAATAGTTGGGATGGTTTCTACTACTTTGGCGAGAGCAAGCAGCAAGCTAAGGAGATATTCGAGCAGCTTGGCAAATAAGTACTTAATTAAGTACAATAGAAATAAAGGTAGGGTGAAAGTCCTACTTTTTTTATGCCCTTTAGTCAAATGTTAATTAAATATTAAAGTTGAAAAATGTTTTGGAGATATGGGAAAAAAGTCGTACCTTTGCAGTGGGAGAACCAGGAGAAGCTCGTGTGGACAGTGGTTGGCACTGCAAAAATACTGTATGTTAATTAAATGTTAAAATTGAAATAAAGCTTGTATAATTAAAATATTATTATTACCTTTGCAACATCAAAGAAATACGATTATGTTGATATTAGTAAAGTGCATAAAAGAAACCTACACTTGGGAGGGCGATGGAAAGCAACACAAGTTTTCCAACGTTAAATTGGGTCACGTTTACGCTTTTACTGAAACGTGTGGTACATATTGGATTGACGCATTTGCATCGCCTGATAAAAAAGATTTCGAGAATGAGGATGGATTCATCCAATGTGTAAAAAGAGGATTGGAGAAAAAGTATTTCAATGAAATGTTTGAAAGATTAAAATAATAAGATTATGGCAAAAAAAGAATTCAGACCTATCTATGAGATAGCAAAAGAAATTAGAAAAGATTGGGGCGCAAAGATGTACTTCGGTGCAAAACCTTATATAAGTGCAATGATGCCGCTTTCATCAGTTGATGATAACTATGGTTTAGATGATGCGCGTTCTATCATCAATTATTTTCTTGCTAATGCAAGTTCGTGGAGGGGCGAAACTGCGAGAAGAATCAAAGCTGAATTAAAGTCTATGGTAAAATAAGGAATAAGAGTTCTGCTTTCATTTGTTTCTGATACTGAAACGTGTGGTTCGTGAGAATCGCACGTTTTTTGCATGTGTTAATTAAATGTTAAATATGAAAAATGTCTTGGAGATATGAAAAAAAAGTCGTACCTTTGTAGTGGGAAAACATTGAAGGAGGCTTCAGAACTGTAATTCGGCAGCAATGTTAATTAAATGTTAAAGGGTTATATTTTCTTGCGTATATTAAATAAATGTATTACCTTTGCACTATCAAACAATAAAACGAATACGATTATGATTAGAAAGTTTACACCTGAGAAGATTATTGAGTTAGAGAATAACGAATTTTTTGTATTTGGCTCTAACATACAAGGTGAACACGTTGGCGGCGCTGCGTTGTTTGCAGTTAATAATTTTAAAGCTATCAATGGTCAGGGTTTTGGTATTCAGGGTAATGCCTATGCTATTCCCACTTGCATAAGATTGTGGGATAACAAGTGCAACCGCTATACAAAGCCGTTTGATAATGTTAATCAGATTAAGCCGTTTGTTGATGCGTTTATTTCTGATGCAAAAAGATTCCACTATTCTACGTTTTTTGTAACAAAGATTGGTTGTGGCATAGCAGGATTCAAAGTGTCAGAGGTTGCAGAGTTGTTCCGTCCGTGTTTGGAAATGGAGAATGTAATCTTACCAAAAGAGTTCGTTGAGCGCCTGTTGTACCCCGTTGTGATTGACAACCTACACAAACGTGGGTTTATTGGCTGCGGTATTCACTATGTTGATAGTAAGGTGATGAAATACGTTATGGATAATATTGAATTAAATTCTTTGGATATTATTCTTAATGCTTATACTGAGAATATTAAAAAGTAAAAAACTATGGTTGCAAATATAATGATGAATGCCGATGCTATTCATACTACTATGAAAGCATTAGCCGACAAGATGGGTAATCTTAATTCTGCTAAACTTATAAGTGGAGTAATGACAGATGGAATGAAAGAGGATTACAAATTGTGTGAGCAAGCTTATGACGCATTAGCCAAAGGCTTGGAAAGCATATCAGTTGCTGAAACTATGGCAAAAGAAAAGAAATAATCTTCGTGTTTCGTTTGGACTAAATGTTTGTTTGGGAACGTGTCGCCTTTTTAAGGTGGCACGTTTTTTTATACCCACATGCTGTGGAGGATGAGTTGAGTCCCTTGGGAGGCTTCCTTCCCACTGCAAAGGTAGTGAATTTATGCCAATGGACCAAATGAATTTCAAATTTTAACATTTTATTAACACCAGTGTTAATGTAATGTTAAAGGGAAATAAAAGTTTGGAGATTTAAAAAAAATGTCGTACCTTTGCAATGTCAAACAAATAAAACAAAAGATTATGGCGAAGAGATACAAGATTTGGACTGATAGTGAGTCGGCTATTGATTTTCCTTCGATGGAATTCAATAAGCTTGAAGATGCAGCAATGCAAGCTATTGAATCTGTCCATAAACACGATGGCAGACCCTATAAGGCTATTGTTCATATCGAGGACAATATGATTGGGGAAACTATTGAAACCTATGAGAATAGTGATGACATAATAATATTATAAAAAATGTTGTTCATAATATAAAGTTTAAATTGAATCTTTTTTGAAGCTATTGTTTTGTATCTGAAGCGTGTTGCTCGTGAGAGTAGCACGTTTTTTTATGCCCTGTCGCCTCGACTGGATGTTCGAGCTGTATCCTGTTCCTTCCCACTGCAAAGATAATGCTTTTTTGTGATATAACCAAATGATTTTAAGTGTTTAACATTTTATTAACATTATTGTTAATCTATTGTTAAATATCAAAATTCCTTTGGCATTTTTGATTTTTCTTCGTACCTTTGCAGTGGGAGAACCAGGAGAGGAGGCTGTGGACCGGTTGAGAACAGTGATGAAACAGGGTTGTTAAAATAATGTTAAATTTCAAAAAAGTCTTGCATATTTCAAATAATATTCGTACCTTTGCCAACGTAAGTAATAACAAATAAAAACTTTAAATTATGTGGTTTACAATTTTCATTTTATTTTGCATCGCTGTTATAGTAATAGACGAAGCAAGAAGCAAGCACAAGAGCATTGACGATTTGAAGAAGTCAATAAAGGACAAGTTCGATAAGGTGGAGGAATAGTTATGGCTATCACATTGTTTCGGATTTACGCTGCTATAGTGGGGCTAATCATATTAGCCCTTATAATACAAGTAATAATGTTTTTATCTGGTTTAAATTAAAATTAATAATATTATGACACAAGAAGAATATACAAAAAAGGTTCATGAGATTGACAAGCAAATGGCTGCGTTGAGGGAAAAGAGAATTGCCATTAGAAATCAATACATCGAGGACAATAAGCCTTTCCCTATTGGCACTAAGGTAAGAGTGCTCGACAAGAGTAACGGTTCTGTACAATATGGCTTTGTTGTCGGCTATGAGCTTTCCTATGTTGATTCTAAAATATGCCCAAAGGTTAGGAAGATGAAGAAAGACGGCACGATGTCAAAGGTTAATCTGTGGATTTACTCTTGTATGACCGTTGAAGCTTGCAATGACTAATATAGGTACTTAAAAAAGTACCATATATGTTAAATAAGTGTTAAATATTTAATTTCATTTGGTCATTTCAATAATTATATTTATCTTTGCATCGACAAACAAATAAAAAGGAGATTAAATTATGGCAGTTAAGTTAAATAATTCTGACGAATACGAGAGCTTACCAAAGATAAAGCTTTCGAAAGAGAAATATCCAAAAGCCTTTAATGCAAAGGTTGAGGAATTACTTGAAGAAAAGGTGTGTGCCACAAGGGACGAAGCTGAGAAGCTTGTTTCTGATATGGAGTTCGAGCTTGAAATCTATTACGAAAAGGGAACGGGCTTATTCGCAGTTGAATCGGAAGCCGTAGAGAGTGGCACGATATATTCACCTTACACGGCAGAGTTATGCGAGGAAGCAGATGTTGAATCTTAAAAAACGTTTATAATATGAAGAAGTATTATTGGAAAAATTGGAAAACCTATTGTTGGTAATGGAGGGAGTTGCAACCTTTAAGGGGCTTTAGAGCAGTCCTATCGTGGTCGTGATAAGCTAATCGACATATCTATCTTGGGCTGGTGTAATGGTTCAGCACGGCGGCCGGCGGCTTGCAGATGGGGGTTCGAATCCCTCACCCTTGGCAACGCAATAATGATTACTATCCATAATTCGATTTTTTTTAGTTAAACTTGGGTGATGTGGTGGCTTGTGATAAGTCGCCACATTTTTTTATTTATCAATTAATATTAATTAACATAATATATTTTTGAATTAAAATAAGTTCTTGTATATTCGCAGTATCATTCATACTTGTTATTTTTTTAGTTAGCGTTACTTGGTGTGTCCGTTCGGGAGAATAGATGCACCTTTTTTCATGCCCTTTCTCGAAGATGACTATGGCTGAAGACTCGGATGCCTCCTTCGCTGTATCCCCACTGCAAAGGTAGTGAATTTATATGAGATAACCAAATGTTTTTGCCGTTTTAACACTGGTTTAACATATGTGTTAATATTATGTTAAACTTACTAGAATATTTGCATAATTCAAATGTTATTCGTACCTTTGCGTACAGATAAACAATTAAAAAATAACAGTTATGAAAGATTTAGAGTTTGTAGAAAAGTTTTACAAAACAATGCACACTATTTGGGCTGTTTTGTGCGGTATCATTACATTTTTGTTAGTCGTTGCTCTATTCAATTCGCACGGCGGAGAAGAAACATTTACTATCTTTATGTTTATAGTTATGACAGCGATAATGTATTTCGCAGGGCGTGTCTGCATTTCGTTTAACGAAATTATATTCAGTCGTTTTGTCGCTGCCACTGAGAACATTCTTGAAATCACGTTGATGTTAGAAAATAAATTTAATAAAAAAGAAGAAACTAATAAATAACGATTATGAAAAGATTTATTATGGTGATTGTCTGCCTTATGACAATGGTATTGAGTGCTAATGCACAAAATGAATTTACATTTGTAGAAAATGATTACAAAACAACAGTATCATTTAAAGTTATACACATAAATGACCAATGGTCTACAAACGGTGGAACTATCACAATTGATTACAAAAATTACAAATCCCTGGGTAAAAATTCAATGACATGCACTGTTAGAGTTGGTGATTATTCTGCAATTAACCATTTTGAAAATGTAATTTTTGTTGTTAAACGAGATAAAGAAACTAACAAACTGGCTTATATGGTTAGTGATAGTTTTAAAGATTTACTATTTATATTATTTCCTACTAATGAAGTAATGAAAAATGAATCAAACATAGAAGTAGGTTCTTATGTGTTTGCAATAGAAAATCAAGTGCTACTCGAATAAATTAAAAGTTAAATAACTGTTAAAATCTGAAATTTCTTTTGAAGTTTCAGATTTTTTTATTACCTTTGCGGTGTAAACATTAAAAGAATAGTATTATGTATTTGGAATGTACTTGTGCTGATATTACAACAACGCAATGGGATAAGTTAATGCGTGGTGCGAGGAAAGCAAGTTATAAGCGGCTTGTGGCAAAGATTAAGCGTGAAATGCCTGAGTTGTATAAAGCATTAAGCCTTGATTTAAATAATCCTTGGGCTGATGATTGCGCTCAGACAAAAACACATTATATCTTGGTTTGGTCTGCAACGGAATATTTTATAAGAAAATAAAAGGTTATGGCAAGAGAACGTTATACACTTCATTACTTGGTTAAGCGTTTCGATAAAATGCTTATTGATACCGTTTCTCGTTGGGAGAGAATGAATTTCAAATCCCTTAGAGAAGCAATGCAGTATTATAACATTTGCGATAACAATGCCTATATTATAGATAACGTAACAAAAAAAGAAATAGTTAATAACTTTAAAAAATAACAATTATGGCAAACGAAAGCGATTACAAAAAAGCAAATGAGTTCCTTATCAATGCCTTGGGGTTGAATAAGGAAATGTCTTACAAAGATGTAAGAAAAAAAATCTATGCTTATCTTAAAAAACAATATGGCGGTAAGGTATCGAGTGCAAAGATTAAGGCACACACTGATGATTTCACAGAGAGTATTTGTTTGGAGTTAAACATTAATCAAGATTAATTATGGGAGTATATTCTGAAATGTACGAAACAGCCTTGAAGAGTGTTAAGGACGCTAGAAGAATGATTTTGGCTGTTGTTGCAACGTGGATTAAGGCTGTATATTCAAAGCCTATCATTATTGGCAATATGGTCTATTGGGTTATTAAAATAAACGGCGAAGATGTCCCCGCCTATTGTTATCTATCTGATTACAAAAATGGCGGTCCTTTCTTGCCTGTCTATGATGAAGATAACACAGGTGAATTCGGTTGGTCTGATTTCTCAGAGTGCTGCCGTATCTTTGATGTAATTTGCGATAAAATACAATATGGATAAGGAAAGATTAGCAAGAATCAATAATGCGCTACAGAAGCACAGAGCCTTAGCAGCTTGGGGTAATGTTGAATCAAAGCAACGTGTTAAAGAGTTGCTGGCGCAAAAACGTGAAATACTATCCAGTGTGCAACGTGTGAATAATGGGTGGTGAAATGTTAAACTAATGTTAAAGTTCAAAAAACACTTGCATATATCAAATAAAGTTTGTACCTTTGCAAATGTAAAAACAAAAGAGTTCTTTCATTTCTGATATGGCGGTTAGACTCGTTAGCTCAGTAGGTAGAGCAACAGGCTTTTAATCTGTGGGGCGAGGGTTCGAGTCCCTCACGGGTCACAATGGATTGCTGTTCTGATATTTTAGGTTGATGAAGATTTGTTTCTGCTTTCAATTGAAACGTGTTGCTCGTGAGAGTAGCACGTTTTTCGTTTATGTTAATTAAATGTTAAAGTCGTCAAATCCCTTGGCGATTTAAATTTTTATTCGTACCTTTGCAGTGGGAAAAGTATCCTCCTCGTGTGGACAGCATCTGAACTGTACTGAGGTGTATGAAAATAAATTGAGTTAAAGATTGTAAAATGCTTGCATATATCAAATATTATTATTATCTTTGCATCAGATAAACAAATAAAATGAATTAATTATGAATAATTGGATTAAGAAAGTAAAGCCAAAAGTTAAAAAGAAGAAGAGGTCATTAACGCCTTATTCTGATTTTGCTTTAAAGAAGTACATAAGCTTTAACGTGTTCACAAAGAATGGTCAGAATCTTACTGATGTTAAGTCACCACGCCCTATGACGTTAGACGAAGCAATGAATCACTTTGGTGCGCTATCTATTGGAGGTAATTATTAACTAATAAACTATTATAATATGGAAAAGGTAAAATGTGTAAAGTGCCACAACGATGTTGAAATCAATATCGCAAATGCACAAGACGAGGACGGCGAGGTTTTCATTTGCCCTAATTGTGGCCAAACATTTAGATACGCAAAGAAATAGAACTATGAGCATCTACAAGAAATACCAAGAGTATGCAATTTCCATAGTAGGTAGAAAGAACGGATATATTACCCAAGCCGAAAGAGAGAAAGCAAGAAAAAAGAATCGTAAAAAGAAAAAGAAATAAGCTATGAGTAAAGTAAAAAGAATGAAAGTCTATGAGCGGAGAGAGTTCGAAAAACTATTGTCTGCAAATGGATATAAGCTGAATAGAAATAATGGTTCCCACCACATTTATGTAAATGAGAGTGGTCGCCACATAACGGTTAAATATCCTATTAATCCTTGTATATCAAGAAGATTGATTAAGGAATATGAATTGAAGATTATAGATTAAAGATTGCGATTTCTGTATTCATGTTGTTGAGAAAAAGCGTGTGGCTCGTGAGAGTCGCACGTTTTTTTATGTCCTGTCGCCTCGACTGGATGTTCGAGCTGTATCCTGTTCCTTCCCACTGCAAAGGTACAACATTTCAATGACATGAGCAAGTCTTTTTCCCTTTTTAACTTTTCTTTAACACTGGTTTTAAAAAATCTTAATGAATGAAAAATAATTGCATAAAAGCTTGCATATATAAAATAAAATATGTACCTTTGCAACGTAAACAAATAAACATTTAAGCAATTATGAGAAAGCTAATTAGTATTTTTAGAAAATGGCAACCTACACCTATTGAGTTAAGGGTGTATGAGTGTAAGAAGAAAGTTGTTGGTGAAACGAGAGATATTCAGACGGGTGAGATTATATCTGCCGCTGATTTTCTTGAAGCTGACAGAGATAGTGCTGAGTTTCGTGTTAAGGAATATTTTGGTTTTCCCGCCATTTGTTGTCGTGTACCATTTGAGCGCAAGAATGGTAAGATAGTACTCTATCCAATCAACAAGCAAAAGCGCATCATTTGGACTAACAATGACTATGACGAGTGGTGCGAGGCTATGCAAGACGAGATAACAGAAGACGAAATCAATCCTGAAACTTATTATGGGGAATGTGAAATCAACCTCGATGCCGAACGCGCCAACCTTAAAAAAGAGGTTGACGGCTACATTATAGCTTTTGCTAACTTAGGCTTATGGAATGGTCGAGTTAATGGTGCAAAACTTATAGGCACTAGTGTTGCTGATATTCTTTCGTCAGAGTGCGATTATTGCACGTGGTATTGTGACCCGTTTAACGTTAAGTTTGAGGGTGTGCATCACGACGGAACAAACTATGCCTTGTACAGAGTTGCAAGAAGTAAGCATCACGCAGAACACCTTGCTAACTTGATAGCATATCACGGAATGACCGAAGAGAGTTTCAGACGTGCAACAGAGTCCTTACGCCCTTATATAGCAGCAACCTATGGGTGGTAGACAATTCGTTTGTTCATCATAAACATTTAAGTGTTAGACAATGAACGTGTGGCTTGGGAAAGTCGCACGTTTTTTTATACCCACATGCTGTGGAGGATGAGTTGAGTCCTGTGAAGGCTTCCTTCCCACTGCAAAGATACGACATTTCCTTGAGATAGCCAAATGATTTAAAGCTTTTAACATTTTATTAACACTAGTATAAAATTATGTTAAATATTGAAAAAGTCTTGCATACATCAAATATTATTCGTATCTTTGCAAACAGAAATCGAGGGATAGTCCTAAGATAGAACAAACAAATAAGCATTATGTACAAAAATCAGATTCCTACAATCGAAGATTTTGGTAAGCGCATTAAGCGTGGTACATTTGGTTTGTACGCAGCTTTGCTTACTGAAAAGAAGATGAACAAGTACCCCAATGGTACTTTGCCCCGTGACCGCAAAACAACGCCTGAAAACCCTTATATAGGTAAGGTGTATAGCTTGTCTATCTATCAGAACGCTGCAACGGGTATGAACTACTACAACATCGTTAAAGCAGAGTGTGAGCGTGAGGGTATTCACTTTACAGACGCTGAGTTTGCAGTTGCTTTTCCAAAAGAGGGCACATATTGCGATTCTGTTGATGATACGCTTGCTAACATCATTATGGAGCATAACGACACTGACCAGCGTTATTTGCGCTTGTATGAGGGTCGTAAACCTACTAAGGTAGTATATTTCACTATTTACGATAACAACGGCGTAATGCAGCTTGTAGACGAAAATAGCGAAATGATGAACGACATCAAGCGTTACATCAGCCCTAAAGCACCAAGCGCAAAACAAGAGGCTTTAGGTATCAGAAATATTGTTGGCGTCAAGCAGCCCAAAATAGAAAACGTGGTATTCCTCGCACAAGGAGAGGACATTTTCATTAATCCTCGCTTTGGTTTCGTGGGGTTGTTTAACCTCGAAAACATCAACAAGATGTTTGTAGGCAAAAAATAAATAGGTGTGCATTTTGGTTTAAAAATGTGGTGGCTCGTGAGGGTCGCCACATTTTTATGTTAATTAAATGTTAAACTGCCAAAATCATTTGGTGGTTTCAATTTTTCTTCGTACCTTTGCAGTAGGGGAAACCAGGAAGGACGCTTGAGTCTTCAGTTCCTGTACGACGGTAAAGTGTTAAAAATGTGTTAAATATTTATTTTTCCTTGTTTATATCAAATAAAATGCTTACCTTTGCCACAGATAAAAAGAGATAATAATATGGATTTAACAGCAAGTGAAATGGTTTATCAACGTTACTTATCGGGTGAATACACATACGAAGAATATTTGGTTGTATGCGAACTTGATGAATGTGAGCCAATGCCGAAGAAATAAAAACCTCAAATGGTTTTAAATAATATTATGCAGATAAAGAATTTAAAGAGCGCCGGAACCAAACCTGAAGTGGTTCGTTCTAAGAGCGGAAAAGTGTATCAGACTGGTGAGAAGATTCAGATGTTCCGTGCCCCTGATGGCACAAGAGGAAGCTACGCTTTCTTTGTAAGGGAGGTTGAGCGAGGTCGCTTGCACGGCTGTATTGTTACAACATAAATTAACACAAGTGTTAAAGTAATGTTAAATATGAGAAAACATTTGGTTATTTCAGAAAAAACATATACCTTTGCACTTGTAATCAGTTAAATAGTTAGTGTAACGTAGCCTAACGGTAAGAGCAGGTCGTTTGGCACTCAATGTACATTTGAGGAAGAGGCCGACTGTGTAGTCGAAAAGGAAAGTGCGACTCCGCCACTAATTGGCACTGACTATTTTTTAAAAACGTATATAAGGTACTTAAAAAAGTATATAATATGAGTAAGAAACAATTAAAGAATTTGCCGAAGTCAATTCGTGTAATGGCAATTCCAAGTCGAGTAATCAAGAACGCAAAGGGCGAAGTTGTCAAACAACTTTACAACGTCTTTAACGTTATTTAACACGAAAAATTTGCAAGGTTCAAAAATATTTCGTACCTTTGCATCGTGAATAAGAAATAATGGCGGCGGGCGGCATAGCATTCATTTTTATAAGTGCAACAATTATTATTTGATTAACAAAGCAAGCATAGTGTCGATAACCCGTCAACCATTTCATTTATTAACTCGTTAGAACGTAAAGCTTATGAGAATACTTTGTAGAGGTCGGCCCTAGTGCTGAGATAGAGAGAGATAATATTATAGCCGAAATATTTAAAACATGATTTATGAATAATATTAGAGCACGACCCTTTGGGTACACAGAGATATAAGATAGCCTAAAGCTAATTGGGGGCAAGGCAAATTATGAACCCGCCGTTATAAAGTCTACCAATTCTTGGGCACAACATAAAAAATATAAGTTCCGCCGGCTGCGTTGCCAATTCCGCTGAGCTTGAGTGCTGGTGGGGCTTTTAAGGGGAAAATAGAGCGGCGCTGGCCGGTACATACCTAATTGGAAGCATATTGATATTAGAATCTACTGTCGGCAGTGCCTCGTAGTGACACTTGCAAGAATATCAATTATGAAACGCGGCGTAGGCCCTCTGTCCCCTTTCGCAATTTAATTTTAGGGCGCTTAGCCATCAGTATCAGTTGAGAAGATAGGCTTGCAAGTAACGTACGGCTTGCGTTTTTTCGCCCACATTTAACCAAAGAGAGCCGCTTCGCCAATTTGAGCGGCTGAAAGATAGGACACTGATAGCTGCCCGACCTGCTCTATAGAAGAGCCCGGCCTTGGACTCTAAGTGTCCTATCATTATTTTTCTGTACATTAACTCAGTCCGGTTAGAGTACCACGGTAGAGTGCCATTCGTGGTGACGTGGGAGTCATTGGTTCAAATCCAATATGTGCAGCTAAAGCATAATGCTCATAATTTGTTTAAGTTTTTAATTTGTTTATAGAAGGTGTGACCATTGGGTTGCACCTTTTTTCGTATATGCTGCTGAAGAGGAGGATGATGATGACTCACGAGCTTTCCCACTGCAAAGATAATGCTTTTTCTTGAGACTACCAAATTTATTTCGTTAAAAAATGTTTAAATAAAAAAGTTTTTTTCTCTAGGTTTTATTAACATAAAATATTTGGTTATATCAATTATTCTTCGTACCTTTGTAGTGGGCTTCCAGGGAAGGCATCATCCACATCCAATGGAGGTTTCAGGAAATTGAAATGTTAATTAAAAGTTAAAATTTGAAATTCTCTTGCAAATTTCAAAAAGTTGTTGTACCTTTGCAAACGTAAACAAATAAAAACAGGAAATTATGAATGATTCGGTTTATGTAAAATTAAAGAAGCCTATAATAAGAGGCGAACATTTAGATACTCTGGACGAATTAAAGATTCGTGTGGATTATCAGAAGGGTGGTTTCAACTACTTTACTGATGATATGGAAAGCGGTGGCGTATATGTTTATCTTACGCCCGTGCATAGAAATAATGGTATTGTTGGCCAAACAATTGATGGAAGCCTCCACAATAGTGGCTACAAGGTTCTTATAAAAGAATTAAGTAGAAAGAGCCAAAAGCAAATTAATCTTGTAGCTGAGGCAGTTTTTCCAAAGGCTGAACAGATTGCAGATTACTACTCTGAGAGGCAGCATCAAGCTGTATTAAATTTATTAAGAGAATTATTTCAAAAATAAAAACAGAAGATGAAAGGTCAAGAAGTATTTGTATTGTTCGTTGAGATTATCGAGAACGGCGGCACAATGAGGCAATCAGTTGAAAGCTTCGAAAATCAAGAAGATGCAAGAGAAGAATTAGAGCTTAACGCACAAGAGGAAACAATTCGTTGTGCCAAAGAGCATCCAAATTGGAAAATGTCTGCGGGCAACCCTGATTACTTTGAGTGCTGCGATGAGAATGATTTGCACAATAATCACTCTACTGCAAAGATTGTGAAAAATGTAATCAAATAAGGTACTTAAAAAAGTACATACTCTATATAATATAATAAGGTGTATAAAAGGAGAAGTGTTAAAGAAAAGTTAAAATTTGAAATTCATTTGGCTGGCTTAAATAAAATGCTTACCTTTGCAACATCAAAAGTAAAAATAGAAATTTAAAACTTAAAATTGAAATTAAAAAATAGAAATGTTAATTAAAAGTTAAAATTGAAAAAAGGTTTGGCCAATTCAAAAAAATTGCTTACCTTTGCATCAGAAATAAAAATCAAAAGATAATTCACATTATTAACAAATTAAAAATAGGAGATTAAAATTATGGCAAAGAATGTTTGTACTAACAAGAGTTTGATTAAGGCTGAGGTAAACCACTATCTGGAGCTGCTGCGTAACGCTATCGCTTTCAATGGTCGTGACTACGTTCCCGTTTACTTCGCTGGCGTACATCAGGAGGCCCTCGCTGAGATTCAGGCAATGGGTATCAAGGTAGAGAGCAAGGCTGGTCGTTGGACTACCAAGTTCTATGCACCTAAGAAGGGTAGCAAGGCGTGGGAGGCTCTGTTCAAGGGTAGCAAGGTACTCGATGATGCAAAGGCTATAGCCGATGCTAAGATGAAGGCTGCTGCCGCTGCTGAGAAGGAGAAGGCTGACAAGAAGGCCGCCCGTGCTAAGGCTAAGGCTGAGAAGGAGAAGGCCGCTGCTAAGGCTGCTAAGGAGAAGGAGAAGGCTAAGGCTGAGAAGGCCAAGGCTAAGGCTAAGGCTGAGAAGGAGAAGGCTGCTGCTAAGGCTGCTAAGGAGAAGGCTGCTGCTAAGGCTGCTAAGCCTAAGAAGAACGCTACTACTAAGGTAGAGGTTGCTCCAAAGGCTGAGAAGAAGGCCAAGACCGAGAAGAAGGTCGCTGCTCCAAAGGCTGAAAAGAAGGCCAAGGCTGAGCCAAAGACCAAGGCCACTAAGGCTAAGGCTGCTCCAAAGGCTAAGGTAGCTAAGAAGGCCGAGCCAAAGGCTGAGGCTCCAGCTGCTGAGGCACCTGCTGAGGCAAAGGCTGAGTAAGCTAACATCCCCAAAAGGGTAGGGGAAACTCTACCCTTTTTTATTAAAAAAACTATCAAATAAGAAAAGAAAATGAAAAATAAAATAGTCGCAGGTTTATTAGCGTTTTTTTTAGGCGGTTTAGGGATTCACTGGTTTTACCTAAACAAAAACTCAAAAGGTATTGCATATCTTTTAACCACGGTTTTGGGCTGCATTTTTTCAGTCTTTATTATAGGCTACATACCTTTGTTTATTATTTGTGTTTTAGTTATAATAGACTTTATAAGCCTAATTTCAATGGATGAAAAAGTCTTTAACGAAAAATACAATTCTTAAATTCAATTAAATTAATTACTTAAATAGATTATATATTATGGCTAAAGATATTAATACAAAAACAATTTCAATGTTGGTGTGTTTCGAGGGTTGCAATCGCCGTGTGGTAATTGACCCAAAGAAATGTGAGGTAAACAAGGATAACAAGTCTTTCACCTATAAGTCACGCTATAAGGCTGACAACGGCAAGACCTATCTTATCACTGCTACTTCAGTAAAAGGTTCTGAGGGGCTGAGAGCTGACGTTGTAGTTTACAATATGAGCGGCAAACAAGTAATCGCCAAGCGACACAATGTTGATGTTCGATTCGGTCGTTATCTGTATTGATTATGAGCGCCAGGATTTTTACAAGGGCTGACATAAGCCCTTATCCTTTTATATTACAAAAGGGAGATTTGCGTACAATGGGTAGTGTTAGTTACTATCCAAAAAAAACCAAACTAAAAGGTTATCAAAAATGCAAGAAGAAAAAGTAACTCAAACGCCAACAAAACGTGAAAATGGCATAAGGGAAAAGTTATCAATGCTTTTCTTAAACACAATGTTTGGTAACGTGAATTTCATCAAAGGCGAGGTTGCAAAACACTTTGATATTCCCGAGGGTAGCGTTGCTATTAAGCACGAAAAGACCACTGAGGACACAGATGTTTGCACTCTATCAATCTACGATGATAAATTCACTCTAAGCTTTGTTAAGCGCGTGGAAGAACCAAAGGAAATAAACGTTCCAAAGGTCGTTAAAATGCCAAAGAAATGGTATCAGCAAGAGGCCAAGACTACGGTAATTGTTGAGAAGAAACAAACCAAGCCTTATGTCTATTGGGTTCT
>JAEEHF010000106.1 GCA_016280725.1 Bacillota bacterium | reverse complement strand
TCGCAAAGTTAAACATTACTAATATTTTAGAAAAAATCTCGAATTGTAATGTTAAGCATACATACTTTACCCTCTTTGTTGAAATCTGCCACAAATCCAAAACATCCTCCTTCTGGATCTTGTTGATTGGTTACAAGCAAAGCATTCTCATGCATACCCCCTTTTACGATTGCAAATTCTATACGGACCCCATGCCTTTTCAATGTTTGCAATTTTCCTTCAAGATAGTTCATGTATTCTTCTTTAGAAGTCATTTCGTGGAATACCCACATTGATGCATAATGCATGTCATCTGCCAAACAATCAGCGATGATTGAAGCATCATACTTTTGATACGCTTCTGCTAATTTTTGTAAAAATTCTTTTTCCATATTGATTCTTATAATTATGTATTATAATTCTTTGAGTTTATCATCAATTAAACGTATAACATCTTTTCTGTCCATAGTTCTATCAATTGTTGTTTGTCTGTGTACACATCCCTTTTTAGAATAGTTCTAAATTCAATTTGCAAAAATACTTAAATTTTCTTTATCTCCTCATTGATAGTTCATGATAACCAAGATTATATTAAAACTATCCAAACTACATTTATCCATAATTTCATGTTTCATATTCTCAAGGTAAAAGTTGCATTTATTGTCTGTATTGAGAGACAACTTCTTCTATAAAATATTGGAAAGTCATAGAAACTAAATATTTAAATTCTGATTTAGTTTCATATTTACTCTCTTTTATTGACCTATATTCCAAATCTGGATTCATTTCCTTAAAGATTTCAAACTGATTCTTTGACATAAATATCAATTCCATTTCAGGGACTCTTTTTCTAACTCCCATACAATCATATCTATGTAACAACAATCTTGGTTTGTTATAATCTTCATGTGTTGGTTCAAAGTTAGCCTTAATGCAGCTATCCATAAGAAAAAGTTCCTTACCTACACTTAAATTCTTACATCTGCCTGCTTTAATTTGTAAATTAAACGGAATACCGATTAAGTCTATCTTTAAACTGTCGTGGAACTTGCTTCCGATTCTGCTAGTAGTGCATTTAGAGAACCCGAGATCTCTAAATGTTCTTGCGTAGGAATTTTCTGCTCTGTGTCCTTTTCTGCTGTTAGTACTTCCTGTAATCATAATAAATTTTTATTTTTTTTCATTGCAAAATTAGAATAAAAGTATGCAATTGTAGTGCACAAATTATCTTTATTAAAAACCTATAGTCGTTCTTTCGTGATCCTTGTCCGACTTACAAACAGAAAATGCTGCTTCCGGCAAGGTAACATTATTCCACACACAAGTGTTTTTGTTGTAATACACCACTTCATAATTGACACGTGTCTCTGCCACCACAACAATAGTATTAATGTAACCTATGGCATCGTTCATGTCTTTGATTTTTACCTTTGTTCCTATACTGAGTACTTCCATGATTTTTAATTTTTAAGTTGATATTCTTTTATTTTTCTTAGTTTTTTAATTATTCACCTTCTTGTTTACTATACTTTTTATTCACCAATTCTACCACTTACAACGACACTTTTAAATTCATTAAAAGCTATCCAACAAATACTACTAAACTCATCATCAGATTTTAAACTGCTCTTTCTACAGCCAAGATATCTCAAATCTTGAATTTCATCCTTAAACTTATAGAATTGATTGAGAGTCATATAAACCAAATCTAAGTCATCAGACCTTCTCTGACCTTTAATACTATCCTTTCTATGAATAAGAAGACAAGGTTTCTTATGTTCCGGAGCGTCATCTCTAAATAATTGTTGAATATAACATTTCATGAGAAACAACTCCTTGGCAGGAGATAAATTCTTTTGACGTCCACATTTAATTTGAATATTAAATGGAATACCTACTAAATCTATCTTTGCACTGTCGTGGAGTCTGCTTCCGAATCTGCTTGTAGTGCATTTAGAGAACCCAAGATCTCTAAAAGTTCTTGCGTAGAATTGTTCTGCCCTATGTCCTTTTCTTCTGTTTGTATTTTCTGTAGCCATAACCGATTTTTAAATTTTTCTCACTGCAAAATTAGAATAAAAGTGTGCAATTATAGTGCACAAATATCCATTGTTAAAATCCTATTGTCGTTTTTTCTTTATCCATATCAGACTTGTAAACGGTAAAAGCCACTTCCGGCAATACTACCGTATTCCAAGCACATGTATTACGATGATAATATATCAATTCATAATTCACCCTGTTTTCGGCGGTGATTACTATAGTATTAATGTAACCTATAGCATCGTTCATATCCTTGATTTTTACTTTTGTCCCTATACTGAGTACTTCCATAATTTTTAATTTTAGGTTGATATCTTTTGTTAACTATTTTTTCACACTGCAAAATTAAAACACAAGTGTGCAATTATACTGCACAATCATCATTAAAAACCTATTTTGGTTTTTTCACGGCTTTGATTCGACTTGTGAACAGTAAATGCCACCTCCGGCAATACAACCTTATTCCATTCTCCCGTGTTCTTATTATAATATACTATGTGATAACGAACTCTGTCTGCTGCCAAAATGCTGATGGTGTCTATATAACCTATAGCATCGTTCATGTCCTTGATTTTTACCTTGGTTCCTATACTGAGTACTTCCATGATTTATAATTTTTGGTTAATATCTTTTGTTAACTATTTTTCACGCTGCAAAATTAAAACATAAGTGTGCAATTATACTGCACAAATATTCATCATTAAAATCCTATTGTCGTTTTTTCTTTATCCATATCTGACTTATAAACGGTAAAAGCCACTTCCGGCAATACTACCGTATTCCAAACACAAGTATTACGATGACAATATATCAATTCATAATTCACCCTGTTTTCGGCTGTGATTACTATAGTATTAATGTAACCTATAGCATCGTTCATATCTTTGATTTTTACTTTGGTTCCTATACTGAGTACTTCCATAATTTTTAATTTTAAGTTGATATTTTTTTGTTAACTATTTTTCATGCTGCAAAATTAAAACATAAGTGTGCAATTACTGTGCACGAATATTTTTTATATCTTTGCACATTAAAATATTTAAAAATATGGCTAATTTTAAATACGTGAATTTGAGGTATGAAACTATAGATAAATGCCTGAGTAACACAAGAAAAACTTACTGTATAGATGATTTGGTTAATGCTTGCAACAAAGCCATTCAAGAAAAATACGCTGAAAGCGATGGTGAAAGAGTGAAAAAAAGACAAATTTACTATGATTTAAAATACTTGAAAGAACACTATGAAGCTCCCATAGTGCGGGAACGCGACGGGCATAAAATGATTATTTCTTATTCCGACCCGGATTTCTCCATACGAAAACGACCTCTAAGCCAAAACGACATGATGCAATTAAAAGACACATTGACTTTATTGAACCGTTTTAAGGGGATGCCTCAATTTGAATGGATGGAAGATGTGGTAAATAAATTAGCCATAGAATTCAATCTGAATGAGAATAATAGAAAACCATACGTAGGATTTGCACAAAACGAAGTGAGGGGGTTGGAATATTTTTCTCCTATTCTGGAAGCCATTTTAGCCAAGCAGGTCATTACATTTCGTTACAAACCGATGGACAAAGAAGAAATGAATATCACTATATCACCACATTATCTCAAACAATACAACCATCGCTGGTATGTGCTCGGACATGAGGAAGGTAAAAATATTATTCCCCTTTATGCCTTGGACCGCATAATAGGTGAAGTGAAAATCAACCGAAAACAAGTTTATAAAGAAAGCCAAGTGAATTATGAAACTTATTTTGATGATATTATAGGTGTCACTCACTATAGAGACAGCAAACTTGAAGAATTTATCATGCAAGTGGACAAAGACTATATTCCCTATTTTGAGTCCAACCCTATTCACGAGACTTTGAAAAAGGTAAAAGACCGACCGGGATGCTATAAAATAAAAGTTCGCTATAATCTTGAATTAGCCAATACCATATTTGTCCATTTGGACAAGATTAAAATCCTACAAGACCCCAGTGGCAAACTCACTACCGAACTGCGCCGGAGATGGAAGGATGCGGAAAAAAATTTGTAAAGTGTGTCTTTATAGGCTTTCTTTTAAAAGGTTTGATATGGCATATAATGGATATACCCGGATATTGTCATAGCTGGCAAAATTCTCCATTGATGTACGAATACCATAGCAAGAACCTTTTTCTTGCATAAAAATTCTTAAACTCTTCATTTTGCCTATTGCCCC
>JAEEHF010000105.1 GCA_016280725.1 Bacillota bacterium | reverse complement strand
TAACTTGTATAATTTGTATTGGTCCGGAGTCAATCCATCCTTTAATTGCTTAGGTGTTCTATATATATATGAAGGTCTTATTGATTCATGCGCATCTTGTGCATCTTTTGATGCTTTATAATATCTATTTTCGTAATAACTCTCTCCAAACTCAGAGATAACTTGACTCTTAATTAATGCTCTAGCTTCTTCAGAAATTCTTGTAGAGTCAGTTCTCATGTATGTGATAAATCCATTTTCATAAAGAGACTGTGCAATTTGCATAGTTTTCTTTATTGAAAATCCAAGCTTTCTTGATGCTTCTTGTTGAAGAGTACTTGTTGTAAATGGAGGTGCTGGATTTCTCTTTTTCTCTCCAGATTTTACTTCACTTACTATATATTTAGCATCTTTCAAATCTGCTAATATTTTATCCATTTCATCTTTTGAATGAATCTCTAACTTCTTTCCTTTATATCCATTGCACTTTGCACTAAAACTAATTTTATTTTCTAAGAAGTTTGACTCAAGTGACCAATATTCTTCAGGAACAAAGTTTTCGATTTCATTTTCTCTATCTACAATTATTCTAACCGTAGCGCTCTGAACTCTACCAGCAGATAGACCACTTTTTACTTTTTTCCAAAGTAATGGACTAATCTTATAACCAACTATTCTATCTAATTCTCTTCTTGCTTGTTGAGCATTAATAAGGTCCATATCTAGTTTTCTAGGCTCTTTAATGCTTTTAGTAATTCCCGTCTTTGTAATTTCATTAAATGTTATTCTACAAGTTTCATCTTCACTAATCCCTAAAAGGTACGCCAAATGCCAAGCTATTGCCTCTCCCTCACGATCAGGGTCGGTTGCAAGATAAACTTTAGTTGCTTTGTTTGCATCAGCCTTAAGTTTTTTAATTAATTCTGCTTTTCCTCTAATATTAATATATTTAGGTTCAAAGTCATTTTCAATGTCAATTCCAAGTTGTGATTTTGGTAAATCTCTAATATGTCCCTGTGAAGCCTCAACAGTGTAATCTTTTCCCAATATTTTTTTAATTGTAGTAGCTTTTGCAGGCGACTCAACTATTAATAGATATTTTGGCATGATATACTCCTTTTTAATTTTAATCAAATCCAACGAGTAAATAATATACAACCACTTCAAATAATTGTAAAGTAAAACTTTTATTTTTGCAACTGGGAAATTTATGACTGGGGTTTTGGGGATGATTGACCTGTCCCTGAATTTCCGAATATTCAGTAACCTCTTTGTAACAAACATGTAACATTCATTTAATTGTATTATTCTCCCCAATTGCTTATACTATAGGTAGTAAACTATGTTTATTATGAAATATGAGGAGGTCATATATATGAAAAAGATGAGCGATGCTAAAACTAAAAAAGTTAAAGGTGGAGCAACTGTAAAGACTGTTAAAAATAATCTTGTTGATGGTGTTGATTTGTTTTCAGACCTTGTTGCCACATTTAAAAAGCATGGTGTTAAACTAGATGGATCATCTGATCTTGAAAAGACAATAAGACAAAGAAGTGGCGACAAATTTAAAAAAGCTGCTAAAAAATAACAAAATAACGACTTCGGTTTTCCGAAGTCGTTTTGTTTTTTAATTTGTTCCAATAAAATTCACATTATCTTTCAAACTAATTACTAGTGCAGTAATCATAACAATATTAGCTATAACTAATAAAGTAATTAACAATGGCTTAACATATCCTCTTCTTCTCATTTTGCACCATTTCCTTCTTCAATATTTTCTCTAGCCACATCCATTGCCTTGTTTTGAGTACTCCACAATTCATAAAACATTCCGTTTGTCTTTAATAGTTCAGCAGGTGTACCGCTTTCAACGATTACTCCATCTTTTAATGCAATTATCTTATCGCATCTTGAAAGTGTATTTAGTCTATGAGCAATTACTATTTTAATCTTGTTCTTTTCATGAGATAAACTATTTACAATAAACTCTTCTGTCTTAGCATCAAGATTACTTGTCGATTCATCAAGTACTAAAACATCTGGATTCATAATAAGTGCTTTTGCAATTGATAGCCTTTGCTTTTGTCCAGTAGATAAGTTTACTGCTCCCTCTTCTATTACTGTATTTAGTCCACGAGGTTGACTATCAACAAACTCACTCATTTGAACTTCTTCCAATACCTTTTCCACAGTTTCAACACTTGCATTTCTATTTCCTATAGTTAAATTATTAAAAATTGTATCTTGGAACCAGAAATCATTTTGCGAAACATATGCAATCTTTTTTCTAATTGATGATGTCGTGATATCGTTTATGTTCTTTCCGTTTATTAATATTTTTCCTTCAGTAACTTTATAGAAACTTAGAATTAGTTTAATAAGTGTCGTTTTTCCAGAACCGCTAGTTCCGATAACACCAATACTTTCGCCATTGTCTATTTTAAAACTTAATCCTTTTAATACTGGATCTTTAAATCCATATTGGAATACAACATCTTTAAATTCTATGCTATTAATTGGTTCATTTAGGTTCTGTCTGCTCTTATTTAAATCTTTTTCTGTCGTGCTTCTAAATACGTCATCTAATCTTTCTAGCGCAGCATCAATTTCATATTTTTGTTCTTGAAGGCTTATGATATATCCAACTGGTGCTGAAATATATCCAACAAGCGTATATAAGTACATTAAATTACCTGTTGATATTTCGCCTCTCATAGCAAGTATAGCTAAGATTGAAAGCATAAATAAACCGGTTATTTTAATTATAGTTGAGCTTAAGTCACTTTGTGCTTGTGAAAACTTACTGCCTGAATATGCATTGTCTTGGTATGTTCTATACTTTTGAGCCATCGTGTTTTCAACTAAGTTCTCTGAGTTATAGCTCTTAATCGTTTCATGTCCCATAAATGATGCATTTGCATACGAATAAACATCAGTATTTGCCTTAATTGTCTTTTTAGATATTTCAGAAAGTTTTTTCTTAAATAATGTTTGAATAAGCACTACAATTTCAAGCATTAAAATTGTTAGAACAACTAATTGCCAACTGTGGTTGATAATCAACGTGACAATCGCAACGATTGCATAAACAAAGTCAATTACAAAATCAAAAGTAAAATTAGTAATGACTGATCTTATTGCATCACCATCTGAAAACCTTGTAGATAAGTCTCCTGCCGTTCTTGAAGCGAAGAAATTCATCGGCAAATCTGTCATTCTATTATATATATTTATTATTAATTCTTTATCTAGATACTTATTAAATTTAATTGTTACTTTTAGCTTTAGCCAATTTATACCAACCGTAAAGATATATATTCCTGATGTTAGAAGTAGTAATTGTCCAAGCAAAAGCAAGTTGTTTGTAGGAATTACACTATCTACTAGTCTCGAGTAGAACTTTGCAGCTACAACAGAAATAGCAGACACAATAGCTGAAATTATAAACAACTCAATCAAATATTTTTTATATTTTTTAATTAGTGAAAAAATGAATTTGTAGTTTTTACGATACTTCTTATTTTCTGAAAAGTTTTCTGTTGGTGTAAGTTGCATAACTTGATGCGTCCAAATTCTAAGAAAATTATCCCAACTCATCTCAACCTGTCCGTTTGCAGGATCACCAAGGACTACTCCCTTTTCATTTGCTTCGAAAAGAACCATATAATGTAGATAAAGTCCATCGACTACAGTATGAATTATTAATGGATACTTAAGTTCATCAGAAAGCAAATCTTCTTTTTCGACTTCATCATATCCTTCGGCATCAAGATGCAATTTTTCAGCGGCAAGCTTAAGAGAATACATCGAGTTTCCTTCTCTATCTGTTTGCGCAAATTCTCTAATTACTGCAAGCGACATATTATCAATTCCATAATATGCACAAATCATAGACAAACACGCTACACCACAATTCATTTCATCCGGTTGTCTTACAATTTTATATTTCATATAAAACCCCTCTTAATTATAATGTTAACGCAATTCTAGATTTATTATTTACCTTCTTGTCTGTAACTTGGAATGCAGATTTAAGGTTGGCTACTGCTTTTTGCACTTTTGTTTCATCATCAGTGTAAATATACCCAATGATATCTCCCATGTTGACCTTTTCTCCAACCTTTTTGCAGATTTCTATTCCCACACCATACTCTAATTCTAGTTTTTCTGAATGTCTGATTGCATTTAAGTATTGTGCTGTTGTACGAATTCCAGAGACATCAATCTCATTAACGTATCCCTCAAAATCAGCCATAACAGGATATGACTTTTTTAATTCTATATTAACAACTTGATTGTCTGTTAATGATAATAATTTGTTATAAGCTATCTTACTGTCTATTGCACTTTGTATTTTTTTAGTATTAAATCTCTTATCTGTATCTCCTGTTTGAAGAGAAAGAACCATATTCCCAATTTCAAAAAGTAGTTCCTTTAAGTCATCTGGCATCTCCCCTTGTAGGCCTCGTAGTGCTTCTCTTACCTCAAGCGTAGTTCCAAATGATTTTCCTAATGGTTCATTAAGCTTTGTAATAACACACTTAACATTAATTCTAACATTTTCATTATTACCAATTTTAATCAAGTACTTAGCAAGTTTTTTTGCATCTTCTGCAGTTTTAACGTAAGCTTTTTCACCATATGAAATATCGAAGACAACATTTTTAAACCCTAACGCTAACTCTTGGCTAATAAGGTTTACGGCAATTATTGAAATGTCTTCGTTACATGCAATATCATTTCTTAACTTGTATAATTTATTCTCTACAGGGGCAAGATCATTTGGTTCTCTAATCAAAACCGGCTCTCCCTCTGTTATAATCTTTTTCAATTCGTCTTTATTATTTTCCGTGATATCTCTAACAATCATATTAGGAAGTTTATCTTTAACACCAATTTCTCTTCCAATTGTTTTTACTGTAGAATACCCTAAGGCATCAAGTATAGCCATAAGCATGATTATTATTTTATCATCCATTCCACCTATAGGGTGAATGTTAACAAGTTTATTTGAGACTTCAAAAATTTCTATTCTCTTTCCACTTTCAGAAACAGCTTTAGCAAGATATGCCATTTCCTTTTCAGAAAGGCCTCTTACATTCATCATTGCCAAAAGTGCTGCTGCCTGTTCTCTTAAAATCTCATCTTTATTGTATGAAGAAATAAAAAAATCCATTTCTTCTTCCGATAGTTCTTCGTTATTTCTTTTCTTTCTAATTAAATCTCTAATGTAAATCATGGTATCGCCACCTCAAGAAAAATAATAAAAACCTATAATACTCCACGAATATCTTATCAGATAAGATATCAAGTTCTCAACCAAATAACACATTTGTAAAAAAGATTTAACCCTAAAGAAAAAGTGATGGTCACATGACCATCACCTCGTTAGTAATAATGAAGAAAAGCAAAACAATATAAAGAATAAACACCACCAGTGTTACCTTTTTGTTTGAAGCTATTTGGGGGACTAAGAATACAAACAGTAATGTAATCAAAATTGAATATGCCGAAACAAATGAAAACATAATAGCAAGTATCAAGAGTGCAAGACTAATCATGCTGAACTTTTTGTCGTAGCCAGTCATTGGAATGTACCGGTATGCAAAAAAAGCAAAATACACTATTGAAACGGCAATTGCCAGTGTAATTGCTATCCATGAATGCTCAAACAAATAGAACTCCTTTAGCATTCCAAATACCTCCCTTTTTTCGCTTTAACTTATGATGCTACTTAAACCAAGTTTTGCATAGAGAGGAATTCCATACTAAAAAATCCCTATTCTTCGACACAAAAAGAATATAGCAATTCCGAGATAGATATACTGAACGGCAGGACTCTTTTGTGAGATGACATCAACAGCCTGAACTATCATAAGCAGACATACCGCCATGACAACCCAGAATGGAGTTCCAATTATGCCAAGAAACAGAATCCTGAATCCAACGATTCTTAGAGCACCCCAAAAGCTACCATACATTTTCCGAATTATGATAGCTGTAACTATCCATGCAATTATCGCGTACAAGGAAAGCACTTGCGTATAATTTGTTGGCCGGAAAATTTCCCACATGTCTTCCAGAAATCCTTTCATCCCTTTCGCCTCCGTTTTTAGTACACTAAAAACAACCTTAACTATGAAAGTGGACTTTATTTTATAACAAATTATGTCAACAGTCAAGCTTTTAGGATTAGTTGCCAAAAACCCATGTTTTTAATATAAAAAAACTGCTGAGAAGTTACTCTCAGCAGCTTTTATTAAACATTACTCAACATATGGAGCATTATAAAGATAGGCATAATAATCCCTACACATTCTCTCAGTGGAACATTCCTCAAGAGCAGTATAAATAGAAGCAAACATCATGTGGCTCCATGCTTCCTTATCAGCAAATGCCGGCATAACTTTCTCCTCGATAGCCCTATACAAATAAAGAGCATCCGTATATTTATCGTGAGAGATAGTCTCGCCAATAATCCAGCCATTGACTCCGTAACGAGCACTCCTATACCACCAGCCATCAGCAGTAGAAAGGTTAATAACACCATTCGCAGCTGCCTTCATGCCAGAAGTAGAACATGCTTCAAGCGGAATCTGGGGATTGCCAAGCCAAACATCAACGCCACGAGTCATAAGCCTTGCAACATTAACATCATAATTCTGAAGGAATACAACATTATTAGGATAACGCTTGGACATCTCATAAAGTCTCATAAGAATGCCCTTACTTCCAAAATCCTTAGGATGAGTTTTACCAGAGAAAATAATCTGCAAATTATACTTATGAATCAAAGACTCAAACCACGCAATGTCCTCAAAAATGAGGTCAGCACGCTTATATTCAATAACACGTCTCGCAAAACCAATAATAATGGACTTTTCATCAAGTTTAACACCATTTCGCCTCTCAACTTCCATGACAAGTTCATGCTTATTGAGAGAGTGAATAGTCAAAAGCTTGTTGTAGGCAAATTCGTCATATGCTGCCCTAATCCTAGGATCTTGCCAATAAGCAATATCAACACCATTATCAATATACGTGATCTTACAACTTCCAGAAACGTTTTTCCAAAGGTCATGAGAAGTCGCCTGATGACGCATGGCAACAGCGTTAGCAATCTTAGAGAGCCTAAGAGCAGCGGTCGTCGAACCAAACTGTGTGCCAGTCTCGTCTCCGCCGATTCTCCTAAGTTCATCATAACTGAGACCAAAATTGGCGCCCAAGTCCAAAATCATATTGATAGGACGACTCTTGTTGCCCGCTCCAATAGGCGTATGGGTTGTAAATACGGTTGTACGTCTTACCAAATTCCAAGCATATTCAAAAGTGACATGATCGCACCTTTTGAGCTCAGAAAGAACGTATAAAGCAGCAAAAACACCATGACCTTCGTTAAGATGCAAAATATCAAACTGATAATCGATCTTATCACAAAGCTTGACAGCAGAAACACCCAAGATTACTTCTTGCAAAAGCCTTTGTGCTTCGCCATCGTAAATACCAATACCATTTTCACCGTACAAGTTGTTAGTAATCTCAGCAAATTCACCATTTTCCGGCAAGTTTGTGTCAACACCATAAGCATTCTTGAGCACACGGTGTCTCCACACCTTAACTTTGATTTCCCTATGAAGAATAGGCACCGAAAGAACAATGCCAGTGTCTTCATATTCTTCTTCAAAATTTTGCTCAGGATACTTATCTGTAACGCCTGTTTCGCTTACTTCCTGCTGAACATAACCATTCTTGTAAATGGGAGTAACAGCAATAAAAGAAGCGCCCAGCCGGAACATGGTTCGAGTCGTGTCACCATACAGTGCACCGAGTCCACCAGAGTAGTTTCTTCCACCTGCGGTAGTCTCCATACAAACGGAGAGAACCTTCTTACTTGTCAGCAAGGAATTATTCATGCTGACCCCTCCTTTCTATGGGTTCATGTGGTAAAATAGCACAAACTCCAGCAATTGTCAACCGAATTTCAGGGACGTTCTTAGTTTCGAAAAAAGGAGCGTCCTTAAAATTCGAACGCTCCACTTAATTTCACATTTATTAATTTACGACTAATTAGTCTGCTTTTTTAATTTTCTTAAAGGATTTATAATTCCCCTAATTTCACTATCTGTTGAAGAAGTTGTTATTGTATTATCCTCTCTTGCAAATGTAGGAGCAAAAGAAGCAAGTTCTTCTTTCAAAGTATTCTTCTCTTCAAATTTAACTTTAGCAGTTGATGCTTTTGCCTGCTTAATTGTTTCTTTGTAAACATCCATAGTCTTTTTAGCAATAATATTCCAATTAAACTCTTTAACAACTTTTTCGTGAGCATTCTTTGCAATCTGTTTACACAAATCTTGATTGAATAATACTTCTAGTATTGAATCAGCTAGTGAATTACTGTTTCCAGAATAAGACTTCATTCCGTCTATTCCATGAGAAACTATTTCATTAAGTCCACCTGCATCAGATACTACTGTAGCAGCCCCAGCAAGCATTCCTTCTAATGCAACGATACCAAATGGCTCATATAAACTAGGAAAAGTTGCAACATCAATTGCTTTGTACATTTTTGTAATTTGAACATCATTTAGATACCCTGTAAAGTACACTCTATTTGAGATTCCAAGTCGTTCTGCCTGTGCTTTAAGATCATCTAAACAAGGTCCTCTTCCAGCAATTACAAATTTAACATCATTATAATTTTGTAAAATCTTTGGAGCAGCATCTAGCAAAACTTGAATTCCTTTTTCATACACAATACGTCCAGCAAAGAAAACTATCTTTTCATTGTCAGATGCATAATTTCTTCTAAATTCCCAGTCTCTTTCTTGATTGTCAAACTTATTAATGTTTATTCCGTTTGGAATAACATGAATGTTTTCATATGGCTTTCCAAATAAATTTCTGATTTCATTTTTCATATAAAGACTATTACAAATAACATTAGAAGCTTCATATGTTAGTAGCCACTCTACATCATTAACGTATCCTTGGTTTTTATCATGGATACCTTTATTTCTTCCACTCTCTGTAGCATGAATAGTTGCAACTAGTGGAATTTTGTATGAATTCTTAATTGCTCTTGCAGAATATGCCACTAGCCAATCATGAGCATGGACTACGTCAAACTTTCCAAACTCCTTGATAACATCTGCAGCTTTCTCAATAACACAGAAGTTAAACTGCATTACCCAATCAACTAAGTTATTAGCATTAATAGGGTATGTTTCAATCCTATGGACAAAAACAGCACCATCTTTCTCAAAATCTTTTGTATTTCCTTCTTTATATGTAATAACATGCACCTCATGTCCCTGATTTGCAAAAACCTGTGACAAATCATGAACCACTCTTGCAATACCGTCCAACAATTCTTGGTGGGTACTCCCAAGTAAGCATCATTATTCTCATAAATCTTATGTCTCCTTCCAAGTACTTATCATAAGTATTCTAGCCTTATTTTTTTTAATAATTTTTCTAGAAAACGTGCAAAAAATCATTTGAAAAAATAACTAAAAATTTTATAGTGTCGTATCTCACAAATAATTGTATACAAAAAGAATTTCAAAGTAAAGTATCGTCTTATATTTTTAAAAAAAAATTAAAAAAACATGTCCAAAAGTCGGGATAAAATTTTTTGATTTTTTCTTTTGCAGTTTATGTATGGTGGAAATCAAAAACGGATTACATAAATTAAAGTGCGTTCCATTACAAAAAGTTTACATTTTTTAAAAATTATTGATAATAATGTGTCTCTACTATAAAATTAATTGTATTGAAGTAAATGTTGAAGTATGTCTAAAAGCAGGTAAATTTATGAGTAAGGAGGGATAAGACGTGTCATTACTAAAGTCAGAATACTATGAACTACCATCTAAGTATAATCAGACTGTAATCCGCCTTTTAGTTCAGTCTCCTACTCGTATGTTTGTGTATTGGGAAGTTTCTGATGATACTATAAACGAATTTTCAAGCAGACACGGTAATTACTCTAATTGTATGCCCGTTTTAAAAGTTACAAACATAACCATGAACTATTCATACTTCATACCTGTAGACCCATATGCAAACAACTATTACATAGAAGTATCTGATTCTGGATGCAAATATAAAGTTGAACTTGGGAGGGTATCTAAATCAGATTACATCACTATATACTCTTCTAATGAAGCAACTGTTCCAACCAATCATCCATCGTACATTTTTGATGCATCTGGAATACTATTTGGAAACTATTTATGTATTAGTGACCAAAAAAGAATTAAAGTATTTGGCCAAAAAGAACAATATAGGTATTTCCAAAATCAAAATCATACTGCTTTTGAAGGAAGACCAGGAAGCTCTGATGTGTTTCTTCGGAAGTTCTGATAATAACATTTATAGAAATTGACGGCGATGGTTTTTGACATCGCCATTTTTATTCTTTTTTAGGAGGATTATATGCCTAAAGGATACTTAAATTACGTCTTGCATGCACATTTGCCATATGTAAGGCATCCTGAAAGTGAATTATATATGGAAGAAAGATGGCTTTTTGAGGCCATCTCAGAAACATACATTCCTCTAATAAAATACTTTCAAATGCTAATTGATGAAGGTGTTAAATTTAGAGTTACCATGAACATTTCCGCTCCCCTAATTACTATGCTTCAGGATGAAATATTACAAAAACGTTCATTACGCTACTTAGTCGAAAGATTATGGCTTGCACATAAAGAAATTAGAAGAACAAAAGATAATAAAGAACTAAATGATTTAGCAAAGTTCTACTATTATAGATATAAAGAACAATATACAATCTTTAAAAGAATATACAATTTAGACCTTATTTCCGCTTTTAAGAAGTTTCAAGAATATGGTGTTTTAGAAATACTAGCCTGCCCTGCAACGCATGGATTCTTACCTTTACTTAATGTAACTCCTAATGCATCACGAGCTCAGATTGCAAACGGAGTGCAAACTTATAGAGAAGCATTTGGAAGGAATCCTTCCGGAATGTGGCTTTCTGAATGTGCTTATATCCCTGAACTTGATGAAGTACTAAATGAGTTTGGAATAAGATATGTTTTTGTTGAAACTCACGGAATAGAATTTGCGGAGCCTGCACCTATATATGGAACTTTGTCCCCTATTATTTCTCCAAATGGTATAGTGGCTTTTGGAAGAGATTTAAAAAGTAGTGAGCAAGTCTGGAGTTCTATAAATGGATATCCTGGCGACCCTAATTATAGAGAATTTTATAAAGATATTGGCTATGAATCAGATTGGGAATATATAAAACCATTTGTCGCAAAAAGTGGACACCGAGTTGATACCGGTATAAAGTATCATAGAATAACTGGCAAAACTGATTACAAACAACTCTATCACCCAGACATTGCTATGGCTACTTGTGAAATGCAAGCAGACCACTTTATTGCTTCAAGAGTAAAACAAGTTAATGACTCTGCAGATGATATGATTATTCCACCAATTATAACTTGTCCATATGATGCAGAATTATATGGCCATTGGTGGTTTGAAGGTCCATATTTTCTATATGTGCTATTTAAAAAAATCTATTACAATCAAGATACTATTGAGCTAATCACACCTAGTGAATATCTTCAAAGATATCCACAAATTCAAGTTTCTCAGCCAGCAATTTCCACATGGGGTGCACATGGTTATTCCGAAGTATGGTTAAATCCTGGTAATGACTATATGTATAAGCATCTACATCAAGCTGGAGAAAGAATGGTATACTTGGCAAGATGTATTACCGAGCCAACAGAATTAGAAAAAAAAGCACTAAATCAATGTGCAAGAGAATTACTTTTAGCGCAAAGTAGTGACTGGCCATTTATTGTTACTATGAATACTATGGTTGAATATGCCCACAAACGTTTTAATGATCATATCGGAAGGTTTAATGCACTTGCCAATATGATAGATAAGCACGAAATAAATGAAGAATATCTTGATGATATATCCTTCAAAGATAAAATATTTCCAAATATTGATTATAGAATCTTTGCACGCTAAAAGGATGCTCCCTTACATAAAAGGAGCATCCTTTTGTTTTTAACTATTTTTTCTCTAATTCTTTAATGATATTTATAGCATTCTTTTTAAGCTTACCATCTAATGTATTAACTTTTCCTTTAAGTTGCTCTAACTCATGCGCTCTTAACAAATGAATAATAGCTTCGAGCTCATTTATCGATGAAAACGGAATACTATCTTTAGACAATATATTCATTGCTTGTCTAATTAACATTCCCGTTACAGCTACAGATATTTCATCCCCAGCTGATTTACGTGAATCATCACTTTCAAAGAATTTGTCATTTACAATTGTTCTTGATTTGTAGTAATTATCTAACATTGCTTTTTCAAAATACAAAACAGCTTTATGCTCAAACGCCTCTTTTTGTTGCTTAAAGCCTTTAGTATTAATTTTCTCATTTATAGCTTTTATTCCTTCGCTATTCTTTCCTCTTTCACAGATATATACAATCTTGTCAGTATCCTCTATCGTCTTATTAATGAAGTAATCTGTCACTACTATTGCCTTCTTTTGCATTGATCTTTCAAAGATAGCATCTTGTTTGCTTAGCTTATTTACCGTTTCAATGACCTTAAGAAGTTTAGCACCCGTTTTATCATTTTGTATTATAGCATCAAGTCCAACTTTAATAATCTCTTTTTCTTTTATCATTAGCTTTTCAATTTCAGATAAATCATAATCTACCTGACCATTTGAGAAGGCCAACTTCATATCATTAACTTTATCAGATATTAAATCATTGGTTTCCTTTAAATCTCTTATTGCAACTTTTTCCTTATTAGATAATCCTATGCTGTTTTCTAGAGATTTTAAAGCCGGCTCATCAAATATGACATTTTCTTCCTTAAGAACATAGTCTTGATGATTGTCTTCTTGCTCATCTCCACTATTCAATTCATTAATAGAAAGTACTTCTTCTGTCTCAGGGGTTTCGTTGCTATTAACATCTTTAGCATCTTCTTGATTTACATTCTCTTGTGAAATCTCTTGAGGTTCTTCATGTTCTCGTTCTATATTTGATGCTACATCTTCTTGCAACTGTTCTTTATCTGACATGTCTTTATCCGAAACAGTTTCTATAGCTTGTTCCTTATTTTTAACTTCTTTAGCTTCTACTTTCTCATCCATAATTGTATTAGCAAACGGATTTACAAGAACTTTCTTTTCTTCTTTAGGGCTCTTAACTTTTGCATTAGAATAAATCAAGTTAATAACATTATCGTTTACGTTTTCCGACACAATTATTTCGCGAGGTTCAAACCTCTGAAGTCTCCATATTTCGTTTTCATTGTAAATTACTTTATTTGTAATTCTAGGTGTATAAGTTGAACCAATTTGCGCATCAACCTTATCTTCATACCTAATGCTCTTTCCAGATTCATCGCAGTATCTAAGAACAACTTTTGTTTTTTGCTCTTGATAGGTCACTGTAACAATATTATTAATACTTCCAACAATAAGGTTGATTGGTTTAATATCAACAAGTCTCCATTTTTTGTTGTCTTTATCAAATACGAATTCATCAGCTTTAGGAGCAAATTCATACCCTATTTGAAACTTTTCTTTATATTCTGGTTTAATAACTAATCCTTCCATGTTAATATATCGTATTATTACTTCAGCCATAGCAACTTCATATGAATACTTTACTATGTTTTGTTCAGCATTTTCAAATACGACAATCTCGTCTACATTAGAATTAATTAATTGCCATTCATTTCCACGTTTATCTTTAATAAATTCTGATGGATTTGGTTTAAATTTACTTCCAACTTGTAATGTAATTTTTTCTTCTTCTCTAATATCTTCATCATTTAAGTCAACATACTTTATAGTAACATTGCTCGTAATTGGTTCAAATACACATTTGAATACATTAGGATTCTTTTTAGAGCCCATAGGTAATTCTTGTATTTTTATTTCTTTAGGTTCGCAACTCTTTAGCCTATATAACAAAGAATTATCCGTTATCAAATCCTTATTGATTATAGGAGAATATACACTGCCTAGCTGCGCTTTTAGAATTTGTGGCTCACATATTTCTTTATCCCACAAATCAACAATGTTAATTTGAACATCAACATTAAGTGGAATATATGTAAGTTCTATTATGTTTTTCTCATCATCATCATTAATTTCTAATGTATCATAGTTTCTTTCACTATACTCCCATACACACTCATTCTCGTCTGTAATGACCATATCAAATTGCGGAGTGAATATGCTACCAATTTGCGCCAAAACTGACGTTGATGGAATAATATCATTTGCATTTTTATCTAGATATTTATAAGTAACTTTAGCTTTTTGCTCCTCATAAGAAAGAACTATTAAATTCTTCTTTGGATTATCAGTAATCACTATGTTTGTATTAGTGTTAGGATTAAATGACCATTTGTTTCCAACAGAATCTATTATCTTTTCTGGAATCTCTTCTTTAAAAATACTTCCTATTTGAGTTTTTATTACATTGTCTGAACGTATTTGTTTTCCGACAGAATCGACAAATCTGATTGTTACTTCAACTAGTTTAGGCTTATATTTTATATAAACTATATTCTTTGATTCTTCCTCAGAAACTACTATAGGATCAATTTTATATGAAGTAGCAAAAATCTTATTATCACCTTTTCCTATTTGTTCCCAAATAGCACCATTTTTGTCTTCAATTTGAGTTGACACTTTCGGAATATACTTTGAACCTACTTGTTGCTTTAAGACCTTAGTTTCAACTATTTCATTTCCGTTTTCTTCAACAAATTTTTCATATACATGTACTTCAAATTTATCATAATGTATATTAAATTCGTTTCTTGAAGTATCCTCTGAAACAATTACACTCAAATTATTATCTGGTGACGCAATCCAACTAAGCTTTTCATTATCTTGTAATACTTTTTGATATTCAATATTATATAAAGTTCCAATTTGAAGTTTTAGTTCTTTTGTATTCGATATACTAGAGCCATTTTCATAAATTATCTTAACATTTGTAAATTCTTTATCATAAATATAAGATATAACATTATCAGATTCTTTAACCTTAATATTATCCTTTGAGAACTTTTGGAAAATCCAAAATCTGCCACTTCCATCAACTATTCTATTCATGGCAGGTGCTACATATATACTTCCAACTTGAGCTTCAACTCTCTTTTCCGGAATAATATCAGTACCACTTGTATCAACATATCTTAGCAATACTTCTTTTAAATACGGAATATACTTGATATTAACTTTATTCTTTTCTTCTTGGACTTTAATGTCCTCAATACTAATATTTGAATATATCCATTCTTTCCCATCGAAATCTGTAACCTTTGGTAGAACAGTAGCTGAAAAGGTCTTTCCTACTTGAACCTTATCAACTTTTATATTAGTTAATTCATTACCATCATTATCGATATATCTAGTTGATACATCAACCAATAATGGAACATAATTTGAAACAACCACATTTTTACTAGGATCTTCATCCACGATTATAGATTTGCTTGATATGTTTTGTAACTGCCACCCTGTTCCGTCATCCTCTATTATCTTTTCATATTCCTTAATTGCAATTTCAGAACCAATTTGTTCATCCTTAACAACGTCTTTATGAATCATTTGCCCCATTGGGTTAATATATTTTAATGTGACAGCAACTTTTTCTTTTTCATATTTAAGTATAACAATGTTTTCAAGCTCATTTTCCTTGGCCACTATACTCATTGCGGGCTCTCCAACATATTTCCATCTTCTCTTTTGTCTATCAAATAACGTGATACTAAAGTTAGGAACAAAAACTCCCCCAAGCTTTGTAGTAACTATGTTGTCATCAATAATAGACTTGTCATCTTCAATATTTATACATTTTACTGTTACTCTTGCTTTGATTTCGTCATATATCAATGTGAACCTGCTGTTCTCTCTAACAAACATTCTGTCAGGTTCAGTTTTTGCAATCATCCATCTTTCGCCATTATCTGCAGTAATCTTATCATATAGTCTAGCAGTATATTCGCTTCCAACTTGTGCCTTATCGACAACATCTGCTTTAAGAGTTTGACCACTTACATTTTTAAATGACAGAATAATATTAACAAGCTTTTTATCATAATTGATTTTAACAATGTTTTCTTCTTTATGTTTCTTAGAAACATACTCTTGAATATTGTTTGGTGACAATATCCAGCCTCTTTGGTCCTTAGATGTTAACTCGCTTATGAATTCAGGTTTAACTACGCTTCCGGCCTGAATATCCTTTTGTTTTTGAGGCAAAAGTTCATTTCCCTCATCATCAACATATTGGAAAAATACAGTTGTTATAAGAGGCTTATACGTATAAATAATCTTATTCATCATTTCACTTTGTGAAACAACTAAAGATTTTTCATTTTCAATACATTCCCAAATTTTACCATTAACATCTTCGATTTCTTTAATAGCTTGAGGCGTATATTTTGAGCCAACTTGTGCTTTCTCAATAATATCATCTTTTATTCTTTCCCCTTGCTCATTAACCATTGCAACATATATTGTATTTAATACTTTTTCATATGATATAGTGACCATATTTGCAAATTCTTTTTCAGAAACTTTTATTACTCTTTGATCTATATCCTTCAAATGCCAACTCTTTCCAAAAATGTCAACAAAATCAATTTCAAATTTAGGAGAAAAATCTCTTCCAACCTGTATTAAATCAACAACGTCATCTTTTATTTTTTGATTTTCTTCATCAACAAAAGTTGTTAATACTCTTGCCTTCTTTTCATCGTAGTATAGAACTATAGAGTTAGGTTCTGTTTCTGAAACTGTAATGACACTTTTTGAATCACTTCCAAATACCCATTTTAAACCATTTTCATCTACAATTTGTTCTGGTATATCAGGTGTGAATTGCTCATTAGCAATCGTACTAACCTTATCTTGAGCCTTGATATCTTTTCCATCTCTTGTTTTATAAGATATTAGTACATCCGCTCTTATTACATCATAAGTAAGCGTTAGAATATTCTTTCTTGGATCGTCTGACACAACAAATTTGCTTGGTGTACACTGATACAAATTCCATTCGGCACCATTTTTGTCCTTGAATTTTCTAATGCTTTCCATATTTAGAGACTCACCAACTTGGAAGTTTGATATAACTGGTGGTGATAACTCTGCCCCTTGTTTATTAATATAGTTTATTCTTACTTTTGCAATTTTCTTTATATACTTTATTTCGATTATATTTGCGTTATTGTCTGTAGATACTTTAACATTTGGTGTTTGATTAACGTCTAAAATCCATTCTTTTCCATCTTTATCTGCAATTTCCGGAATAAGTTCTGGTGTATAAATGCTTCCAATTGGTACATCTCTAATGATGTTTTCCTTTAGTGTTTTAGATTCACTATTTACATATTTAACGGTAACATACTTCTCATTTGGATCTTTTGGCTTTGCAACATTTATCTCCATTGCAGCGCCACTACCTATATCATAGAAAGAAGTGAATCCATCTCCCTTTGCAATTTCAATACTAGTACCATTGTACATCTCAACGTCTCTGCCAATTGCGCTAAGATCTGGAAAATAAAAGACAACTTCAATACTAGGTACAGGAAGCATGTCTGTACCAGTCATATTAACATCATTATAAATATATCCTAATAACTGAGGAATTGATCTTTCGTCAATTATTGTTTCTCTTTTAATTACAGCTGCATTAAAGTTAATATTGAAATCCGCAATTGATTGCTTTTTAACAAGCTTTCCTTGTAAATCTGTATAGTTTAACTTGTTTCCTATCGTTAAGTAAATACCACTAAGCTTTTCAACAAATCTAAATTTATATCTTCCATTTAAATTGTTTTCAATGGAATTATACAATGAATTTTCGAACTCACGTCTATTCTTAATGGTAACATATTTATATTTTAGTGGCTCTATCACATCAGGAGTTTCATTAGAGTAGCGTCGAATAAAATCAATCGGTGGACATAGCAATTCTCTATTTAATCTCTTAAGAACGCCTTGAATATATTGCCTAGAGATTGCGTATCCTGCCTCAGTAGAAAACCTTGTTGTAAGTTTTTCTATCTCCGTTCTCAAAGCAGGGTCCTCTTTGTTTTCGATTAATTCTCTATATGTATTCTTATTAAATCTCTCAGTTGCTGTAAAAAGAAGTAGTACTTCTTGCATCCTTTCGCCTTCGCATATCCAAGCATATGTTGGCTTATTAAGATTAAAATCTGCAAATCTATTTACTTCGGATAAAGTAAGATATGGATCATTAGAAATCCTTCCCTCTGTAACACCGCTTCCTAAAAATCTAATATTAACTTCTTTTTCTACAAATTCGATTCTATTTATTCTATGGTTTATATACTTGTAATAATAATTTGTAATAGATTCCGCAAACTTATTTGCTGTTTCACATATCCTAAGTTTTGGCGTACTATTTTCGTGCATAATAACATCAATAATGTACTCTGATAAAAGTGTATATACTATATCTTTAGCTTTTAGTGAAGATACTCTTCCACCAGCAGTAAGTGCACCCAAATAGTCAGAGGCTTCTTGCTCTCTCTCCTCGCCAAAAACTTCTTCATAAGTTCTACTACCGTAACGAGTAGATGTATCTCGTGCTGGATTATAGAAAAGGATCTTAATATTCGCTTCTGCATCTATCAAGACTACACATAGCTTTGAACCAAGTTTATAATCAGCGACCGTCATCTGACTTCCAATAGAGCATAGTTTTGACGATACATCTAACTGACCATCAAAAACAAATTTATCTTGAACATTTCCACCAATGTTAAGGAATTGTCTTTGAATGTCGGCAGTAGGTGTATCATAAGTGACTAGCTCAACTTTTTGATCTAGGTCTGCTTCTGTATATTTGCTAACATCAACCGTGCAAACAAAACTTCGGATTTTATTTTCAATAAAACCCGCTCCATAGCCAAGCGATGCTAGTTTATTCTTTAGTACTCTCTTAATCATTTCCCACCTCGAAATCATAAGGTTTAAAAAGAAAAAAATCTATAAGTATTTTTTAACAAAAAACAATACAAAAATTGCGTAAAAATTCTCTAATACATTATACAAATAAAAAATAGTTAATTCAATAAATTCAGGCATTTGAAATATAAATTTAAAACACTTAAAGATTTGACTTTTTAGTACTTTTGCAAGATAATAAAATAGAGTTGTTATATGTTTTACTAAGGAGGAATTTTTAATGTACGTTTTCGGAAAAATTAGTGTTAAACCTAAACTACCAGAAAGGATTGCCGGTCTATCGACTTTAGCAGAAAATCTTTGGTGGTCATGGAACACATATTCATTGAGACTATATGATTATATTAGTTCTGATTTATTTACAAAATCTAATAAAAATCCAATTAAATTTTTGTCTTCTATAAACCAAAAACGACTTTTAGAAGTAGCTCAAGATGAAGAATTCCTAAAAGATTATGATCTTGTTATGGACCACTTTAATGGTTATCTTAACAATAAAGATACATATTTTTCTAGAACTTATTCCAAGTATAAAGATTGTAAAATAGCATATTTTAGTGCTGAATATGGTATCGACGAGACTCTTCCAATATATGCTGGAGGACTAGGCATCCTTTCAGGAGACCATTGTAAATCTGCTTCTGACCTTGGAATTCCTTTTTATCCTGTTGGATTATTATACAAAGATGGCTATTTTAATCAATTAATAAATAAAGATGGCGGAGAAACATTTGAATATTCAAGGGTAAATTTAGATGAACTTCCTATTCTCCCTGTTACAAATGAAGATGGCTCTGATTTAATCGTATCAGTGGCTTTACCAGGAAGAGTTGTTTATCTAAAAGTTTGGAAAATAAATGTTGGAAGAATAGCATTATATCTTATGGATAGTGATATAGATACAAACTCAGAAAGAGATAGAGGTTTAACTCTAAAACTATATGGTGGAGACCAAGAAATGAGAATATCTCAAGAAATAATTCTAGGCATTGGTGGTATGAGAGTTCTTGAGGCACTTGGAATAAACCCAACAATTTTCCATATGAATGAAGGGCATTCATCATTTGTTGTATTTGAAGTAATAAAAAAATTAATGCAACAATATGATATTCCTTTTAAAGTTGCAAAAGAAATGGCATCAAGCCGTACAATATTCACAACGCATACACCAGTACCTGCCGGAAACGATATCTTCCCTCTTGACCTAATGGATAGGTACTTTGCTCAATACTCACAAGAACTTGGTATATCTAGAACCGACTTCTTAATAATGGGTTCTCGTGACAATAATATCCCAGTTAATGGATTTGATATGGCTGTTCTTGCACTAAAGGTTGCCGGGAAGAAAAATGGTGTATCAAAATTACATGGTGAAGTATCAAAAAGACTATTTTCAAACATTTGGCCTAATACTTCTTTAGGAGAAGTTCCAATAGATTATGTCACAAATGGTGTTCATACTTGTACCTGGCTTGCACCAAATTTAAAAGAATTATACAACGCTTATATGCGTCCATTCTGGCAAGAAAGAGTGCACGAAAAAGATACATGGAACGATATTGATAATATTCCTGATGAAGAACTTTGGTCTGTTCACCAAAGTCAAAAAACGAAGTTAATTAATGCCGCAAGAGAAAATATTAGAGCACAGCGAATTAGAAATGGCGAATCTATCGAAGAAATCAATGAGGTTGATAATTTACTTGATCCTAAAGCATTAACAATAGGATTTGCTAGAAGATTTGCAACATACAAAAGAGCTTGCTTAATTTTTAAAGATATTGAGCGTATTACTCAAATCGTAAATAACCCAAATAGACCCGTACAAATAATATTTGCCGGAAAACCTCACCCAGCGGATGTTCAAGGGCAAGATTTAGTTAAAGAAATATATAAATATTCTAGGATGCCTCAGTTTAAAAACAAGATTGTAATTTTAGAAAATTACAATATGCATATTGCAAGATATTTAGTATCGGGTGTTGATGTATGGTTAAACAATCCACGTAGACCACTTGAAGCATCAGGAACTTCAGGAGAAAAAGCAGGTTTAAACGGTGTAATAAACTTTAGTATCCTAGATGGTTGGTGGTATGAAGGATTCGAAAAAGACAAAAATGGTTGGGCAATCGGAGATGATACTGAGTATACAAACTATGAACTTCAAGATAACGCCGATAGCAAGAGCATATATTCATGTCTTGAAAACGAAATTATTCCTCTTTACTATTCAAAAGATACAAAAGGAATTAGTAAAGAATGGATTAAGATGATGAAGAATTCAATTAAATCTGTTGGTAGTGGATACAATACTGATCGTATGCTTTGTGATTACCTAGAAAAATTATATGTCCCACAGTTAAAATTAGTTGATGGCAAGTATTCAGACAAATCAAGCATTGAGGAATTTACTGCATGGAAAAACACCATGTATGAACAATGGCACAATGTAGCGATTTCCTCACCTACTATTAGCGACGAATTGGCAATAAATGCCGGAGAAAAAATCACATTATCATGTAAAGTTTCTCTTGGTCAAATCGATCCAAATTCAGTTATGTGTGAAGTATTCTACGGAAAATTTCAAAATGACGAAAAACTTGTTGGAACAACATGTGTTAAGATGAATTTATCGAATGACTTCAAAGATGGAACATATGAGTATAGCACACAAATAGATTTAGATAATGGTGGAAACTATGGATATACCTTTAGAGTTCTTCCTTGTCATGAAATGCTTATTAATAGCCAAGATATGTCATTAGTTAAATGGATTGAGAATTAAGAAAGGATGATATCATTGCGAAAAACTAAGATTGTATGTACGCTTGGTCCTGCAGTAGATGATTATCAAAGTCTTGTAAAACTATGTGAAGCTGGCATGAACGTTGCAAGAATTAACTTCTCGCATGGTGATTATGAGGAACAAAAGAAACGAATAGATTTGTTTAAGAAGGTTCGTGATGACCTTGGTCTCCCTATTCCCCTTATGTTAGATACCAAAGGACCTGAAATTAGGATAGGCAAATTTGAAAACGGTAAGATTTTCTTAAAAAAGGGTTCAATATTTACTCTAATGCATGAGGAATGCATTGGAAACGAAGACATGGTATATGTTAATTATTCTGACCTTTATAATGATGTTAATGTTGGTAGTCGAATACTTGTAAATGATGGATTAATTGAGCTTGAAGTTTTAGAGATTAACCAAAAAAACATTAAATGTCTCGTTAAAAATGATGGTGAATTATCAAATAGAAAATCAATTAATGTTCCTGGTCTTTCGCTTAACCTTCCTCTACTCGGAGAAAAAGATAAAAACGATATCATATTTGGAATACAAAATGGTTTCGATATCATAGCTGCTTCATTCGTAAGAAAAGCAGATGACATTATCGCCATTAGAGATGTATTAAGAGAAAATAATGCTAAAGATATTAAGATAATTTCAAAAATTGAAAACATTGAAGGTGTTGAAAACTTCGAAAAAATCTTAGAAGTATCTGACGGAATAATGGTAGCACGTGGAGACTTAAGTGTTGAAATTCCTATGGAACAAGTTCCGACACTTCAAAAGAAATTCATTAAACGTTGTATTGAAGAAGCTAAAGATGTTATTGTTGCAACACAAATGCTTGAAAGTATGATGTCAAATCCTCGCCCTACTAGAGCAGAGGTTAGTGACGTAGCAAATGCCGTAATTGATGGCACAAGTGCAATAATGCTTTCTGGAGAATCTGCTACCGGAATGTATCCTTCTGAATGTGTTGAAACAATGAGTAGAATTGCGGAAACTACAGAAAAACAAATGGATAGTTGGCGCTTGCTAAATTCAAAAACTAGAAATGGCGACTATAAGAATATGTCTTCCGATTTAATAGTAGGGCATGCGCTTTGTGAAATTGCAATGCAAACAGAGTCAAAAGCAATATTTTCACTTTCAGAACATGGAAATACTCCAAAAGCAATTGCATCATTTAGACCAGGTTGCAACGTAGTTGCTCTTTCTCCAAATGAAAGAACCATAAGACAGTTAAATCTTACTTGGGGTGTTACTCCTATTAAAGTAGAAAAAGATTTTGCCGATGTTATGATTGCTTCAGGCATTCATTCGGCAAAAGAAAATAACATCGTCAAAGCTGGCGATGTTGCAGTTATTGGTAATTCTGATACATATGATTATCATAATAAATCTATTTTCACTTCATATAAAGCAATTGGTGGAATATGTAAAATCTAACCGTTGGGGGACACGATGGTCAGGGCAAATAAAAATCCTAACCGTCGTGTCCCCAAAAGTTTTCATTGTTTTTTCACATATTTAACGACACAAATGTCGCTCTCATTTGCTCTTTCACGCATTTTTTCAAATATTCGGTCTCTTAAATCTTTTTGTCTTTCTTTTAAATTCTCTATTTTCTCATCTGGCAAAAAAGGCCCATCAAGATATGATATAATCTGTACTTTGTCTTCTCTTCCCTTGTATTTGTGATACGTATTCGTCACGCAAAATGAAGGCACATTTAGTTTAATTGGATATTTAAATGATACATCCCTAAAGTTTCTAATCCACGTGCAAAATGGCCAAATATGTGCTTCTGGATAAATAGTTACAGCATATCTTTTATCTTTTATATAATAATTAATTGCCTCTAAAAAATTCTTCATTCCATTTATTCTATTTGGGATTGGAATTGCATGAAGCATTTTAACTAATGTCTTCATTCCTTTCATAGAAACATTCTCAGGATTTACAATTAATGCATTACCTTTTGAAAAAATATGATTTGTAGGAATAAACGTGTCTAAAAATGGCTGTGTATGATTTGCATAAATAAAATAGCCTGTATCCTTATATGGTTTTACGTTTTCTTTTCCAACATATTTTATTTTGAATTTTACTTTAGGAGTAAGAAACTTAATTGGCAATGAAATAACATAAACAAAAGCTTCCCCTATCCTCCAAAAAATATTTTTATGAATGTATTTATAATTTTCATCAACGACATCAGGCTTTATTTTGGCAGTTGAAAATTCATCTTCTAATTCATTTTCATAATATATAACTTTTGGCATAGAATTTGCTTTCAATACCTATAACAACTCCTTTAGTTTTGCTGGATCAGTTGTATACTTTAATGGCTCATGGTAAAAATCCTCGTATGTGTCCTTCCACATTTCATAATTAGTATTCTTCATGTTGATTGCGTTTTCTCTATCTGAAAGACCTCCACTTGGATAAATCGCTGGAAGGATATTTACTGTATACTCCTGTATAGGAAAACCATCAAATCCAATATAATCACTATCTTCCATAGTTATAAATATAGGAAGAACTGGAACTTTATTCTTTACTGCAATTTTGTATGCACCATCTTTAAGTGGCTTTGGTTTTCTATAGTTCCACCAAAGACTTTGTTCTGGATACATCAAAATAAAATCTCCTGATTGAAGTGCTTCACTTTGCGCGTCCAAAAACTCCATCATAACATGCTTATTACTTGATAAAGGCATAGTATAACAGTTTCTCATTAAAAAGCCATAAAAACCCGGAAAATTTGTATAGTTTCCTTCTCTAATTACTTTATATAGATACTTTTTATTTTTATAATGAACTGTGTCTCTAAAAACCTTTTCGATTGTAAAACAATCAAAAGGATTAAAGTGATTGCAGGTTACGATTGCTCCAGATTTGATTTCATTCCAATTTTCTAGTCCATTTATTTTCTTTATAATTATCTTATTATTTTTAAGCATTGAATTAAAAAATTGCTTTCCAACTGAATATGCAACTTTCGTTTTAACCTTGCTTAGGTACTTCTTACGAAGATAATCTACTTGACCTGGAGTAAGAACAATAGTTGGAGGATCTTTTTCTAAGTCAACGTCAAACTTTCCTTCTTTTTCATATTCTTTCATTAATTCTAATACTTCTAATCTATCTTTTGCTTTTTCAGGCACATTACTATCAGACATTTTTACACTTGTCTCACCATCATTTACGCTTACTTCAACATTGAATTTTTGATTTCCTAAAAAGTCAGATATTTTCTTTTTTGGCATATTATCACCTCAAATAATTATTTAACTCTATCGTCCCCAACACACCCTGCTTCTATTACAGCAAGCTTTTTTAGTCCTTCATATGCTTCTGTGTCTTTTTCTTTTTCGTCATTTGTATAATCACTTTTCATTTTTAATATTTCATTATAATACTCTGTTTCTTTGGCATATTCCCAAAAATACTCTTCATATAAAATACCATCGTAGTGCCACGGTTTAAGTGATAAATTATAGTGAATCAAGTTAATCTTTTCGCCTTCATTATATAATTCTTTAAAAGGCATCTTATCCCACGTATCACTTATTATTTTTACTCTTCCCTTGCAAATTCTATTTAGGTAGTCTTGGTCCTGTGCAACTTTAAACTTAATTGTATCAAGAAGATAAACAAATTTTCCTTGAAAGTCGCATCTTCTCATTTCCCTAAGATTCATTATTAGAATTCCCGCATTAAAATAATTCTTATAATTGTTAACTCCAACAACTTTTTCAGCATACTCTTGGAATTCAAATGTCGTTTGTATTACACCATCTGGAGCAGCACCTACTAGGTTATCGCCAATATCTATATTATATAAATCTGCAATATCAGACAAAATTGCAATATCACTGTCTAGATATAAAGCTTTATTAAACTCTGGGAACAAGTCAGCAATAAATAGCCTAAAATATGTAGATTTTGAATAATAGTCTCTTGTGTATAGCTTATTTGATATTCTTTCCATGTGATTTGTGACATTCACGAACTCTATTTTTATATTTTCCGTTTCATGTTTCATTATTCTCTTAATATTAAAGTCTGATATATTGTTATATAACACTTTTATAAGGTACAAATTGTCTTTGGAGCAATTCTTGCAAAGACTTGCTAATGTAACAGATAAAAATGGTATATAGCCATCATCAACTGCAAAAAAGATTGGAATTTTATTTATATTATTCATTACTACACCTTTCTACCTTCATACTCTTTTTTTAACGTGATATATTCATCTAAATCCTTATCAAATCTTGTACATCTATAATATTTGTGAACATCATCAATGTGCCACTGCTTAACATTTACGACCTTAAACCATGGCCAAAGAAGAAGTCTTTTGCAAAAATGACAAACGAGAGTGTCTTTTCTGTCAAATTTAGACTGTTCATTGTATCTTCTAGGTAAAAAACTCATCTTAGTTTTTGAACGATAAATTGCGTCTTGATCTGCAAATAGCATCTTTTTAGTCTTTATAAGTTCTCTAGCCTTCTCTAAAAGTTTTGTTTCTCTAATTTTTTTCATATTGAATAGAAGCATTCCTGCATTAAAATAGTCTGGCCATATTAGCCAACAACCATATTTTTCCTTAACGGCAAGAAACTCAACTTTTGAAACATCTTTATTGTATAATTCAGCCAAATCATCAGATATCATCATATCTATATCAAGATATAAAAGTTTATCTGGTATATCCGGCACCAGATCTGCAAGAAGCCTTAAAAGTGTATATGGTGTACAATAGGCAGTTTCATTCTTACAGTTTTTGAACTCTCGCTCATAAATCTCTGTTACATCCACTTTAGTTACCAAATTATGAGAATTCTTGGATTTCACCACTTTATTCAAAAAATCTACTTGTTCATCGGAAATTGGAGCATATTTTTCATCTATTCTTGTTAAATCCATAGTAAAAATATAGCAATTAATTGTTTCTTTTGTCCTGTTTGTAATTGATATTAATTCTGTAAGTGCCCCATCAAATACCTTCTCATTCCCGAGAAAGCAAAATGTTTATCATTCCTCATTCCCCTCTCGCGTGATAGTATTATACCACAAATGTGCCTTCGTTTCAATTACTCTGGCATGTACACCAATGCTCTATTTCCATATTTGTAATTACAATTTAATAATATATTTAATAAAAATAGTATATAATAAACTTAAGGAGATGAAAAAAATGCGAGTACATTGTGATTACTGTGGAAATTATATAGATGACACCGAAGAAAAGTGTACCTATTGTGGTGCACCAAATAAAAGTGTAAGACGTACTGGTGTTAATGTTCCAAAAACAATCGAAGAATTAAAGCAATGGTATATAGATATGAATTTGCCCGATGAAAATACTACAAGGTTTTTCATTGGACGTGATTATGCAGGTCCACGAGCATTTGGTATATACAAACAAGCTGATGGCGATTTTGTCGTATATAAAAATAAATCTGATGGTACAAGAGCAACTAGATACGTTGGAAAAGATGAAGAGTATGCCGTACATGAGTTATACCTTAAGCTAAAGGAAGAAATTCAAAACCAAAAAATGCATAACTCAAGAACTTATAGCTCTCCCTCATCAAGTTCCCAAGGTGTAAATTATAATAATTCATCTCAAGGGAACAGTTATTCTTCGTATTCAACAAACAAAAAGGGTACTCCACTTTGGGTAATAGCAACCATCCTTGCTGTTTTAATTGTATTTGGCATGATACTATGTTGCGCTATGCCAGGTTCAGGTGGAGGATATGGAAATTATAATTCAAACTATTGGAGTAGCAACTACGATGGAGGTTATAGTAGCAGCTCTAGTTATGGAGGCAGTAGTAGCAGTAGTAGCAGTAGTAGCAATTGGGGCTCAAGTAGTTGGGATAGTAGTTGGGACTCATCTAGTTCATGGGACTCATCTAGTTCGTGGGACTCTGGATGGTCTGATTGGGATTCTGATTGGTAAAAATAGGGACAGTCTTTAAAAGACTGTCCCTTATCTATTTCACGCGTTGCCTTTTTTCTTTGACTTAATAACAGCAAAAATAACTACTATTCCAGATATTGCGACAAACACGTAAAAATTCATACATCTTACCAATAACGTAATACTACTAATTAATTTTTCAGGTATGATATTACTGAATAATCCAATATATGCTGCTTCAGATACTCCAACAGCACCAGGTGATGGAATACCAGACACTGTAGCATAAACAATAGATTGAAGTGAAGTAATCGCAAACCATGTCTGTTCATTTAAGCCAATAGCTCTGTAAGCCCAATATGATATTAAGTAATACAATGAATATTGGAAATAATAAATAATTAGTGTTTTTATAATTATCTTTTTATTTTGCTTAATTAAAACTGCATCTTCTTTGTACTTCCCGGCTTGTTCTTCAATTTTAGCTAATCTCGATTCAGACTTATTCTTTGCTTTAGTAATTAGTGCTTCACTATGTGGAAGTTTTAACTTCTTAATACGTTTGATTTTCTTTTCGTAATGTCTAGAAACACACCTTTTTACAAAATTAGCAATTTTGTCAGATATTTTTGTAGAAAACATTCCAACCATAAATAGAACAATTGCACATGTATTAATAAATGTTCCAAAAATGAAAAATATAAGCAAACCAGTTGTCATGTATTGATAATTAAAAATCAAATTAAATAGTGACAACGTAATAGTTACGAATAGAACACAAGTAATATTTATTAATAAAGTGAACATACTGCTTCCAACGCTAATTCCATCTTTGTGCATGTAATATACCTGCATTGGTTGTCCACCGTGAAGCTGCTGGCGTAATTGCGCTAAAGAAAAATCCTATTAAAGCATATTTTAAATTCTTTAAAAATGTAGATTTTTCGCCTAGGTGTTTTAACATTCTTCCGAATATTAAGCGCTTCCATACACAAAAAGACAAACATTGTTAGTAACCCTATCGCAATGAACTCCCATTTTGAATTACTAAGTATCCTTAAAATCTCATTTCCATCCTGGTCTTTAAAAATAATCCAAAATGTTAGAACAATAAGACCTACAAACACTGCAAAGTTACGTATATATGAAATAATTTTTTTCTTATCCAAGTTATTACTCCCTTAAAAACAAGTTATAGTTGTTTCATAATATCATCTTTTGATATTCCGAAGTTTTTCTAACTCCGCAATTTCGTTTCTAATTATACTTATCTTTTCACCAATTTTCAAGTTTGTTACACTTTTTATGTCATCTGCTATAAATGTTCCTTTTGTTGATATAGTAGTTATAACATTTCTTCTTTCTAATTCGTCATAAGCCTTTTTAACAGTATTAGGATTTATTCCTAAATTACTGGCAAGTTCTCTAACACTTTCTATCTTTTGTTTTGGCTTATAGATGCCAAGTGTAACAAATCGCTCAATTTCATTTATAATTTGCTCATATATCGGAGTACGGTTTGAATAGTCAATATTTATCATAATTTATTATCCCGCTCCCTTCATGTTAGTCTACATTTAGCATCTGCATATTTGGCTCAGCTTCAGGATTTATAGCTTCACCTGATTTTATAAAATTATTAACAGATTCATTATGTTCTGTTGCAAGTAATTTGTAAAAACCAGCTATGTCGTTAGTAAAAAATGGATTAATTCTACTACCATTGCAAGTAAGTATTATAAATGGCTTTTTAATATCAAAACCATCTTTTTCATGGCTTATTATAAAATCGCATACTTTACTACCAGCTATATTAGGATAGCAAATTAAGTCCTCAATATCAAACCTTACCTCTTCCTCAGTAGGACGTGGAAGCACCCTGTCTACTCCATCATAGAACACTTCTTTTTCTTCTGTTTCATATTTATATGTGGTAAACTTAATTCTTGGATTTTTCATTACAATATAATCTGCCAAGTCCTCATAATGCTCAACCATCCAAACTCCACCATTTTCAATCCAATTTCTTTCCGTCATTACCATTCCACCGATTTTTGCACAAGCGTCTGCATTAAACATATTCGCTATTACACTCGTAATATTCTCAAATCCTGCATAAGAATAATCGCATATTATCAATTTATGATTTTTATACGTCACAAAATTTAAGTAATATGGCATTTTTGAATTAGTCAGCTTTTTATAGTACTCACCATATGTAATTCCTTCTAAATCTGTTCTCAATGCTTCTTTTAATGCTTCTTTTTGATCATAAGAAAGTCCCCTATTCTCTAAAACCGGCAAATAGTTATAATTATCTAACTCCATTTTATTTTCTGCATAGTTATTTATATCTTTTATAAATGTATCTGGAATTGTCATACTTACAGGATACGTTTTTCCGTTTAAATGTTTAAGAGTGATATTAGCTTCTCCTCTGCCACGCGCTCTAAAATCAAATACTACCCTCCTATCTATTCCATCAGAAAGTAATTTATAAATTGTGTTTTTATCATCAATTTCAAGACCATAACTATATGGACCTTTATAAGAGATACTTAGTGAATCAATTGTAGCTTTATCTATATCTTCAACCTTAAGCTTCACTTTTTGCAACTCATCTAAATTTGCAACAACAAGTTGGAAAAAAGCAAACATTGCTAAGCATGATACTATAAACGATATAACAGTTATATGTGCCTTAACTTTCTTAGCTGTTATCATATCAAATAAAAAGTAATAAACGGCCATAATAACAAAAAAGAAAACTAAAGGAAGAAGCCCAGCATTATAAAGTCTTGTAATATATAAAAACGCTATAAATGGAGTTAAAGTTAAACACTTAATAATTAGGTGCAAAGGTAAGTTCTCATATGATTCCTCTGCAAATTCATATTTTTTTCTTCCAAACAAGATGACACCTAAAGCAATATATAAAACACTTAAAGCTATCATCTTTATCATAGAAACTCGATTATAACTATACTCTATTGTTCCATCCATAACTTCAAGTATCATTGAAGGAGCAGTAAAATTGTATGGTTTATAAAAAGATAATTCCAGATCGTTTTCTTCATAATAATTTTCATAATTTTCCTCGTAACTATACTCTGAGTTATAAAACTTTGAGCTTTCAAAAGTAAAAGGAACTAAGAATAAAATTAGCAAAACACTGACTATTGTTGCAAAAATATTCCCCGAAAAACTAATTGCTAAATTACATACAGTAAAAACAAAAATATAGGCTATTGTAAAGAACAAAAATACGTCCCAAATCATTCCACCAAACAATATACCATTTAGAACAACTCTAGAAATTAATAAACTTAAAATCGCAGTTATTGCTTGAATTGCAATAATTAGAACTATTCCACCAATTGTGTTTGTAGAAAATATGGTTTTTCGAGATATTGGCATACCACCTATAAAATCACAGCTTTTCTTTTTAAATACAAAGTTAAAGAGTGCTATGCTAAGAACTACTGGAACAATGTACATAAAAAAGATATTAAAAAATCCTAATTCAGCAAAGCCCACTATACCCAAATGTTCATCACTCATCAAAAGCACTAGCGAAGTAAATACTGGTACTAAAAGTGATATGAAAATGATTAATGCTTTTGACTTTTTAAGATTTTGAAGAAAGTAATCTATATTAAACAATCGAGTTAAATTCATATCCAAGCACCTCCATTTGGTAAATAAATATTTCTTCAAGAGTAAGTGGTAAAAAGTCCAAAATAACTGGATTTAATGCATTTAAGTCTTTTTCATACTTTTCTCTATCACCTTTAATGATGATAGTTGCAACACTTCCACTCTTCTTGAAACTTAGTATGTTGTAGTTTTCAAAATCTTTTTCAGAAAAATCATTTGCAAGTGAAATCTGAATCTTAAACATATTTGTTTTAAGTGAATCAATTTCACTTTCAAATATAATTCCGCCTTGATATAGTAATCCAATGTTATCGCAAATATCTTCAAGCTCTCTTAAATTATGAGACGCCATAATTATTGTTGTCCCCTCTTTTGTCATCTGCTCGGCAATCTCTTTTTTAAAGTAGGCACGAACTACAGGATCAATTCCATCAAATGTTTCATCTAAAAAGATATAGTTTGCATTGGTACAAAGTGCACAAATAAGAGCGAGCTGTCTTTTCATTCCCTTTGAAAAAGTACTTACTTTTTTATTTACTGGAAGTTTCAAAGTATCCGCCATACTCTTTGCTCTTTCCAAATCAAAGTTTTTATAAAGCTTTGAATAGAAAGTAAGTGTATCTTTTAATGAATAATTCCTAAAAAAGAATAAATCATCTGAAACATAGCAAAGCTTTTGTTTAAGCTCTCCCTCATCATTTAATTTAACATCATCAATTTCTATCTCCCCAGAATCTTTTTTAAATATGTTCATAATGACCCTAAGAAGTGTAGACTTCCCTGCACCATTTGCACCGATAAGTCCATATATAGTTCCCGTCTTGATGTTACAATTCAAGTTATTTAGAACTTTATTGTTTCCAAAAGACTTATTTAGACCTGTAATCTTAATCATTTGGTCGCATCCTTTCACAAAAATATAACTGTACTATTTGTACTAGTACAGTTATATAATAGTATTCCATATTTGTCAATACAATAGATAAAATGTGTCTAAAGCGCAATAAAGGCTGGTATTAGCCAGCCTTTAGAAATATATCTAGTTATTCAACTAAATGAAATATAGTAAAGAAGTCATTCATGCTAGTAAACCTCTGATAATAAAGCATTGACGTATCCAAAACAAACTCAAACCCACTCTCGTTATAATCTTCAACAGCTTTCTTCAGCATCATTCCACTTTTACGTGCAAACCTGTTTCGACTGTAATAGCCAAGGGTAATATGTGGTGTGAATGGATATGGCAGTTCATAAATCTCATCAAAATAACGATACAAAGCGATTAACTTTTCATATTCTCCCTCATCCTTTGGAAGAAGTGTAAGAACAAGACTCGTATTTACCATGTTAATAATGTAGTTTGTCTTCATAGCAATTTCTTGCCTAACAAGTGGAATACGGTGAAGTTTATCTTTAATGCTTGAAAGATTTTTTTCCATGCGTTTAGATACAGCTAGCTCATCTTCTCCATTTGACAAATCATGTAGTGTCATATGAAAAGTGTTATCATGTAGGCTTTCACAAAAACAATCCTTGGCAATAACTCGAATTGTTTTAGCCATTTCTGCTACACGCTTTTTAACATCCTCTGGCAAATCAAATACTATTGTGTCTCCAAAAAACTGACTGAATCGATTTGCGAGTCCTACCTTCTTTCGAACTGACTCACTTGGTTCAAAATGGTCTACATCAATATCCAAAGTTGGAACTTCAAATGAATTGACTCTCTCAATAAACTCAAAATAATTTTCCATAATGAGTGCCTCCTTCTCAATCTGTAGAAGTCGTTATAAGTTATTTTTACGAGGGCATTCTATCATGATTTTGCATTAATCGCAAGCCAATTAGCGTTTATATATTAGTAATTTTTATACTATTAATTTGGCAATACTTTCCGGAATACTCCTTGGTGTCCTTATAAAACTACACTCATGCTCTTTTAGAAAACTATATGGATATTCATTGTTTTTAAACTTCTTAATAAGCTTTAACTCCATATCTCTATTTGAATATATTTTTAAATTAGCTCTAGTCACTTCACATTTATATAATATTTGTGAATATGGTGCACCAACATAAATAAAGACTATATCCCCCGTCTTCATGTCTTTTGGCTGTTTGTACCAAACAAACCTATCATTATTTTCAACATAACTAATTACATCAAACATTGAAATATTTGAAGGAACTATATAGTACCCAGATTTTACAGTCATTTTATAGCTGTCATCAATTAGATTGTATGTTTCTTTAAGCTTTGTATTTTTATCTAATATAATTGTTATCCAGCTATCTTTGTTCATATGAAAACCAGGAAAAATAGTTTCGTAGTCAATTAGCTCTTTTGACAAATTTTTATCTATATGTAAGTCAATTACTTCAATATAGTCATCATCCGAATAGCTTTCTTTATTTAACAATGGGTGATTCGATGTCATACCTGCTTGCTTCATTCTCTTAATCGTAGATGTCACAAAGCTTTTTTCTTTTATTTTCATGATTACGCCATACCACTTTTTGTTATCTTTGTTTCTAAAGACAGCACCATCATAATCATCCCACAAAAATTCCAACTCATCACCATATTTTTCCTTGACATATGACATTATTTTCTTAGCAGAAACACTTTTAAAAGAATCAAGCATTGTACACTTTTCAGCAAAGTCTTTTAACAGTTCTTCATATTCTTCCCTAATTTCACCAACAAACTTTCCACTAGAGTCCTCTACATCTACAAGTGCATACTCTGTACCATCAAAGTTGTCAATAACTTTTGATATGACAGACGTGTCAGTAACATCAATAACAATCGAAAAACCATCTGCATGCATATTTTTTTCAAATCTATATTTGTTTTTAATTTTTTCGAATCCAAACTTTTGAAGTTTTTCAAAATCAATTGTTCTATTCTTAAGAAGTATTTTCGTTAAATCTTTCACTTCAATCTATCCCCACTTAGAACACCGTATTATTTATTCAACAAGAACTGTATCTTTAAGGACAATAACATCCTCATTTGTATCCTTTATTTCTTTTAAAATCTTAGGATCATCATCTATAACTATTATAATGCTTCCATCTCTCTTTAGGTTTTTGATAAAATCTTTTTTTAATTTTGATGATTCTTCCATATTATTTGCTTCTCTAGAAAGGATTACTCTATTTTCTTTTTTAAAGAATGGAGCATATTTATCAAGCCACCCCTGCTTTTGCTCATAACCTTCTGTCATCCTTGTAGCAGAAAGTATAAAAAGCTCAACATTAGGCATTTTTGAAATATCTTCAAGCTTCTTTATGCTATCAAATAGAGGTCTTTTAAGATGATAATTATATGGTACGCCAACATTGTAATCCGCAATGACTCCATCCATATCAACAAACAATCTAATTTTTCTGTCGCCATACTGTTCTAAAAGTGATTTCAAAAACATAAATCTCACTCCTTTTCTAAAAGATTATATCAAAATTCGCTACCATACAACAGGTTTTCGGGGACACGACGGTCACACCTGCTGACCAGATCTGACCGTCGTGTCCCCAAAAACCTGGTCAGCAGGTGTGACCGTCGTGTCCCCAAAAGTATGCTAGCTGAGCAGGCCATCTACTAGTAGCTTTCCTACATCCTCAAATATTTCACTACTTGAGACATCTTTTTGCATTTTAATTCTATAAAGGGCCGTTGAATATGTTGTTCCAAAAATGAAATATGCTACATTATCTGAGTTTACCTTTTTGAACTCACCATTCGAAATGCCTTCGTTTATAACATCTGCTATCTGCTTGCAAAACTTATCTATAGCATTTTGGCATTTTAAAGCTCTTTCATTTTCTCCAAGGCTATTACTTATTACTACTGTTAAAAATTCCTCATACAATACAACTATCTTAATTAAAATAAGAATTATAGCTTCAAGTTTTTCTTTTGCTGTTTCTCTATGTCTAAATTTTATCTCAATGCTATTTCCTAAAAGTTTAAATCCACTATCTAATAGCGTATCAAATATTTCTTCCTTCGTTTCAAAGTGATAGTATAGTGAGCCTTTTGCAACACCGGAAACAGCAGTTATTTCTTCTATTCCGGCGTTGTCAAATCCCTTTTGTGAAAATAATTTAATTGCAGTTTTAAAAATTCTTCTTTTTGTTTTATTCATAACAATCCTTTACTTCTTAATTCCATCAATTATTTCATTTGCATATGTTATTAAAATAGTACCTGGCTCATATTGCTCACCTGAATTAGTTACTCTAACTTTATATTTTATAGTAGAAACAGTCTTATCCGGTGCCCACTTTGGACTATATGGATTCCAATATCCAATTGTAATCTTTTGTCCGTTTTGGTCTCTTAGATATCCACTATTGCTTGCTTCATGCAAATATTCAACATACGTCATATTGTTTGGAATAGCATCTTCTATTTCTAAACCGTATTTTATTCCGTCCTCATATAGTTTCTTATTGTCAATCTTAAGTGTGACTTCAACCATGTCACCAAGATTTGGTAAAGCGCTACTATATGTCTTTGAAATAATATATTTTTTACTTGGAACATCTTTAAAGTCTACTGGCTTATATTGCTCAATCATAAACTTTAAGTTGTCTGTCTTAGCTGTTAGTCTAATACTATCCTTACCCTTTATAGCTACTCTTGTAAGCCCAATATTTCTAATTGCAATTTCTTCATCTTTACCATTTACATTTAGAACTATTTCGCCAGGTGTGAAGTTCTTCGAAAGTGCATTTTGAATATAATATAGTCTTATGAAGTTGTAGTTTTCTGGAAGCATGTTTTCTTTATTCTTCATGTATTCTTTGTATGACTCTTCTATATCCTTTTTATTTAGCTTTATCTTAAGTATTAACATTAGTTCATTTTCATTATCATCTAGTCTAGAAGTCTGAGCGTTAATAATAGAATAAAGCTCGTTTGCATCATCATGACTTCCAAAATCAGCAAAGGCAAGTGCAAGATATAATACGTCCTCCTTCGTATAAGAAGAACTATCATTTATTAAATTTTCCTTTTGTTCTCTTAGTTCTTTAAGTGTTGCCATGTTCATATTAACTTTCGCCCATAGTCTTGCCATTTCTCCAAGTCTTACTTCTATTTTATCAAGTGCATCATTACTATTTAATCGAATTGATTTCGTAGCAAGCATTCTTAAGGCAAGTCTTGCATCGTCTGAAGAATTATCCATTACTTTAAAAATCATTTTATCTGCATCATAGAAATAAGATTGTTTATATTCAAATGATTTTCCGTTCCAAAGATCACTCAAAATTCTTCTAACTTCATTTGATATGACTCTAATATCGTTTCTATCATGGCTATATAAATGACTTACTTCAAATAATGTTGGCATTATTTTTGCAATATCTTTATTTAGAACATATAAATAACCTCTATTTGATACTATTGAAATCTTGTCTCCAATATTTAGTTCCAAATCTTCTCTAATTGTTGAATCAAATAGACTCTCAGTAATTTCAATTTCATCAATTAAAGTGTCTTTTGCTCCTTCACAAGTACCAACTAATTTCAATTTATACTTTCCAACTTTTTCGATTGGCTTTTCAACCTTATACGAAATAACATCCTGTGCTTTTGAACTTGCTGTTCCGCTTTCAACTACATTACCCGACTCATCCGTTATTTCAATATCATACTTAACATCTTTTCCTGGATATAGTTTTGAAAAACTCTTTACATCAAATGCAAAATGTTCTCCAGCTAAATACCTATCTTTAAAGTTCAATGCAACAAAGAAATCTTTGCTTACCTTTATCTTCTTTTCTTCTGCAAACACTTTAAAGTTGTCTGAAATTGCTTGAGCCTTAATTGTCCACTCAGTGATATTATCTGGAAGTTTTACTCTGATTTCCGCATTACCATTTTCATCTGTGACAATACTTTGGAAAAATGCAGTTATCTTTAAGTCATCGCGAACTGCACCTTCTTCATCGCCACCTCCGCCACCGCCAGCATCATCCATTGCCATTTCGGTAGCAGCTAGGTTTCTTACTCCATTTGTATCCGCTTTTGTTGCTGCTTGAGAATACTCTTTAGTAGAAGTATATGAGGCACTTAAATTATATTGATTATATACAGAGCTTAAAATATTTGCATATGACTGGCCATTTGCATCAATAAAAGCAGTATCAAGTGCAGAAAGATTAACTCCAGCTTTTACCCCTTTGCCTTGATCAGTAACTTTAATCTTAATTACTGCTTCATCTCTTGGTGCATAAACATCTTTATCAAAAGAAATATTCACATCAAGTTTTACTTCATCTTCGCAAAGCTTAATTTCGTTTGGCGACCACATTTTAAATGATCTAAAAGATAGTCCATCACAAAATCTTATAGTTGAATAAGATTGTGGAACGTATGCTTTTAAAGTATCATAACAAATTGTGTGTGACCAAACATTCGCACCCATTTCTTTTGTAAATGTAAAGTGAGGTCTTTCACCTTTGTTTCTAATTATCTTATTTCCTTCTGCTGATACTAATAGTGTATAGAACTCAAACTTAGAGTAATCATTAAGTCTTCTTCCATCTTCATCGTACAAATAGAAATATACCTCATCCCCTACTTTAAGTTTGTCATTTCTTTCATACGAAAGACTGTAATTTAGCTCTGGTAAAATTTTCGGAGTAACATATTCAACTTCTTCATACTCAGATTTATCATTGATAGTTTTATAACTATTATAATAAATTGAACCATCCGAAGAATAACCTAAAGCAAGTTCTTTTCCAGCGTCTGTTACAAGGAATGCATAGAATTTGTAATAACAGTTCTTTTCTTTACTATAATTATCTAAAGTATATTCACCCTTACCGTTTTTAACAGTAATTGTGAAACTCTTGTTTTCAGAGCTAACTGGCACTTCATTATATTCAACTATATCCTGCATTTCTTTTGTGTATTTGTTATACCTTTGCCCTACAACACTTCTTACCATTTTATATGCTTTTGCATTTACTCTAACAGAATCATTTGCAGGCGTATCTTTATCTAACGAAAGATGTTCCTTAATATCTATGTGATAATTATTCTCGTCAACAATATATTTGATTTGAGCTTGTGCATAATTTTTATATGGGTATGCTCTAAAAGATACTTCGTGTTGTTCTGAGTCAATTAGTTTATTTAGAACCGTCATATTTAAATACTTTGGTTCGATAGAGATAACATTTTTAAGGTTTATCGGCGCCTTAATCGTAGCATTTCCAAGTTCATCAGTTTTAATGGTTCCAGTAACCATCTCATATTCGCTAATGTACTTATTTCCAAGAGAATATTCAAATTCCTGATTTTTAAGAGGAGTTCCATCGTATGTTTCTGCTTTAACGTTAACTATTGTCGCATCTTTATCAATGTATGCTTCTTTTTCGGATTCAACCGAAATATTGTATTGCATTAATTCATAGTTTCTAACTTGTGCATACGCAGAAGTTACTAAATCATCTTCGATGTAAAGATCAAAATCTAAATAGCTATCATTGTCTAGCCCTTCTATAACATACTCTCCATCAAATGAACCTACGCTACTTAGCTTAAGTGGAATTTCAACAATAACTTCATTCCAATTTGCGTTTACTTTTAAGGTTGCACTTTTAACATCAACTTTTCTATTTTTAGCATATCCCCAGAAGTAAACTGTCTCGCCTGGCTTATATGTATTTCTGTCAACATACAAGTACCCATTATTGAATTTCTTATATGATGTTAACCTATTTTCGCCTTTATCATAGCTATATAATTGAGATGAAATGTCAAAAACAAGCGAAGTATCATTATTTTTGAATTCAACATAGTTGAACTTATCATCTACTTCTTTAATAATCTTGCTATATTCTTCAACATATAAAACCCCGTCTTCATCAGTTGTTCCAAGTTTTTTGTTATTAACATATACATCTACGCTATTATCTTTTCCATCTTTTCCTTTATATAAGAATATGAAATTATCTCTTGATATAACACTGCAATTTGCCGTTGTATCGTTAACCTGAAATACTGCACTACTATATTCTTTATTTAGTTTTAAAACAACTAAATAATATCCTTGTTCTTTAATAGAAAGATTTAGGTTTAGTGGTATTTCTTCGCTGTACCAATTTTTCTTTTGCTCTTTTGCTTTATCGTATTCCGCTTTTACAATATCTTTTAAGTCTTTTTCAAATACTGTGTCGAATTCTTTTGATTCATAATAGTTCTTCGTTTTTTCAATGTATACATAGTCCTGACTTGCCTTAATAAACTCATCTTTTGAGCCAAGATTTATTACTTTAACATTTGCTTCTTCAATTGTAAGCGCTTTATTTAAGTTTAGATAAAGATTCATTGTGAAATCTATATCTGTTTCAGGCTTGTATACATTTATTAGATTTAGATTTGCTGAAACATCACTTTGCTTATAATTTTGTATTGTAAAAGAAAACGTGTAATCTTCTGCCAAAGCATTACCATCTGTATCCTTCAAGCCTTTCTTAATTGTAATTGTATATGTTTGTTCAGCAGTTAAGTGAGCTGAATGTTCAAAACGATAATTATATGTATATGAGGATTTCCACTCTCCATTAACAATTGGTGAAATTTTAGCATAATCTTTAAGAGGAGTATCCTTAGATATTTCTCCATTAAATCTAATCTCTGGAACGCCAGTTTCACTTAAATATCCATTATTGCCAGGATATGTATATTCTACTTTAAAAACTTTTTCTGTCTGAAAAGCCCACTTTTTAACTCCATCAGTGGTCTTTTCTTCTACTTGATAAATTTGATTATCTTCTAGGCCATCAACTACATTTAATGTATACGCTTTAGGTGAGTGTTCTACCACAGTAAAGTCTTTATATGGCTTAATTGAAAATGTATTTTCAACATATTCACGTGACACATCATTTTCAAACTCAATATCAAAGCTTGCATTCTTTGGAATAACATTATTCTTTTCATCTTTACATGTTATCTTAGCTTCAGATAATTTATTAAACACTATTTTCTCCTTTGTCTCATAACGATCGGACTCTTGCGTTATAATCATAGGTTCATCATATACCGGCTCAGGTATTGTTATTTCTTCATTCGTACAACCCGAAAAAATAAACAGTCCTAAAAGAAAAATATACTTTAAATAGTTCATATCATATCCTCCCATATATTCTATTTACCTTTTTCAAGCATTCGTGCTAGTTTTGTTCGTTTAACCTTCATTGCACCTTTTGGACAAAACTCCTGGCAGCAAAAACATGAAATACACTTTTTTCTATCAATCACTGGCTTCTTATCTTTCATTGTAATTGCACTTGCGGGGCAAATATTTTTGCATTTTTCACAACCAATGCATTCTTCCTTATTGACCTCTGGTTTTGACCTTAAAAACTTTTTTGCAAGCCTTCCAAAAAGCTTTGAGTCATCTGTAAATGGCAAAGCCTTATGTGTTTTTCTTGTATCAAAATCTTTTACAACTAACTCATCTATATTCACATTACATTCGATATCATGAACATCCTTTGGAACAAATCCTCTTTTAAATGATTCTTCGATAGTTGGAACATTTTCCATTGCAAGCCCTATTATGTGTGCACAAACATAATCTAGTTTATATTGATTTTTTGAGGCAATTAGTAATCCAACTTGCTTTGGAACTCCTGCAGTTGGGCCATTACCTTCCATTGCTAGAATTCCATCTACAATTGTAAGCTTTGGTTTTAGATATTCATTTAGGTCAATTAGCATATTTGCGAAATCATTATAGTTTGGATATCTAAAATGAAACTCTTGTTTAATTGTACCTGGAATAATTCCAAAAAGATTTTTAACACCACATGAAAGAGCCATCATTCCATGACTCTTTAGCTTGCAAAAATTAATAACTGCATCCGCATCCTTTAGATACTCTGTCATTGAAAACTCTTTGCATTTTAAGCCATCTGGAAATTTAATCTCTACTCCGTTAAAATTATTATTTAGCATAACTCCAAATTGCTCTAATTCTTTTATTCCAGTAAGTTTATATATTTGATTTATGTATATCTTTGAAAATGGTCCTCCTGGACTATCTCCCACTGTAACATTTGCACCTTTATCGATTATTCTTTTGCACAAATCTAAAAGAAGTTTTGGGTGTGTTGTGCATGCTTTTTCTGGTCCCATCCCTGCAACTAAGTTAGCTTTAATTGCAATATTCATTCCCGGCTTAATAAAATCTAACCCCCCACATAGATTTAAAACTTCATCCATAGATTTATGAATTTTTTCCTCTTCATAATCTTCACATCTGCTTACGGCTACAATATCTTCGCTCAAATTATCACATCCTTTTTTCAAGGCTTTTTTTCATATAAATAATACCTCAAAAGTAGGATTTTTTCAACATTCCGGACAAAACGGGACAACCTTTTTTGACTCAACATAAATCTTTGTCAAGAAAGATTGTCCCGTTCTATCATCCACGAATTCAGTTATTCACCGTAAATATATCTTAATTCTACAATAACTGTTGCCCGGATTCCAATAATTCCAGTGATAATAAATAGTATCCTTATTGTTATTTAACGCCTTTCGAATTACTTTAAAAACAACACCATTCGCCATAAATTCTTCATTAAATTTATTTAGTTCCTCTGTTGATCCAAACTTAAACTCAATATCATCCATGTTTCCATTTTTAAGCGTAGAAATTAAATAATTTGAAATAACATTTTCATCATATTTTTCAAAATAGCAACCATTCATTTTAAAATAATTATATGAATCATCATGGCAACTTGGATAAACTACATTTATCCTAAATCTTCTTCCCTCTGTGAATGAAAAGAACTGATTAAGAGTATGCTCTGGTAAAAATTTATCATCTGTAACTAATAGATAGTTGTAATCAACGAAATCTTTGTTACTTCCATCCTTCATTTTGTAATGTCCATCTCCCCAAGTAACATCAACCCAATAGTACTTATTGTTCAATTTTACTGCACTCCAAGCATGAGAACTTGGGTCATCATGATTACCTGACAAATGTATACACTCAATACCAACTTTCTCACATAAGTATTTAAAAGTCTTGGCATATCCTGCACAAACCGCTTTTCCATTTAGAAGTACAGCATACATATACTGGTCATCTTCGCTTTTTTCATAAATGGTGTTATTAATAATCCATTCATATATTGCTTTTACTTTTTCATAATCCGACCCTTGCAATTTACTAACAACCTGATTTGCCTTTTCATTCGTTTTACGCATTATTTCCCTTGCATTTTCTGGAATAGTTATTATTACCTTTGTAACTTTTCCTTTATTATCATATGAGAATGAAAATGCATTATTTAGGTAAATCCAATAATATTGAGGCATATCTAATCTAACCGATTCAATAGCAAGAAATACATCTGAAAGATGATTATTATCTAATACAACTTCTGTCTCATAGTTATAACAAGCCTTTTTAATTCTCTCATATATATCTTTTTGAACTGGTGTAAGTGCATTATAATAGAAGTCGCCCTCAATCGTTTTTCTATTAGTTTGAGCTTGATTACTCAAAATTTTAGTTGTTGCAACAGGCTTTGCTGTAGAAGTAACTAAAGAATTTGAAGTAGGTTCATGACCTATTGATGGGTTATAATTGCAATCTATACAATATCCATATAAATAGCTATGCGGCTTTTGCTCGGTATGAGATGAGTCAATTAAGCAATAGCGCATATGAGTGGCTTTCGAGTTATGAATCCACATCGACCAAACATGCTTGTGCATTTCAGCTTGCGAATTAACATTATTATTCCTATACGATATTGCATTTTCAATCAATTGACAGACTTCGGCACGCGTTAAACTTCCCTTGGGGTTAAACATGTGGTCTGCATTGCCCTTTATAAGATTTTTTTCAGCAGCAATTGCAATATACTTTTCTCGATTCTCCGAAATTTTATACCAATCATAAAACTTTAGCAGTGATGAATCTGAATACTCTTCATTTTCTAGTCCAAGGGCTCGAACAATAGCATAAGTAACATCTTCTCGCATAGCATTATTAGCTGGATAATAGTATTTGATTCCTCCAACCGAGTGATAATCCATATAATTGCCCGCAATGCCGATCACTTCATTCGCCCAATGAGAGTTTGGAACATCTTCAAATGAAATTGAGCTACCGCTATTAAGAGAAAGTGATAACACTAAAATCTTTGCAAATTCTGCCCTTGATATACTATCGTTTGGCTTAAAGCTTCCATCAGGGTAGCCAGAAATCACGCCACTTTTATTCATTTTTGTTATTACTTCGTATGCCCAATGATTTTCTGGCACATCAGAGAACGAACCAGCATATGATACACTTATAGTCACAAATATTATTATTAAACAACATAAGTAATAAATTTTTCTCATACCATACTCCTTTTGGTCAAACAGTATCACGTTTTTAGCCCTACGTAATTTGCTTTATTGTAACTTAATCTTACTATTTTATTATATACCTCATTTATACTAGACACAATATTTGCTAAATTCGATTCCTATCGTAGGAGAAAGCTATGCTCACCCCTACAAGAATAATAATTGAACTCTGCGCTTTTATTAGATAAAATTATACATAGAATTAAGGAGGTATCTTAATGAAAAAGAAAATTATTTTAATAATGTCAATTTTATGTTTATGCTTAACTGCTTGTGGAAAAGAAAACAACAACGTAGCAAATAATACTGTGGAAAACAATAATGTTGAAACTGTTACAGAATCAGTAAGCAATGTTGATCAAACAAGACCAGATATAAAGATTGCAAATGTCTGGATGAAACTACCTAAAAACGTAGATTTGCACTGGAGAACAGATGAAAAAAATTCAACTAATTACTCAACAACAGATGAATACAAAAGAGACAACAATATATTTAAATATAGTGAAAGTGTCGAGAATGGTGTAAGAATCACTGCAGAAAACAATGCAATAAAAAATGAGTTTTATTATTATAATTATTTAGGAGATTATAAATGGAGTTCATACGTATATTTCCATAACCAAGGCTGGGATACTTGGTATTTCAATGGTGTATATCCTGCTAGTCCACAATGCTATTGCATGGGAAGACCATATACAATATTAGATAATTATTCAAACACCCATGAAACAATTCATATAGATGGAGTCGGAGATGTTGATACAGTTGTAGGAACATTAGATGAAGGAAATGGCAGAGAATTTACAGTTTATTATTCGAAAGATTTAGGCATGAATGTTAAGATTGAAAACAGCGTACAATCATGGTATTTAACAGAATTTAACACGAACGTATCACCTGAATTTCCACATCAATTGCCAGATATGGAAGCTTTAGCAAAGAATAAAGAGTAAAAATAAAAAGCTCGGAGAAATCCGAGCTTTTTTATTTTATTAATCTCTCTCAAGCACCCATGCATGATCTGCATCTTCACCCGTTCCACTTACTACATGTAAGTCAGTGCGAAGCGTTACTATTGGACGAAGTCCATAACATTCATTATCTATCGAGCCTATCGATTCTGTCATAGCATCTGTACTATAATAGCCCACTCCTAGCGATGGAAATTCAAATCCAGTGAATTGTGGTCTCAAGTTAACTACAGGCGTAGCTAACCAATTCTTTCCACTTATACTACCATTATCATCTATAATGTCACCATAAGTTGTTGTATCTGTTGCATTTGTACTGTCTATAGAATGCCAAGATATTGTTTGCGTATCACCCCTATATTCTTCATGACAGTACACTGGGTGTCCATTAATAGGAGTCATATAGTTTATACCATATTCATCTTGCTTTAATTGGTTCTCCATATCATAGCTAATGTTCTCTCCACTGTCACTATCCCACACATAAAACATTGGTTTTGTGGCTCCATCCACTAAAGATGCTCTATGATTGATCTTTGTATTTGTATCGCTTTCAAATGGTGTTTCATCTCCAGCTAGAAAATATGCATACTTATTCATCGTTTGATCAGAAAAGATAACTTTACCATCTAAATCTTCATATGTCATTGAACGAACAGAACTTGCAAGTTCACTATCTGTATATAAGGTACTCGACATACCATCCAAAATTGCCTTTCCGTGTGTAAAGCCTCGGCTGCCTTCCAAATATATATCATATAAATGTGGTGAAGAATTTGATGTAAGTTGTATTTCATCGCCACTTATATTCCAAACTCTCCATTTAACGTTTGTTTCAGTTGTAAACTCCGCTTCATCAACATCATAATCATAACCAGAATGTAATGCATCTGTTTCATTCATAGTCCATGTTGCACTTGTTGGATTATAATCTACCCAATCACCAACTTTTAGTACAGATGAAGCTGGCACTACTGGATCACCTTCCCATTGTGCATATAATGTTACAACGTCACCTGATGTGAAAGATAAGTTTAGTACTCTTTCTTCATCTTCATAACTATCTCCCGAACCAGATGGGCTAGTGTTCCAGCCTAAGAATGCTCTATCAGAATTTGTGAATTCATTTTCAGTAAGATTCTTTGCTTCACCATATTTCATTTGCATGTTATCCATGGTTCCGCTTCCACCATTACTATCAAATTCAATTTCATAAGTATTATGGCTCCAGAAATATCCAGGCTTTCCATCTAATCCATCAATCCAAGCATAAATACCATGATCAATTTCACCATTGGCATATGCTGTACCATTTCCTCCAACTAACAATCTATTATCATAAAACATGTCGTTTGTAGCAGAAGAATCTGACGGAACGACGAATGACGTAGAAGCATAAATCTTTGTTAATTTAGTAGTTTGTGAAAACATACAAAGCATGTTTGTTACACTTGATGTATCCCATCCTGATAGATCTAATTCAAATGGTTCTGAGAATTTTCCCATATCACTAAACATATACTGCATATCAGTTACTTTACTTGTGTCCCACGAAGATAAGTTACCTACATTAAATTTATTAACTTTATACCCGGCACCAGAGAACAAATTGCCCATATCTGTAACATTTGATGTATTCCACGATGATAAATCTCCTATACTCCATGTTGTAGCATTAGCACCAAATACAGAAAATGTTCCCTTCATACTTTTAACACTTGATGTATCCCAGCGACCTAAATTACCTACATTTATTGATGATGCCGAATAACCAGCTTGAGAAAACATATGTGAAATTGTCGTAACGCTTGAAGTATCCCACAAAGACAAATCTCCTATGCTCCATGTAGTTGCATAGTAGCCAGCATTGAAAAACATATTTTCCATAGTTGTTACACTTGAAGGAGTCCATAAAGATAGATTCAAATTAAATGAGCCCGCTTTAAAGCCTGCATTATTAAACATGTCCTTCATTGTTTTAACACTTGAAACATCCCATGAAGAAACATCTCCAATGTTCCAAGTAGTTGAATTGTAGCCCGCATAAAGAAATACGCAAGCCATTGATGTAACATTTGAAGTGTTCCAATTAGAAAGACCTTTTAGTATGAATTCATCTGCATCATATCCAGCATATAAAAACATACTTGTCATTATTTCAACATTATCTGTTCCCTCAGTTATGCCTAAATCCTTTAGCAAGTCTAATGTTGAAAGTTTTCTAAGGTTTTTGAACATGAATTTCAAATCGCTGTTTAACATTACTCTGCTTGCACTACTCCATAGTTTAATTGTTCCATTGTCAAACCATGCATATATTTCTGGACGTCCTTCAACTCCAACATTTTTTGCTGTAGCTGGGACATCATCTATAGTGAAATCTCCACTCTGCCATTCAAAAGCTGTTATACTTGAATCAGTTGTTGAGTGTATAGCGCCATCTAATCCGGCAGCTCTTTTAATGATCTCATTAAATGAATTACCATTTACATATTGTGCAATTGTTAAATTACTTACATATGTTGCGGTATATGTTGCATCTTCAGTAGCTGCTACAATTTCTGGCGTCCACCCATCAAATATAAATTCTTGTTCACCATCACCTGATTTTGTTGGTGTATCACCACTATACTCAGGCGTTTCACCATATGCTACTTGTGCACTATATAATACTGTATTATCATAATTTTCAAATGTAATAGTATATGCTTCACTATCCCATTGTGCATAAAGCGTTACAACGTCACCAGAAACAAAAGTTAAGTTCTTTATAAATGCTTTATCAGCATATGCATCTCCTGAACCATTTTGCTGTGTATTCCAACTATTAAATGTTTTTCCTTCATAAACATATGTATTTGCAGCAAGTTTTCTTCTTTGTCCATAGTTCATTTGCAATGGATTTCTGTCACCGCTTCCACCATTAGCATCAAACTCAACTGTATAAGTGCTGTAATGCCATAGATATCCTATGTTTCCATTTATACCATCAATTAATGCATACTCGTTATCTACATGACTTGCATCATAAACTGTACCATTTCCACCAGTTAATCTAGTACTACCTACAAACATGTTACTGCTATTAGTTATACCACTTGCATCAAATGAATCTGAAACGTATATCTTTTGAAGTTTTGCATTGTATGCAAACATGTACTCTGCATTAGTTAGGTTAGGAACTGTCCAGCCTGATATATCTATTGTTGTTAAGTCATCGCATCCATCAAACATACCAGACATGTGCATTGGAATAGTTCCTGAACCTGATTGAACTCCTCCATTGCAAGTTGTTAAGTTTGTTGTATCCCATCCTGATAAATCAATTGTAACTAGATCATCACAATCAACAAACATTGCACCTGTGTTTTGTAAGCTTGATGTATCTAAATCTTTTATTCCTGTAATACTTGTCAATTTGCGACAACTTCCAAATGCTCCACTCATATCTGTAACGTTGCCTGTATCAAGTGGAGTTACATTCATGCCAGGCATATTAGCACAATTATAAAATGCTAGGCTCATAGTAGTTACACTGCTACTGTCAAAGTTTGTCCAATCTATGCTACTTACACCTGTGCAATAGAAGAATATTCCTCTCATACTTGTTACATTGTCTGTTGAAGTAACACCAGTATCTGAAACTACATTAATTGATGTTAATCCGTTTAAGTTCATAAACATCATAGAAATGTCATTATCAAATATAATGTTACTTACAGAACTCCAAAGCTTAATTGTTCCACTATCAAACCATGCATAAATTGGAGCTAGTGTTTCTGACTCAACACCAACATTTATTGCTTCAGTGTTTATGATATCATCTGATGGCTTCTCACTTTGGAACTTTATTGATTTGATATTTGAATTTGCTGTATTAGCTGTTGACGCAGTTCCTGTTGCAACTTCTTTTATCTTAGCATTAAATTCTGAACCGGTTAGATACTGCGCATTGATTGGTGCTCTAGTATAAGTTGCCACATAAGTTGCTGAACTAACTACTGCAGTTAATTCTGGAGTCCATTTATCAAACGTATATGAATATGTATCATCTCCAGATTTTGTTGGCGTATCACCACTATATGCTGGCATTTCGCCATATGCTACTTCTCCACTTTGTAAAACTGTGCCATCTTCATTTTCAAATACTATTGAGTACTCATTTACTTCACTTGTAAAAGTTGCTGTATAAGTTGCATCTCCAGAAACAAGTACTAACTCTGGCACCCATGTATCAAAAGTATAACTGTACTGCGCATCGCCAGACTTAGTTGGAGTTTCACCATTATATCCTGGCAAAGTACCATATAAAACTTCTCCACTTTGAAGAATTGTATCGTCATAGTTTTTAAATACTATCATTGCTTTTCTTTGCTCTGGTTCTTCACCTTGTTCTTCCCAGATTGCATATAATTTTAGATTTGCATTTTGTGTATATTTATCTCCACCTTTATACATTACTACAGTTGATGAAGCATCAGTGCTCCAACCTTTGAAAATATATCCTTCTCTTGTTGGTTGTTTAGTTGTAATTGTATAATCTTTATTCTTTGTCTTTTTCTCTGCAGCAGGAGCATTTTCTCCACCATTTGCATTGTAAGTAATATCGTATTTTGTGGTACTACTTGAATGATAACCTGGCGTTGTAGTCGGTTTTTTAATCTTTGAATAGTCCACACTGCCTTTTACATCTTCTTTGATTCTATAAATAACGCATGCCGTCTCTGCTCTTGTCATTTTGTTATTTGATCTAAATGAACCATCTTCATAACCTAGCAAAAATTTCTTTTCCGCATTATACTCTAAAAGATTTTTATCTTGCTGCAATAAATTCTCTGTATCTGTAAAGTCAGGTTCTTTATTTTCTTTATCTAATTTGGCGTTTGTAACCTTCATATTGGCATAAGCAATAAGCCTGCACATTTCTAATCTTGTTATAGGTTCATCCAAATTTGATTCGTTCCATGTTAAATCAATTAGCTTGTTTGTCTTTGCATAAGACATATACTTTTTTGCCCAATGTTCATTTGACTTAACACTATCACCAAACGATTTTTCCTCTGGAAAACACGTTGTTAAAACAAGCTTTAGAAATTCAGCTTTTGTAATTGTTCCTTGTGTTCTATAAGTTCCATCTGGATAACCATTTATGATTCCCAAATCTGACAATTCATCTATTTCATTATATGCCCAAAAATCTTCGGGAACATCCCTAAAGTTTGAAGCAAAAGCAATCGATGCAATTATCAAAATACTTATTATTAGACTGGAAATTATTTTTATCTTATTATACATATACTATCCCCCATAATAATCCTAATTTAATTATATTTGTAATATAATATGAAGTAAAATAATATAAAAAAATGTAATAATACTGAAACAATGCAATTTCGCGATTCCGTAGAGTATGCGAGAAAAATTATACAAAATGTATTGTCATTTTATTTCAAAACTGAATATGATATAATTTTCAGTAATATTGATTAGAACTTGGAGGATTTCATATGAAAAAAATTATTCTTACTGTTGTTGTTACGGTACTTATTATTTGTACTACCATTATTGTAGTCATCAATAGTAGCAAGCCTCAAACAGCCGATTTAACAGCTATTGATATTATTAAAGAAAATGATGATTCAACTACTGATACATCTATCGATGGTAAAAATGACGATAATGAAACGCCAAATTCACAGACCAATGTTAACATTACTCTATTATCTGAAGATAAAATTAATGATAATGATTCTAATGCAATTACGAATACTAGTGATAAAAAACCTACTGACAACGAAATTACCACATTACCTAACAGCAATATAGAAAATTTGTTGTCTGATGATGAAACAATTAGATACATTTATGGCCTAACAAATAGTGACATTGAAAGAATTATGAACTGGGACTTTACTGATAACAAGATTGTACTTCTTAGCTGGTTATTTGAAGAACCATATGACTATTTCGAAGATTATAACCCTAATGGTTACTTTTCGGATGATGGAAAATCATTTATTAGTGTTTCTGATGATGAAGATGAATCAATATTTAAGTATGCTAACGTATCATTTACTCCACCTCTTAATGGAACTATTAAAGCTACTTCTGTATTTGGAGTTGATTGCGATTCTGGATTATTATTAACTTCAAACAACGATTTATATTTAGGTACGATTACTGGCCCAGAAGAAGTAACTTCGGATTTCATGTTAACAATTAATTTCAATAAAATTGAAACTCCAAAAAAAGTAACAGGACTAGATAAGAATATTGTTAAGTATGCTGATGGAGACTTTGGGTACGTAGATATACAAAATAGAACATTTAAAATATCAGATATAAATATTGATAACATGTTTGATGAGATTTTATTTAGATTACTGCACGGCTCATATACAGCCAATTCTATAAAAGACTCCTCTGGAAAACTTTATGAATTAACGGATATAAATATCTCTAATATAGAATATCTAATACTTGGTAGCCTTTCTGTTTATGGCTTTGACAATCCTTTCTATATTGGCTTAAGATTTGCATATAATGACATTAATAGCCAGAAACAAATTAAAAGTGCATACTACAATGATTGGTTTAATGATTTTGAAGATAATATAACAGCTATTCCCGACCATAAGCATAATTCAATTACAATTACTAATTCAAATTTTCTAAAAGAGGTTAAATATAATTTTGAAACCGATAACAGTGACATTAAGAATATAAAGTTAGATTTGTACCTTCAAGATGGGCATATAATAGAAACTCAATATGATTGCTCAATTAATGAGCTACGTGATAAATATGAAGACTATGCAAATAGTAAATACTTAGACTTAATTGAAGCTGCGGCGTATGGTGACCATTACTATTATTTTCCAAAAATAGAGAATAATTAAACATTAAATTGCGAAGTTGTTCTTGATAACCAAAAAGAACGTTCCAAAATAAGGAACGTTCTTTTTAATTTCACGTCATGATAAAGTCCCAAAGTGTGGACTTATCTTTGATGGAGCACCAGCCAACCCACCAATCTCCAGATGAAGTCTCCTGTGCCATATAAACGAGTTTTCCATCATAAAAAATCTGAATCTGAGTATAACCGCTTGTACCTACTTCGCTAACAATAAATTCCAAATGACCTTTCCGACGGTTACCAGTTTTCAGAATATGAGTAATCACCCGCTTATCGAGATTATACAAGTAATCTCCACCCGGTTTAGTATAGTCACGAAAAGGTTTGCTAGATTTCAATGTAATTTCATCCATGATGTTTCCTCCTTACTGCTTAATTAAGCTGTCGTGTGTTAAAGTATGAGTTTCGCAAGTATTTTACAGGCGTTTACATAAATTGTCAAGCACTTTCGTTCCTATCTTATTCACAGAATCTTAATAAATTGTTAATGCTTTTCCTTATGCGAATGTGTTATTATTGTATTATAAATTTATACTAAGGAGAAATTGTTATGAATACTATACCTGAAGGATATAGATGCTCATGTTGTGGTGCGCCTGCCACTTCCGAAATATGCCCATATTGTAATTGCCGTACAGGCATAATTACCGAAAATGCAAACATGGAATATCCTGTCATTAATTGTAAAGAAGCACATGTCGGTTTTTGGAATGTTGTCTTTCCAGCAATTTTTGCTGTGGCATTTGGTTTTGGTACAGTTTTTGGTTTTTTCTCTCTTTTTACTGGCATGCCATATGCTACACTTATGTCACTACCATTTGCAATTATTTCAATAGTTAGCTCATATATAGTAATTTCTACTCTATACCGTAATCATATTATTAAAAAACATGGTAAAAGGATCGAAGCTACTGTATACGGATATATGGATGATAATTTGCTTATTAATGAACGTCCTGCTCAAATTGTTAAACTATTAATCAATACCCGGAAATGGAAATAAATTTATACTTTATCAACTTAAAAATACGAATCATCCATATGGTATAAATACAAAAATAAATGTTCTGTACTATAATGATTATTTTCTTATTGAAAATCCAATTTTATAAGTAAAAAGTCCCACAAGCTGGGACTTTTAGTTTTCCATACTAACATCAATTAACTCCTCTATTGGAATTTCACTTTTATCGGCTAATATTATTCTCTGCCCAAGTTCATCAAACTTTTTTACTATTCCCTCTTTAGTAATATATATTCCACCATTTTTCCTCGAATCTGGCACAAAAAATGTAAAAGTTACTTCTTGCTTTTTGTATATATTTTCTCTAATTAGTTGCAATTTGCCATCAATAATTAATTTTCTTTCTTCATCAATTTCAATACGTTCTAAAACTTCTCGACCCGTTTCTCGAACTGCATCTTCATAACCAGTTAATGCCGCAAATGGAGAAAATTGCCCGGAGCGTGCATAAAGCGACATATGTGGATGCTTTTTAGACCTATGATTTGGCATATTGATAATATCATCATATTTGTGATCGTAATTCATATACTTCTCCCTATTCTAACCTCTATGTCCTCCAATTTGTCCATTACGTTCAATAGCAGTAGCACCTTCAAAAAAGTTCATTCCTTTTAGAACAGAATTTTTGCCATATTTATCTTTAAGTCCAATAACTGCTTTTTGCAAGAATTTTTCACTTTGTTCTTTTTTTCTCTTTTTTTCAAGTTCGTTATAGTCAATAAAAATATTCATTTGCTCATAAGCCAAAATATTTTTATAATCATCTTCATTTACAACATCACATGCAGTTATATAAATCCTTCGAACAAGTAAATTAGGATTAACGATTTTTTCGAACAAATTTGCAACCGCTTCTTTAATCATTCTATTAGATGACGTTTTATGGTCTAAATTAATTGTTCCATGTGCATGTCTTGGAACTTTTCTACCATAGTGGTCAATATCGCATTCTCCGTTATATTTTGAACCATAAAGATTACTTACATCATAAATTATTTCTAAAACAATCTTACTTGTAATTAGATCTTTTCGAACCAAACTAATTGAAATATTTTCCGCCATTTCTTTTGCAATTAATTTTGCTTTATCAAAAACATATGCGTGACTTAACACTTGCCCTTCACTAATACTATTAGTAACTGGTTTAAACGCTTTGACGCTTTCTATTGTGCTAGGCTCATAGCCCCACGCATGATCGATTAAAAGTTCTGCATTTATGCCAAATAGTTTATATAGCATCTCTTCATCTTTTACAGACATCCTTGCCACATCGCCCATGGTGGTCATTCCATATTTAGCTAATTTTTTTGATGTACCACTTCCGACTCTCCAAAAATCTGTAATAGGTTTATGGCTCCATAAAAATTTTCTGTATGATGCTTCATCAAGTCCTGCAATTCTAACACCATTTTTATCTGGCTCCATATGCTTAGCAACTATGTCCATTGCAATTTTACAAAGATATAAGTTCGTACCAATTCCACATGTAGCCGTGATACCAGTTTCGTCTAGAACATTTTGAACAACTTTTGTTGCAAGTTCACGAGGTGACATTTTGTATGTTTGAAGGTAGCGAGTTACATCAATAAATACTTCATCTATCGAATAAACAAACATATCATCTTTTGAAAACCATTTTAAATATATCTTATATATTTTTTGACTATACTCCATGTAGTATCTCATTCTTGGTGGTGCAACTATATAGCTTAGCTCTAAATCTGGATTTTCAGAAAGAGCAATATCGTCATAAGAACTGCAAGTAAACTTATGATTTGGTGCGTTTGCTCTTCTTTCGGCATTTATTTCTTTTACTTTTTGAATAACTTCAAATAGCCTTGCTCTACCAGGTATTCCATATTTTTTAAGTGAGGGGCTAACTGCCAGGCAAATTGTTTTTTCAGTTCGGCTATCATCAGCAACTACTAGGTTCGTAGTAAGCGGATTTAATTTTCTTTCTTGGCACTCTACAGACGCATAGAAGCTTTTTAAGTCAATTGCTAGATAAATATGCTCATAGTTCTTCTCCACTTACTTCACCCCCTCAAAACATAGTTTAGCACTTTAATTACAATTTGTAAACATTTGTTCTTATTTTTGCATATTTTCCCTTGTTAAAAAAATCACGTTATGATATTATATTAACGTATGAGGAGGTGACTATTTTGGGTTTTATAATAACTATATTTATCATTTTGGAAAGTATGGGAGCTATATTATATAACAATGCAGCAGACATTGTAGAAAACACTAATAATACTGTTAATACCCTTATGGTAGATGCATTTAATTCTTCATTTGAGATTTATACTCGTACCGTTCAAACCAAGCCCCAAGTCATCGCTTTAATAAATAAAGTTATTGCTAACAACAAGGATGAGGATACTTTTTCAATTGTATCTGTAAATAATATAAGTGATGAAGAAAGCTTACTAGAGCTAATATCAACATATAAGTCTGCAACGGGCTCATTACGATATAATGTTACAGGCGATTATGATGAAAACGGACTTATTACGAATATAAACATTGAGCAAAAATAAATAATTATATATACAAGAATTTAGCAATCAAAAAGAGGCTTGAATGTTTTCAAGCCTCTTTTTATATTAATCACTAATATCAGTATCTAGAACAACCTCATATTCATATTCTGGATATAAATTCTTTATTTTATCTATAATCTCATTTTTAACATTATCTGAATTTTCACATTTAAAATCGATTATAATATCAAAAGAAACTTGTTTTTTCTCATCATCTAAATAAAAACCATGTAGCTGAAGTACGTCAGTATAATCTTTAATTATTTCTTCTAATTTTTCCTTAATTACCTTGGCTTTTCCACTATCATTTGAAGCATAAATACCAAGTGTAAGAATAATTCCAAATTCTTTAAATATTTCTTCTGATATTTTTCTAGTTAATGCATGAATTTCTTTTGCAGTAGTATCATCATCAAGTTCAATATGTGCCGACCCCATAAGTTTAGAAGGACCGTAGTTATGAAGCATCAAGTCATAAGTTCCATGCACTTCTTTATAATCATTAATTTTTTGTTTTATATTTTTCGTAAGTTCTGCATCTGCTCTTTGGCCTATCATAGTATCAATTGTTTCTTTTAAAATACTAATCGCAGATTTAATAATTATGATTGAAATTACTACACCTAAATATCCTTCTATATTAAGCCCAAAAACAAGGAAAATAATGGCTCCTACAAGTGTTGAAAAAGATAATACTGCATCCATAAATGCATCTGTTCCAGTTGCAATTAGGCTCTGCGAATCAATTTGCTTTCCAACATTTTTAACATATCCACCAAAGAAGAATTTTACAAAAATAGCAACAATGATTACCAAAAGTGTATACCACTCATAATGAACGTCTGCAGGAGAAAGAATCTTTAAAAATGATTCCTTAAGCGACGTAATACCTGCTCCTAATACGATAGCAGAAATAATTACTGCAGCAAAATATTCTATTCTTCCGTGCCCAAATGGGTGCTCCTTATCTGGTGCTTTTCCAGAAAGCTTTGCTCCAATAATTGTTATAATTGCAGAAACAGCATCCGTTAAATTATTTACAGCATCTAATATAATTGCAATGGAATTTGCTATAAAGCCCACAATTGCTTTAAATAAAACCAAAAACAAATTCATTGCAATTCCTTGAAAACTAACTTTTATAATCTTTTTTTCTCTGTCCAAAACTCTTCACCTTTCTTTGATTAACATATTAATATTATATATATTGCCAAATTTAGTGTAAATACATGTTATAAATTAAACTGTGACTATTTGACTTTTCGACCGTTATCTCTCCAAAGGCAAAAAAATTCTCCTCGATGTCGTGTCCCCAAAGGAGAAAAAATTCTCCTCAATGTCGTGTCCCCAAAGGAGACACTCGCTCTTTTCCTATAAAAAGGTTGTCCATTTTGGCTTAAGATGGTACAATACAAGTCATGTGAGGTGAGAAAAGTGGCACTACTTAGCTTAAGCAATGTAGGAAAAAGTTTTGGAGATAAGTTAATATTTAAAGATGTTTCTTTCACAATTGAAGATGGACATAAGCTTGGCTTTGTAGGAATAAATGGTTCTGGTAAGACAACGCTTTTTAAAGTCATTTGTGATGAACTATCTTGCGATGACGGAGAAATATTTAAAAATAAAAATCTAAAAATTGGATACGTTGAACAGTTTGTATTAAAAAATAGTAAAAATAATGTTTATGAAGAACTTTTAACAATAAAGCAAAACCTTTTAGATATTGAGGAAAAAGTTAAAGAACTTCAAAATAAAATCGAGGAAAAATCATCCGAGTCAAATATTAATAATACAATCATGCAACTTAATAATGCTTCTCAAATAGATACTAATAATGAGGAACTAAACAGGCTAATTTTAGAAAAACATAACTTAGAAGATACCTATCAAAAAGAAGGCGGACTAACATATAAAAGTATTGCTCACTCTACTCTAATCGGTCTAGGATTTGAAGAAAAGGAACTAGAACTAAAAGTAGAAAACCTAAGTGGGGGCCAAAAGACAAAATTAATACTTGCAAAATTGCTATTTTCTAACTCAAACCTTTTATTACTTGATGAACCAACAAATAATTTAGATATAAGCTCAATCGAGTGGTTAGAAAACTTTTTATTAAATTATAGAGGAAGCTATATTGTAATATCTCATGATAGATATTTTTTGGACAAAGTTACGAACGAAACAATAGAACTAGAAAGTCACAGAGTAAGCATATATAGTGGAAACTATTCAAAATATGTAGAGCTTAAAAGAGAAAAGAATAAAACTTTGCAAAGACAATATGATCAAACGCAAAAAGAAATAAATAGAATTGAAAAAATAATAGAACAACAAAAAAGATGGAATCAAGAAAGAAACTACGTAACTATAAAATCAAAGCAAAAATCAATTGATAGATTAGAAAGCACACTTGTAGCACCGGACGAAGAAATGGAAAAAATGAAGTTTCACTTTAAAGTAGTATCTGGAGGCAACCAAGAAGTTGTAGTTACTAAAAACCTTTCAAAAAGTTTTGAACATAAATTGCTTTTTGAAAACGTTAACATGAATGTTTTAAAACAAGAGAAAGTATTTATAGTTGGACCAAATGGTTGCGGAAAAACTACACTTTTAAAAATTCTTCTTCGGAAAAGAACCTGCTTCTAGCGGAGAATACCTAATTGGAAGCAATCAAAAGATTGCCTATTATAGCCAAACTGGTGATGAAATATCAAGTAATCAAACAATATTTGATTATATAAAAGACCTTCACTCTACACTTACAAATACCGAAATTAGAAGCGCACTTGCAATCTTTCTTTTTAAAGGTGAAGATGCTTTTAAAGAAATAAAGGACTTAAGCGGTGGAGAAAAAGCTAGAATTTCCTTACTTACAATTATGCTATCAGAATCTAACTTTTTAATTCTCGATGAGCCTACAAACCACTTAGATATTCTTTCTAGAGAGGCTTTAGAAGAAGCTTTGCAAAGTTATGAAGGAACAATGCTTATTGTTTCCCATGACAGATATTTTATTAATAAATTAGCAAATCGAATTTATAAATTAGATAAAACTGGAGCAAAAGAGTTTAAAGGAAACTATGATTTTTATATTCAAAATGATATACAAAATGAAGTAATAAAAGATGTAAAACCAAAAAACACTTCATACAAAGAAAAGAAAGAACAAGAAGCCCAAGAACGCAAAAAACAAAATAGACTTAAGAAAATTGAAGAAGATACATCAGCAAATGAGGCCGAAATTGCAAGATTAGAAGCACTTTCTTTAACTTCCGAAGTTGGTTCAAATTATGAAAAAGCACTTGAAATATCTCAAAGAATAACTGAACTTAAAGAAAAAAATGATTCTTTATTTGAAGAATGGAGTAAATTAATGGAATAAAAAAAGAACACGCCTATTCAGGCGTGTTCTCAATTTTTCTAAGTTTCATATACACGAACGAACACAGAGGCAAAAAGATTGCACAAGTGCCAACGAGGGCATACTGAAGCTCAATATTTCCCAGCGCATTGATGATAAAGACAAGTGGAATATAAAGAAGCCTTGCTCCTGTCGACGCTACCGATACAATACTTGTTTGCACCTCATTACTCACAGACTCCTGCAAAGAAGTCATCAAATTGCCAGCAATAAGCCCATGAACAAATCCATTAAGTGCAAACAGCCATACCGTAATAATATTGGTGTTGATGATAATGATAAGCATCCATGTGAGCTCAATAATAACAGGAACAATAAACTTCCGCGAAGTCTTGAAGTTTACCATCTTTTCGGAAAGCTTCGAACCTATTACTTGAGTCACGTAGTTTAGCGCCCATCCAACACTCACAATTTCAACTGGCACTCCGCACAAGACAAGAAGTGGTGTAAAAACCCAAATCTGAGAATGCGTTATCTCGTTTCCAAGGACATAACTATAAAGATATGCACGCGTGTCTTTCTTCTCCATTATTTTCTTAAAGGATTTATACATACTCTTAAAGAAGTTTTTATGCTCACTCTTAAGTTTTGCATTTTCATCTTTAATAGAACATGCGATAATTCCGCCAAGAAAATATGGCAAGAAAGATGCAGCGATGCAAACACGCATATCAAATTTGGCGATGAATCCTCCAAGAATCGTAACTGTCAGAAGAGAAATATACCGTGCCGTATGTACCTTGAGGTTTATTCTCTTAAAGAGATTTCCAGTTTCATCAATCTTATCGCAATTGAACTTAATGAAGCTTTGATCAACTCCATTAGTCATCGCTGCAGAAATTCCTAATAAGCATTCCGAAACAACACACATAAACATGTTTTGCGCAAAGGCATAGAAAACGAAAGAAAGTCCCGCACCAAAGTCGCCAATAATGTTTAAGATTTTCCTGTCGAACCGGTCCGCAATGTATCCCATAGGAATATCGAGCGCAAAAACGACAAGTGTGAAAGCCATCTGGGTAATGCCAATGTCAACCTGATTCATTCCAACAGAATTCCAGAATATCGTTATCACAGGAACACAGAATCCAGCGCCAATTGAAGTTAGCACTGTCTCAACGATGATTTTGCGAAGGTTCTTCCGGTAGAAGTTTTCTTCTCTATTTGCAATGCTGGACATGTTGATTCCCCTTTCTTCACTTTGTAGAAGTCAAATTATTGATATGCATCAGCCGGTGAGGTCATAAAAAAACTCACAAAGAAATCTATTTAAGACTCCTTTATGAGTTATTTCTCAAATAAAGTGTACCAATCAACGCTTGGCTGTGCAGCTTCCTTAAAAAGGTATGCACACTCTTACGATGATTATTCTAGCACACTTTACATAAAATGTCAAGAATTATTGAATTTTGGTCCAGATGCTAGTATAATAGCCATGATATTACGATAATCTAAACGGTTTGTGGCATTTTTTAGCAACAATCATAAAGAAAGGAGAATTACCTTGCTTAAATGGCTTTTATTATGGATTTTCCTTCTCGATGACCACCCTATTCGCGCTATTGTACGGATAATCTTGAGATTATTCTTACTTGGCATTATTCTATTGGGAATTTTATATCTTTTATCTAGTTAAGATAATAAAAAGGAGTGCAAATGCACTCCTTTTTTAGTTTTATTCATTACTTAGCTTTTTTCTTCCAAAAACAAAGTACGCTAGTAACCCAATAACAACTCCAGCAGCTAAAGCATAGAAATAGTACATCGCAAAGTTTAATTGAGCTGAAATAGCAAAACCTGAAATGTAAAGGCCTGCATATTCACTTGAAATATCACCAGTAACATTATTTACTTTCTTCCATTCCTCTTCGCCTGCTTTTAGCTCATCACCAAGTTCTTTGTATACTAATAATTGTGGATCTGTTTCCGCAGTTTGATACATTGAGTTTTGCTGAATTGCTGTAAAAACAGTACAAAAAATCATAGTAGCTGTTGTGACTATAAAAGTAGCAACTACAACATATAATAATAACTTTTTCATATATCTTCACCCTCTTTTTAAATATTATTAATTATTCTTAATATGAACATCCATTTGATTATATGGAATTTCGATATTTTGTTTTTCAAATTCAAGTTTAATTCTCTCAAGCATTTCAAAATATACTGTCCAATAGTCAGTAGTATTTACCCAAACTCTTACAGTATATTCAACCGCACTTTCTGCAAATTTTGTAATTCCAATAAATACTTCTTTTTCTTTATTAATTAGTACTGTATCTTCAACTACTCTTGCTAATGCACCTTTTACTTTACTTAAGTTTTCGTTATATGAAGCCCCAATTGTAATATCCACTCTTCTATATTGCTCTCTTGTATAATTAATTATCTTATCTGCAATTATACTAGAATTTGGAATATAAATATCTTTTCCATCATAGGTTTTTAGTTTACATGTAGAAAGCCCAATTCTAAGTACTGTTCCCTGTACTCCACCTGCCTCAATATAATCATCGACTTCAAACTGTTTTGTAGCAAGCAAGCTAAACCCTGCCATAACATTCGAAAGTGATGTTTGAATTGCAAGTGAAACTGCAACTCCTACAATACTAAATGCAGCAACAAGCGATGTAATATCTATTCCAAGTTTACTACATACCATTAATGCAACAACAAAATATAATGCAAATCTAATTCCAGAAATAACAAAAGAATGAACATTTTTAGGTACTTTAGATTTTTTAATTATTTTTGCTATTGCTTTCATTACAAAGTGAATAACAATTAGCGCAATTAAGATTGTTATCAAAATTGGTAATACTTTTGAAAGGGTTGTATTAAATGCTGTCATATTACCTTGTGCATCCTGAAACCATCCCTTAAACAATTCTTCCATATACTTCTCCTACTACCTACTATTTACCTTCTTTATGGGCCTTTGAATATTTTTCAAGCTTTTGATTTACAAGATAGTTTACACTGCCCATTGTGTAATTACCATCTTTATTAAGCCTTCCAGCAGGAACACCTGTTAGAATTTCTATTCCTTCATCAATGTTCTTTACTGGGTAAATGTGGAATGTTCCCGCTTTAACCGCAGCTATTACTTCATCGTTTAAATTTAAGTTCTTAATGTTTTGATAAGGAATCATAACGCCCTGATCACCAGTTAAACCTCTTAGTTTACAAATATTAAAGAATCCTTCAATCTTATCTGTAACTCCACCAATTGGCTGAATTTCACCTTTTTGGTTAACACTTCCTGTTACTGCAATATTTTGCTTAATTGGCAATTCTGAAAGTGATGATAAAAGCGCATATAGCTCTGTAGAAGAAGCACTATCTCCATCTACTCCACTATATAATTGTTCAAAACATAGACTAGCACCAAGAGTAAGAGGACCATCTTGAGCAAATTTTTCTCCAATGTATGCAGATAAAATCATAACACCTTTTGAGTGTGATGTACCTGACATTGAAACTTCACGTTCGATATTTACGATACCGCTCTTACTTACATATGTGTTAGCAGTAATTTTTGCTGGTTTTCCAAAACAGAAATCTCCCATTTTCATGATTGATAAACCATTAATTTGTCCAATCTTTTCGCCTTGAGTATCAATCATGATAGTTCCGTTTTGAATCATCTCAACTAAATGCTGATCATATTTATTAACTCTTTCAATACGTTGGTCAATTGCTCGTTTAACATAGTCAGCGGTTACAACTTTTGCTCCATCCATCTTTGCCCATGTACATGCCTCACCAAGAATTTCACATATTTCACTTAATTGTGTTGATAATTTATTTTGATTTTCAACTTCACGTGAACAATATTCAATAACCTTTGCAACAGCGCCTGGATTATAGTGTGGTAATTTTTCGTATTCGCAGAAGCTATGAATATATGATGCGATTTTATTCATTGTACTTTCTGTTCTAGGAGCATCATCATCAAATTCAACTTTTACTTTAAATAGTTTTCTAAAGTCTTCATCCATATTTAACAATTGCTGGTAGATAGAAGCTGAACCTACAAGAATAACTTTAAGTTTTACTGGTATTGGTTCTGGCTTAAGTCCAGCTAGAGCAACTGCATTCATTTGATAATCTTTTAAAGTATCAACGTATATCTTTTTAGTTCGTAAAACCTTTTTAAATGAATCCCAAATTATTTGGTTTGATAACAAGTCTCTAATTTGTAGAATCAAATATCCCCCATTTGCCTTATGTACAAGACCTGGCTTAATAAGGGTATAATCTGTACGCATCATTCCATAAGAATTTTCATATTCAAGTTTTCCAAAAAGATTGAAGAACGTTGGATTTGAATCAGTTATTACTGGTGCGCCCTGTAATTCTGAATTATCTACAATTAGATTAACACGATACTTATTCCAAGGTTTTTCTGGTCTCATTTGTGGTGGTATATTTGCTAATTTTTGCTCGTCAATCACAAATGAATCAATGTTAGAAATAATATCGTTTTGGATTCCCTTTAAGAAATCTTGAATTATTGGATATTTCTTGTATTTTGTCTTAAGTTCATTTACTTTAATTGATACTGCGAATAATGCAATGTTATTTTGCCACGAACCAATCTTTTCTGCTGCCTTTGCTTCCATGTCTTTAATCTTTTTCATGACTTCAATTGTTTCTTGTTGAATTTCTTTAGAATTCTTCTCAAATACATCTTTTGTTTCTTGTGGAAGCGCATTAAATTCTTCCTCGCTAAGCGCTTTTCCATCTATCATCGGAAGAAAATATATACTATCTGAATTCTTGATTTGGAATCCAAGTCTTGCAGCATCTTTATTAAGCTTTTCAATAAGTTTTAATTTTTTATCTTCGATATCTTTTTTGATATTCTCTTTTTCCTGTTCAAAATCACGATTAGAAAACGCATTTCTAATTTCCGTTTTGACAGTTTCTATAAAAGCATCCATTTCATCTCTAAAGGTTTTTCCTGTTCCTGCAGGAAGCGATAAAGCCTTAGGTTCATTTGGATTTTCAAAATTATAAATATAGCACCAATCATCTGGAGTTGGTTTTTCTTTGGCAAAATCTTGAAGAAAGTTTTTCGCAAAAACAGTCTTTCCAATTCCAGTAGAGCCCTCTATGTATATGTTGTACCCTTTGACATCGATATTAACTCCAAATTTAAAAGCTTCTATTCCCCTAGTTTGGCCAATTATGCCAGTAAATGGTTCAACCTCTTTTGTACTCTTAAATTTAAAAATTGAAGGATCACACTCTTTTTTTAGCTGTGTATAGCTAAGTTCACGTGTTTTCGCCATTTTTATTTTCTCCTTTGTTTTTCATTTATATAATTTTATCTAAAGTAAGCTATAATAATCCATATAAAATGATAACACAAAAAGTTGCATAAAATGCAACTTTTTGACGTTTTTAATTAAAATTTAATATAAGTCTTTGCTCATAATTAAAGCATCTTCATAAGTTCCATCTGGATTTTTATAATAATGCTTTCTCACACATACCTCTTTAAATCCAAACTTTTCATAAAGGCTAATTGCTATGCTATTTGTAACCCTTACCTCAAGAGTAATATAATTTGTCATATGCTCTTTCGTACCTTCTAGTAGTGCTTCTAACATTTTCTTTCCAATACCTTGATGCCTACAATTTGGCGAAACTACAATATTTCCAATATGGCATTCATCCATTACAAACCAACAAATTGCAAATCCAATCACTTCTTCGTTTTCTACTGCCACTATAAACTTTGCGAGCATATTTAATAATTCTTCTTCAATCGAATTTTTTGACCAAGGAATTGGAACAGATGCCTTATCTATTTCGTAAATAGCATCAATATCTTCTTTTTCCGCTTTTCTAATAGTAATCATTTTTACCCCTAATTAATTTTACTTTCAAGTTCACGTTCTGCTTGAGATTTTTTTAAATATAGCGGCGAAAGTAACGTACCTGTAGTAGCTTTATTTTCCTTATCCATATCAATCGCAGCAAATGCTATTGAACTTGCATATTCAATATTCTTATCTTCACTAGCATATTCAACATTATCTAGATGAATACGTTCTTTTAATAAGTTTACGCCATCACCAACAATAATAACTGAACCCTTGATACCTTTTATTTTATCAATAAGCACTTCAACATTATCTGAAATATAATCTCCTAATAATTGTGGTATACCACTTGTATTATCATATATAGCAGAATAAACATTATCATTTTTAGCATCTATACAAGAAACAATAGTCCCTCTAAAATCTTTAACATTATATGCGAGGGCAAGAAGGCTTGGAACATCAAATACTTTCTTGGGATGAGAAATGCAAAATCCCTTAATAGTTGAAACACCTATTCTAATTCCTGTAAAAGAGCCTGGTCCTACTGAAACTGCATATGCATCTATCATGTCAAAATTTAAATTTTCTGCCTCCATAATTTCTTTTATTTGTGGCATTAAAGTTTGAGAATGTGTTTGCCCTTCTTGATTATTTATTTCTTTTTTTATTATCTCATCTTCTAAAATTGCAACGGTACAATTTTTGCCCGAAGTACCAACTGATAGTATTCTCAAAATTACGCCTCCTTCTGCTTTATTTCTATATCATTAATTAGTTCTTCATATCTATTCCCATGAGGAATAAAGTTAAATACTCTAACATTTTCATTTTCTTCTTCTTTTTCAATTTGTATTTCCAAATAGCATTTTGGCAAGGCATTTGCTATTCTTTCTCCCCATTCTATAAAAGAAATCCCTTTTTCAAAGTATTCTTCACCGCCAATTGCATAAAATTCGTCTTCATTCTCGAGCCTATAAACATCAAAATGAAATAACTTTTCATCATCGCTAAGCTCATGCTCATTAACTATCGTAAACGTTGGTGATGAAATATCGTTTTCGCGGTTAAAAAAGGACATAAAACCAGTAACTAGGGCAGTCTTTCCACTCCCTAGTTCACCATTTAATACGACTATATCACCTTTTTTTAGGTATTTAGCTAGCATTCGCCCTAATTCTTTTGTTTCATCTATTGAATTTGTTTTAAATCTATACATTGTTTCACCTCTTAGCCCATTACATATTAACATAAAATATGCTATAAATAAACAAAAAAATGAATTTTAACATAAAAAAAGCCGGGCGAAATGCCCAGCTTAGCTTCAAAGTTTCCGTCCTGCACTAAAGAAATGAGCCTTAGAAACCATCTCTTTCTTAAGCATTTTTTCAAGGTCTTGAAGCTTGAAAAAGAAATGCCCATCACGAGGAGTATCAATCAAGATAGACTCCTTCCTTGACCCAGCAGTAGATCCAATAAGCTCTTCACCAAGAAAAACACTATATCGAATCTTTGGATCTGTAGCAACAGGCACACGGTAAAATACCTCACCCGTTTCTTCATGGACAAAAGTAATCATCGCTAGCACCTCCTAAAATAATTTCTATTGGTGCAAAAGTCCTCTCTCCAATTCGGAGAAATTATCAATCTATAATAGCGTGTCATAAGTGTACATAATTTAAGCCCGAATGTCAATATATTAAGCTTTTGATGAGCTAAATATTGACATTAGAGGCAAAATACGTTAGAATAATTGTTGCTTTGTAGTAATGGTGGATGTAGCTCAGTTGGTTAGAGCGCCAGGTTGTGGCCCTGGAGGCCGTGGGTTCGAGTCCCATCTTTCACCCCACTTTTTTAAAACTACAAATAATCACCTTGAAATTACGCCACATAATTTCATTTTTATTGGGCCGTAGCCAAGTGGTAAGGCACCAGACTTTGACTCTGGCATTTCGGCGGTTCGAATCCTCCCGGCCCAGCCAATAAAAAAATAGACACCTCATGGTGTCTATTTTTTTATGGCTTAGGATCAGAAGATTCGAACCGCAAGAAAGCACGAGCACAAAGTGCGAAGTGATTTCAGGGGGGCATTCCGAAGGAATCTGCGAGTCCTTCAGGACGAGCATATCCTCCCGGCCTTATTTTTTTGCCCGGACCTAGATTCGAACCAGTTAATTTTTATAAACTATATCTCCTTTTTGAATTTCACTTCTATCAACGCCACGAAGAAGCAATCCAACATTATCTCCTGCTTGAGCCGTATCTTTCAGTTTACGAAACATTTCAATTCCGGTAACTACAGTTTTTATCACTTTATCATGTGTTTGAATTTTAACATCATCTCTCATGTGAATTTCTCCAAATTCAACAACACCACATGCAACAGTGCCTCTTCCTGTAATTGTAAAAACATCTTCAACAGTCATTTTAAAACTTGACGATTCCGTAAGTACAACGTCACTCATGGATGTATACGAATTTGGACTCTGAGCATCCATATTCAAATCACTTTCAAGTTGATTTCCTAAGGCATCTTCTTTTTTCTTAAAAAGGTCAAATAACCCCATTTTTATTCCTCCTAACAATAAAATATTTCCTGTTTTTCTTAAAGTATAGCACAAAAAAGAAAAGAGAAACAACATCCTCTTTTTTATTTTACGCTATGCTATGTAAGTATTAGAATGCCACGTTGTGACCCTGAAGTCTGTGGGTTCAAGCCCTCCCAACCCTATTTTTTCTCTGTGCCTAAGTTTGAACCACTCGCTTTTCATATTTATTATTGTGCTGTTAAAAATGTAAGTATGATATAATATTTTTAATAACTAAATTGAAACGAGAGGATGAGTTTAATGAAAAGCGACTTAAAAGTGATTTTTGGTGCCTTAGCTGGTTTTATGATTGGTGGTTTTACTGTAGTTGGCGCTAATCAAGCAATTCAGGCAATACAAAATACAGAAATTAAAGTTAGCTTAAATGATCAAGTGCAAACATTTAAAGACGAAACAACTGGAGAAGTTCAATACCCTATCACCTATCACGATAGAACATATTTACCTTTAAGAAATGTTGCGCAACTTGCAGGATTAAATGTTGATTATGATGCAACTACAAATACTGCAAAGCTCTCAAATAAAGGTAATACTAGTAATCAATCTGATTCGAGCAGCAAAACTAACGGAATTATATCTTTAGGGCAAAAAAATGCTCTTAACAAAGCAAAGTCATATTTGGCATTTACAGCTTTTTCAGAAAAGGGTTTAAAGGAACAATTGGAATTTGAAGGGTTTTCATCTGATGAAGCACAGTATGGTGTAAATAATTGTGGAGCTAATTGGAATGAACAAGCTGCCAAAAAAGCAAAAACATATTTAGATTTTTCTTCTTTTTCTAGGCAAGGCCTAAAAGAACAATTAGAATTTGAAGGCTTTACGAATGAACAAGCTGAATACGGTGTAACTGCCGTAGGGTACTAAAAATACCATGTTAATATAACTCTACTGCAATACAAACTATTAAATTTAACGCTCCTTTTCTTTCCAACTGCTTCAAAAGAGCAGAAAAGATGGAGCGTTCTCTTTTAGGTATCCATTCTAGACTCTGAAATTTCGCTGGAACATTTTTAAGCAATCTGCGGCACCACATTTACATACATTGTAAACAAAGTACTTTTATGTTATAATCCCAGTTGTTAAAAAATATAGCTGAAAGGAAGTTAAATCTATGAAAAAATTATTATTAGTTATTGCAAGTCTAACCGTTTTATTAATGACAGGATGCAATAAAGAAGAGAATGTCGTTGATTATAATGAAGATGTTTCTCAAAACACCCAACAAAATGAAGTAGTAAATAACGATGTTAGTACTCCAATTGAGGAGAATACCACAAAAAGCGACTCATATTTTGACACTTTAGTAACTACTAAATGGCAAATTAGACACCTTAAGGACTCTAATGGTGAAGAAATAGAACTAGACGAACACTATGGTAAAGGAATTCACCAATATGGATATGGTGAGTTACAATTTAATAGTGATAATACATTTGTTGAAATATACCCTGGTGTTTCTGAAGGCAACGGAGAAGGTACATATTCATACGATAATCAACAATTAGTTTTGAAATATAACAATAATTACACAAGAACAGGAATAATAAAAACAGAAAATGGAATTAAGCAATTGGAACTAAAAGATGACGATTATACGTACTACTTTAATGATATTGAATATAAATTAGGAAACAATGAACTTAGCAATCCAATTGACGAGCCTAATACAAATAGCAATTCATATTTAGATACGTTGATAACTACTAAATGGCAAATCAGACATCTTAAGGACTCTAATGGTGAAGAAATAGAACTAGACGAACACTATGGTAAAGGAATTCACCAATATGGATATGGCGAGTTACAATTTAATAGTGACAATACATTTGTTGAAATATACCCTGGAGTTTCTGAAGGCAACGGAGAAGGTACATATTCATATGATAACCAACAATTAGTTTTGAAATATAACAATAATTACACAAGAACAGGAATGATAAAAATAGAAAATGGAATTAAGCAATTGGAACTAAAAGATGACGATTATACATACTACTTTAATGATATTGAATACAAATATGATGCATAAAATGATAATTAAACCAAGACACTTAAAAAGTGTCTTGGTTTTTATTATTCCTCCTATTATATCTTCTTTCACATTCTTCAATATCTTTTCGGTATTTTTCTAGACCTAATTTAGGCAATTCTCTAACGGCAAAGTACTTGCTTTTTTTTAGTTTTTTCATTTTGATTTTTCTTTGTGGTTCAGCATTTTTATTGACACTATATTTTCGCGTAATTCCATATAATAAAGCCATTACCGAAAACAAAAATACTTGCATGTATATCGGTGCAAATTGCAAATAAAAATCACTAAAACTATTATTTAATAACAAAGGAACAGAAATAAACAATAATACTGCAATAGCAATAGTTATTGCAAAATCAATTGTTAAGAACTTGTGATATTTTTTTCTAATAGGAATATCTCCTGTTATCTTTCCAGTAACTCCATTAATATAAAATAAATATTTTTTATCATCATATTTACTTTCCAAAAACCAGATAGGTAAGTACACCAATCTCTGTTTCGTAATCTTTGTATTCGGAAAAAATTTTACCGGCTTTATATATAAAATATCACCTTGTATTACTTCATCTGCCTTACTTACAGCTTTTTCAGCAAGTTTATTAATATCTTCATTATTTCGAAGTATTGAATATCCTGCAATATATCCAATTGAAAATGGCTTAATTTCATTTAGATTATATGGTGATAATTCTCTCATCATATCATCTTTTATCATTTTATTTGCATCCATAAACATTGTAAATTTTTCATCATAATCGTATTTATAAAAGCAAATGGTTTGCGCTTTTGATTCATAAAAAGCTGTTCCGTCACTTTTAATATCGTATATCATAGATGGAACGTATATTCCATCAGCAGAATTATAATCTATACCATCTCTAAATTCCTTTGGAGCAAGCTTTCGTTTATTGATATACTCTCTAGTGTTTTTAACAAACTCTTCCTTAGTGTATTTAAATGGTATAATTCCATCCGGCTCTAGTTCTTCAATTAGTTCATTTTGTATTAGTTCTTGGCTTTTGCAATACGCACAACGAGTCGATTGCTCTTGCTCAGAAACAGCAAGCTCTGCTCCACACGAACTACACGTGTACCCTATATACCTTCTATATTTTTTTGTAGCTTCCATCATTATAGATGCATCAAAATCCTGGTTACAGTGGTCACAGTGAACCTTTTGCTTTGATATATCATATATAATGTCTGCGCCACAATTAGGACAAGCTATCTTCACTAGTTATCTCCCCTTAATTATATTATGAATTAAAAATGCTGCTATGAATTTTGTGGTATTCATTTTTGGCGCTTCTTTTACTCCTTAGATAATCCGTCATATAATCTGACTCGGAATAGTACTTATAATGTTCTAAATTTTGTGATTTTAACATTCGCTGAGCATTTTTTAACTTGTTTACCTTATATTTATCAGAGTGTGAAGCCAGAGCACACAGAATTACTACTAGTACTATAGAGAAAACAGAAAAGAAAATGGGGATATCATTATTTTTTAGTGCCGTTGATAATACAAAAACAAATATAAAAAATAATAAAAAATAAATGATTGCTATTTTATAAAGGAGTTTTTTATAGTCTCTTTTAAAAGGTATTTCACCTGCTATCTTTCCGAGTAACACCGTTAAAGTAAAACAAATACTTATTACCTTTATAATAACAGTCTATTGACCAAATAGGCAGAAATAGCAACTTTTTATTAACATTCTTTATATCTCCCAATATACCTTCTACTCTTTTTGAAGATGTAATGTCATCCATTATACCTTCTACTCTTTTTGAAGATGTAATGTCGTCCGTAATTATATTTATAGTTTCGGATTTTGCCAGAAAATCAAGCTTTTCGGGTAAATCGTTATTTCTTAATATAGAGTATCCAGATATATATCCAATTGAAAAAGGAACTATATCATTTTGACTATAAGGGGCTAAGTTTTTCATCATACTATCCGAAACAGTTTTATTGGCATCTATTATAACTGAAAATTTCTCTTTAAAATCACAACGATAGTATTTCGTCGAATCGCCGTAGCTGACGCTATAAAAGCCACTTCCTTGTCCTTCCATTTCGTACATAATTGCAGGAACATATAATCCGGAAATATTCTTATAATCCATGCCATCCTTAAAAGTTTTGGGAGCAAGAAAATGGTTGCTTAAATGTTTTTTAATTCTTTTTATAAATTCTTCCTTAGTATATTTAAATGGTATAATCCCATCAGGGTCTAGTTCTTCAACATAGTTATTTTCTATTAATTCTTGACTTTTGCAGTAAGAACAACGTGCCGTATATTCTTGTTCTGAAACAGCAAGTTCTGCCCCACACGAACTACACGTGTATCCTCTATATCTTCTATATTTTTTTGTATTTTCTATCATTATAGATGGATCAAAATCCTGGTTACAGTGGTCACAGTGAACCTTTTGCTTTGATATATCATATACTATATCTGCACCACAATTAGGACAAGCTATCTTCACTAGTTATCTCCCCTTTTTTATAGTATAACACAAAAAATAGAACAATATTAAATTATCTTAAAATTATTCCATTCCATTCATTCGCTTGCTTTCCCCTAGTAAGACTGCTAATATAGAAAAAAAGAACCGTCCCATTTTCTGTGAAAGGAAATAAATAACTAAAATGAACTATACTATTTATCTAACAGATAATTGTAATATGAATTGCAAATACTGTTATGAAAAAGGAACACACAAAAATAATCAGATAGATATACAAATGGTAAAATCATTAATCGACATTGAAGTAAAAAGCGATGATAAGTTTTGTGTTATTACTTTTTTTGGTGGTGAACCCTTACTTAAAAAATCTTTAATATATGAAATATCGGATTATATTAAATCCAAAAAAAGCAAAACCACCTTTTTATATAATATGACAACAAACGCTACATTAATTGATGATGACTTTATTGAGTTTGTTAAGAATAATCAATTCATTTCTATTTCAATAAGCATAGATGGTAGCAGTGAAGTTCATAACAGAAATAGGCTCTACGGTGATCAAAAAGGTTCATATGATATTGTTCAAAAGAATGTAAAAAAACTACTAGAAGTATCTCGCGAACCAGTTGCTGTTCCTGTAGTTACTAGAAATAACGAAAAAGATTTATATAGCAGTGTAGAAAGCTTATTAAATTTAGGATTTAAGAAGATAAGCCTTCAGTATGATTTTACAAATGATTGGAATGATCAAGATTTAGTAATACTAAAAGAAGAATTCGAAAAGATATCAAAATTATACATGGAAAAAATGCGACTTGAGCAAGAATTTGATATTCTAGAAATAGATGAAAAAATATTTAGCTATATAGATGATAAAAAAGATGTTAATGATAATTGTTCAGTTGGCCTAAGAGGGGCAAATCTAGGTACTGATGGCAAGCTATACCCTTGTATGCAATTTATGTATGATAAACAATATGAAATAGGCGATTGCTATAATGGCATCAATCCGGAAAGACAACTAGAAGTTCATAACAATTTAAAACAAGAATTAGATGATTGCAAGGATTGCACTTACAGAAAAAGATGTAATCACACATGTTCTTGTATTAATAAATCATTTAGTGGAGACCCTACTAAAACATCACCATTTACTTGTGAGATTCAAAGGATTATAATAGAAGTTGCAGATAACATTGCTGAACAAATGTATAAAGAAAACAATCCAATATTTATGCAAAAGTATTATAACTCGGCATATTCTTCAATTGAAAAGAAATTATTAGAGGGGGGCACTCAAAGTGGAACTTAAAAAAGTAAATTCTCCTGCAATTAGAAATTATGCAAAAAAAGAAGAAGTAAGTAAAAAAGATTTAAAGAAAGCAACACCTCACAAATGGATAGTTGCCGCTTCTACTGGAATAATCACATTATTTTATGCTAGTCCAAAAAGAAGTATATATCATATAGGAGTTATTTTCGGATGCATAGAAATTGCTAAAGAATACAATTATACTCCACTTTTTCATACATTAAATTCTATTATGGATGTTTTTTATTATGCTACACTTGTTTTTGTATTTGGATTTTTTATTAGCTTAATTCTTAAACTATTTAATAATAACTCAGATGAAAATAAAAAGAAGAAGATAGATAATGCACTTAAATCATTTCTTATAATTGGCCTTGTATTTCTTGTCCTTACAATAGTATTGGTATTTATTTTAAAACAAGACATTCCGGCTTTTTTTGAGGGAGGAATAAAACAGGATATTAGTGTCTTTTCTCCTAATACAATTATGAATAGTAATATATAAACATAATTTAATACAAATAAAAACCTTGGCAAATATGCCAAGGTTTTTTAATTACTTCATATTAGGATATGGCTCCCAATCTTTCGGTGGATTACAATAGCGTACATATCCTCTATGTTCACGTTTTCCTTCTATACCAGCTATACACCTAATACCTACATAAAGAAAAACGCATACAAGCAAAATTATCATTGCTTCTTACCTCCATTTTCAGGAGTATATTCTGTCTTTCTCTCACAAACGTCCGTAGAAAGCCAAACACCACAATTTGGACAATACATAGCTTTAAATTCTCTCATCCTAATAAAGCCTCTTCGGCCATTGAGCTCTTTAATGAAAATGTAGTCCGCAAACGCTGCCGATGCCCTAACAAAGACCCGGCAAACCTCATCGGTTTCGTACTTGCAAACAGGACAAAGATGATGAAGAACAACGGTATCTAAAGTCTTCTCTTTTTTCTTGCCTTCTTCCTTCTTCTTCTTTTTTTTCTTCTTCTCTTTCTCCTTCTGCTCATCTGAATATCCCTGTGGTTCTAGTATTCCGTGAAGGTCATCTGGAACATGAAGCACTTCCTTAAGCTTATCTTCCTTTGGCATGGAACTATCCTCTTCTTTCTTCTCAGGCCATCCTCGAGGTTCTAGTATTCCGTGAAGGTCATCTGGAACATGAAGTACTTCCCTACGCTGTTTTTCCTTGGACATGGTGCTTCCCTCCTCCTTAATTGTAAAGGTCACATATAGTAATTGAGTTACCGACATATAATAACACAAATTTACATAATATTCAAGCTGTTTTACAATAAAAACCACCCTCAAAAAGAAGGTGGCTATACCAATTAAAAGAATCGTCCAAATATGGACTCAATAACGCCTAAAAGAAAGCTAAATGAAGCAACAGTAACAAAAGAATAGAAGAAAATCAAGAACGGAAATTCTTTATTCCAAATACCATGCAATCCTCTCTTAGCAAAATAATAATACACATACGTTAAGACAACTGTGCCAGCGTGAATCCCCCAAAGTAATGGATGGTAAAATGCAAAAGCAATTTCAAAGATTCCAAACAAGACAGAAATCATAGTTGACAATACTTTAGAGTAGCCATCTTTCCGAAAGAACGCAATAAATAAGCAAATGATTAGCACTGTGCATACAATCATAACAATGTTCATGGTTGCTTCCTCCTTTATGTGTTTTACAATAGTCATGGTAAAACTCGAAACAGATATTTATTTTCTGGACAAAGTATATCATAACTTGGCATTCCATTCAAGTAGAGACTCGGGCATCCGCTCGAGTCTCTGTTTCTTAAATTATAAATTAAGACTTTTTATTTCTTCAGCAAGCTTATCAACCATTTTTCGGGCATCATGCGCATTCTTACCCAAAAGACTAAAAGTTCCTGTTATACCAGATGTGGCCATATCAAGAATTCCATTCTTCGCCATATTTCCCAATCCAGCCTTATGACTTTGCTTTATAATAACCCATTTTTGAAATGGACCAGTATTTCCGAATTCATTCGCAGCAATTACTACCTGGTTAAATTCATCAACTTCTGGAAACGCAATAACATCATATAGCCCTTGTTTTGCCATGTATGGTTTTCCCATTGAAAAATTGTAGTCTTTTATCGTTTCAAATAATTCTGCTATAGTGTACGGTTTTCTCGTAGTAAAATTTACGTAAAGTGACATACTTCTGTCCTCCTATTTTCCTAATCTTTGCATTATTGCAGCTGTCTCAGCTCTTGTAGCTAATCCTATAGGATCGAACATTCCTCCATCTTTGCCATTTAAAATGCCTTCTTTAGTCATGTAGCAAACTGCCTCAAAAGCATATTCAGATATATTTTCTTTATCTGGGTAATCAAGGAAGAATGACCAAAGTCCTGTAAATCCTTTTCCTTGAGCTTTTATATATCTGTACATAATTGTAGCCAAGTCTTGTCTTGTAATGTTAGCATCTGGATTATATTTATTTTCTCCAATGCCAAGTACATATCCATGCTTAGCTGCCCAAGCTATTGGTGCAGAATAATACATATCTGGATCAACGTCATCGAATGTCGACTTTTCAGTATCTGTTGCACCAACGTATCTATATAGTACGGTAACTAACATTCCTCTTGTAAGGTGTCTGTTTGGCTCAAATGTTGTATTTGTTGTTCCTTTAAACAGACCATTTTCAAAAGCATATTTAACATAGTTGTAGAACCAATCGTCTGGTTTAACATCTGTAAATGGATTGTTCCATGTATCAGTACTTGAACCTGTTGGAAGTGTACTTTCACCTTTGAATTTTGCTTCTAAAGTATGGTTTGCTCTAACATCTTTAAATGTGTATGTTGTCACTTTTCCGACAGATTTTCCATCAACTAAAACATCTATTAGTTCATATCCATCATATGTGTTTATGGTGAATTCTTTCGAAGTACCTTTCTTAACACTAGCACTTCCCGGTGTAATCCATCCACCATTTTCAACTTTTGTTGTTATATCATAAGTAGTTGTACTGCTACCTGTTCCACCACCAGTTGGTTTGTCTGGTTTAACTGGTGTAACTGGAGCATCTCCGCTTCCATCTTCACCGCTTGTATCATCGCCACTTGGATTCTCTCCACTAGCATCTTCACCACCCGGTATATCTCCACTAGCTTCTCCACTTTCGCTTCCATCACCTGGCACATCACCACTAGCTTCTCCACTTTCGCTTCCATCACCTGGCACATCACCACTAGCTTCTCCGCTTGCACCTTCTCCACTGTCTCCGCCACCTGCTTCAGTATCAGCATAAATTGCTTCAACTTCAACATAAGTATTTCCCATCTCAAATGATGTTGTCTCTTGTGTAGCATCAGCTAGTGTTATATCTCCAGAATTTATTTCCCAATGATCAAATTCTTTTCCAGCTTCTGGGCTATTAGCTGTTATTGTAACTTCTGTTCCTTGCGCAACTGGTCCTTCCGGATTTGCAGTGCCACCATTTACTGTTATTGAATATGTAGTAGGAGCTACTGCATTTACTGTAAATGAAACATTTCCATTTCCAATAGTTGCATCAGGTGTTCCGTCATCATTAAAATCATATTTTAAAGTTATTGTTGTTGTGTATTCTCCAGCTGATAAACCAGATTTTGGTGCTATTCCAAATAAGCTACTATCTGTCCAAGCACCATCACCTTCCATCATTCCTGCTCCTGTATTTAACGTCACATCAAAATAACTTGGATTTGAATTTTCATAAGATAATTTTGCAGGATCAACACGACAATAGTTTGTAATATTTATACCAATAGGTTCTGCAGAAATTGCTGTATATCCCTCATCTACTGCGGTAAATGTTGGAAGCGTAATTGATCCTGTTGGAGCTAGATATGGCATCTTAGCTTCAATCTCAACATTTGTTGTTCCCATAGTAAATGTAGTTGGCGAACTATATTGATCTACTAAGCTAGCATCACCAGAGGTAATTTCCCATTTATAAAACTCTTGTCCTGAAGGAACTGTTGCTGTAATAGTAACTGTTGTTCCTTCTGTAACTGGTTCTGATGGATCTGCAGTACCACCAGTTACTGTTGTTGTATATGTTGTTGGAGTAGTTGCAGTAGCTGTAAAGTTTAAGGTCATCTCTGCACCTGTTCCCCAACTGTTAAACTCATCTATGCTTGCATAAGCAACGCTTGTAGTAATAGTTGGATTATCTGTTAATATATACTCATTATCTGTCACTATAACTGGAATGTATAATTGATATGTTTCTCCTTCTTCAAAGCTTCCTTCAAACCAAGAACCCTGATAAAGCCAATAAGCTCCATTTAAATCATCTATAGCTAGTTGCGGAGTAGTAATAGTTATTCCATCTATGCTTGCTACAGTACTTGGTGTTACTGAAATACCTGTAATATCTATAGCATTTATTGGTTGTCCCCAAACTGCAACAAATACCCAATCATCATCTGCATTTGTTCCACCGCCAACATCATAATCCGAATTACCATTGCAAGACCAAGCTAGAAGCACTCTTCCTTCTGGAACATGACCTTCAAAAATATCTGCATCAGGTAAGTAGAAATACTCATTATATGGTCTTGTTTCTGTTGCTACAAAGTGTACATCACCAGATAATCCATTATCATATGAAATTGTACATTGTCTATCATTATATGATGCTGTAACTTCTACATTAGATGTTCCCATTGTAAATGTGGTTATTCTTGAATTTGCATTTGCAAGAGTTACGTCGCCACTGTTTACTGTCCAGTGGTCAAATTCTTTTCCAACAGATGGTGCAGTTCCAGTTATTTGTACGCTAGTTCCTGCTGTAACTGGTCCTGCCGGATCTGCAATACCACCATTTACGGTTATTGTATATGTAGTTGGCGCAACGATTGACCAAGGATAAGATAAATTCTCTGTAGATGAATCATCCCACTTTGTATTTGTGGTATCTACAAGTCCTAATACTGCTGTGTAGTTTCCAGCTTCACTACCAGACCAGCCTGAAACCTTAGTCATATATGTTGAATCAAAACCTACGACATCAACTGTTTTTGTTGTACCATCATAATCAAAAGAATTAGTTTGCAACGCAGATGGTCTATTAATAGTTAATCTTATTATTTCCCAATAAATAGTAACATTGTTCGTTGTTTCATCCGACCATATGTATCCATCTTTCAATACAAATGTTGCTGTATAACTATCTACATTTGTTCCAGTAATTGTTGTTCCTTCTAACAAATCCATTTTACTTGAATCATAATTTGCAAGACCAAGGCTTTGCTCTTCTCCGTTATATGTTTTTGTTGAACTTGTTGCTGTAGGTTTTTCTATTTTCGCAAGCCACTTTGCATATAATGTTACATCGTGGTCTGTTATTTTATCAGTTGCAAAATTCCATTTATTATCAAATGTATCTTCTGTGTACCAACCTTCTAAGTAACGTCCTGTTGATGTTGTTTGTGGGTCAGTAATTAAATCTCCACTTTCCAAATCTTCTTGTACATCAACATTTAAACCGTCAATGCCTGTTACAAATGTTGCAGTATATGTAGTCGTTGCTTGTGGAATCCAATTGGCATAAAGAATTATATCCCCCTCAACTGCATTATTTTCAAAATCCCATTTATTGTCAAACGTATCTTCTGTATACCATCCTTCAACAGCGTATCCGCTTCTTGCAACAACTGGTTCAGTTGCATATTGCCCATAGTCTACTCCTTCATCAGGAACAGCAAGCCCCGGAACACCTGTTACAAAAGTGACAACATTATCCGTTGTTCTCTCTGAAACATCATATAGTAACCATACTCCGCCATTATCATGTCTAACATCCGTTTCATAACTTATGCAAGCTGCATTTGAAGAAACTGTAGGTTCCTGCACTACAGCATATTCATCAGCTATAGTATATGGGATATACAAGTAATAATTATACTCAGTATCAAATCCATCCCAAAGGGTATACATATTTTCTTCTTCCCATTCAATGCCATCTCTATTTATTGTTAGTCCCGGTGTCTCAATATTAATTGAACCTAGGTCATTATAAGCCCATTCTTTAGGGCGTTTAACACCAGTGATTGTAATTGTATCAATCGTGTTTCCCCACACAGCTGTATAAGTAACATCAGAAGAAAAATGAGGTTCTTCCCCAATTTCATATATAGTACTATTACGAACCCAGCATTTAAGTGTCTTCCCTTCTGGGACATGTTCACCAAACGAGTCTGCATTAGGCATATTATAGCCAGAATTGTTGACTACATTTGGTACCTCAAAAGTAAAATGGTCATCTCCTTCTAGACCATTATCAAAAGTTAGAGTATATCCTGCAGCAAATACTGACAATGGAACTAAGCTCATAAGCATAGATATTACACATACCATGCTTATAATTCTTTTTGTGTTTTTAATAACTATATTCACTATTAAAACATCCTCCTTTTATGTATGAAAAAACAATCTCAACTTAAGTAAAAAAATGCGCTTATTGTTATTTCAAAAAGATACACTTATACTATTTTAGTTTACCAATTTGATACTGTTAATACAAGAAATAATATAATGTTTCACCTTTGTAATAAAAAAATAATATTTTTGATTATTAAATAATTATTAAATCATTTTTAAAGAATAATTATCGTCGATTTTTTGATGTATAATCTTTTGTATATAATTTATATAAACTTGGGGGTATTAGTAATGATATGCAAATATTGTGGAAGTAACATTCCTGAAGGAAGTGCATTTTGTATTAACTGTGGCGCCAAAGCTGAGACAAATGTTCAAAGCACATTTGCTCCAAACAATAATACAAATAATCAAAGTTTTTCAACTAATTATTCACAACCAAATACTCAAAATAATGCACCAAATAACAATATTAATAATTCACAAAAGAAACCTACAAGTCCACTAAGCATTGCTTCTTTAGTTTTAGGTATTCTTTCAATAATAAGCCTTTGCGAGGGTATATGGGCATTACTTATGGGTATTGTAGCAATTGTACTTGCTTGCATCGATAAAACCCGTTCTGGAATAAGGACTGCCGGTCTAATTACAGGAATTGTAGGAACAGTTATAAGTTTGATAATAAATTGCTTGATATTAGCAGGGATAGGTTTAGTAAATAGTGGGAGCAATTTTTTTGTAGATGAGATTGAAAAGTCAATATCCAAGGAACTAAATAGTCTAAGTACCACTTCGTCATCTCGTACTACAGCTGCTCCAAAAGCTACTTTAAAAAGTGAAAATATAGCTACAGCAATTCCTTCGAACGTCAAAACTCAAAAATATGACTGGGTAGACATTTCACTTGTTGATAATAACTATGAAGTTGTTTATACATCTGGCGTTCCAGATAATTATATGATTACAAACACTGGTTCATTTAAAAATGTTTGTGACTGGCTAAGTCTATCTATTATTGACTATCCTGTTGAAACTTTTAGGCATGTATTCTCACTTCATATGCTTGGTGATAATGGTATAAAGGAACTATCTGACAAAAATACATATGACGAAATATTATACTATTATGCTACGCTAGCATCCGTTGCTTGGCAAATTGATCATGATACTTATGGTGGTTCTGTTAATAAAGTTAGAATGCCTCAAGATAACAGAGATATTGTAGAATATATAATTACTAATGGAAAAGGTTATGACCTATTACAATGGGATACCAAAAATCTTACTCTTAAAATGAGTACTAATGGAGGCAGATTGATACCATATGGTACAACGACATATGACACCAAAAATATTTCGATATATATGTTTGCCATTGAGCAGGGACTAAAAGGAGAAAAACCTGAACTATAGTGTTTTATTCTGAAATAAAAAAGATCAATCATTTAGATTGATCTTTTTTTGTATTTAATAATTCTATTATTATTTCTTTAACGCTCTCCCACATTCCCTTTAGGTCATCATAAGAAAGTAAGCTGTCAACATCTTCTAAATTAACCCATTCACAAAGTTCTCTATCTTTTTCAGCAATTATCCCCTTATACTCGCCTAAACTTTCTGCAAGATACATATATACCTCAACATCTTCGCCACTTGATGTTGTATATTTATTGATACAAATGGGTTCTTCTAAAATAAGCTTAACATCATTTCCTGTCTCTTCTATTGTTTCCCTGATTGCACACTCTTTAACGTCCTCACCTTTTTCTATATGACCTTTTGGAAACGAATAATCATTTTGTACAATCCTATGTACAATAGCAATTTTATTTGTGCTTCTATCAATTAAGAAACATCCACCTTTTTTTGTAACCATAACAACCTCTTATTCATTATTACTCAAATAATTATAGTAGCCCGAAATCTCCATCATCCTCTTCAGTTTCGGTTTCTTCTTCTTCATCAGTATAACCTTCTAGGGTATATTGATTAACCCAATCTATAAATTCACTGTTAGCATCAATAAGTTCAACACATGAGATTTCAGGTATTTCATATTCATGTAATTCTTTAATTGCATCTTCAATCAAGTCATAAAATCTATACACGCTTCTAAACTCAAGTTTATATTCATGTGCAAGCTCTAAATTTCCATTCCACCAATATTTTGAATCAACCTTTGAAACCTGACACCCTGCAACTAAATTTTTACTAAGCAAAGTGTCGCAAATTGATTCGGCAACTTTTTTATCTCTACACATCGTTGTTACTAAAACATATTTTTCCATAATACACCCCTACTTTTATATTCATCATTTACTATATCACAATATCAAATATAATGCAAAAAAACTAGGCCCAAAAATGGACCTAGCACTTAACAAATTTTAGCTCTTCAAATCAAACGAAACCTCGGATTCGCCATTGCGGTAAGCAGTAAGGATTGCAATGCGAAGATCCTCAAGAATCTGGGATTCATGTGCCTCAGCAACAATGTGGAACCGTCCATCCTTCTCATAAGCAAGAAGATACCAAGTATAGATAGCACCATCAAAGAAGTCAGTAATTCCATTGTCACGAACAACAACCTTAAGCTTATCAAGATCAGAAATCTCAATCAAATAGTTGTCACCATTCCGAATCAGAAAAGTCTTCATAATAACTCCTCCTTTATCACTCCTGGCCAAAAAATACTATCGTAAGCAAAGTCATTTTAACACGATTTTGTGTCAATATCAAGATTTATTGGTTCATAATTGCAACCGCAATGCTGAAAAATACCCAAACAGAGGCCGAGTCAACTATTGTAGTAATCAGCGGAGAAGCCATAATAGCCGGATCAAGCTTCAATTTTTTAGCAATAATTGGTAAGATTCCTCCAAGTAATTTTGCCATCATTGCCGTAATAATAAGTGTCGCACCAACAATAATCGAAAGCTTTATATCGCTATATTGAATATAAATACGTATACCATTACATATCGCAAGTATAATTCCAATCACAAATGAAACTCTTAGTTCTTTCCAAATAACCTTTAAAATATCTTTTGTTTTTATCTCATCTAAAGCAAGTCCACGGATAATAAGAGTCGCCGCTTGAGAACCACAATTACCACCTGTATCCATTATCATTGGAATAAACGCTACTAATATTAGATTTGCTGCAAAAGCTGCCTGGAAGTGATTAATAATAGCTCCACTTATAGTAGAAGAAATCATAAGAATCAAAAGCCATATAATTCTATGCCAAGCATGCTTGTAAACTGGAGTTTTCATATATGTTTCTTCATTAGGAGTAACGGCGGCCATGATTTCGAAGTCTTCTTCTGCCTCTTCTTTAATAACATCGATAGCATCGTCGAGTGTAATAATCCCGACCAAATGATTATCTTTATCAACAACAGGAAGTGAAGTTTCGTTATATTTTCCAAAAAGTTTACCAACTTCTTCTTGATCATCTAGGGTTCGAATAGTGACTGTACTATCAGTCATAACATTTACTATTGGTGTATCACCATTAGCAAGTACTAATTCTTTAGCATCAACGATACCTGATAACTTCTTATCCTTAGAAATAACATAACCTTTATAAATGTCTTCTCTATCTTCACCAACTTCACGTATATGTGCTAATGCATCAGCTACAGTCATATCTTCTGTAAAATCCATATACTCTGTAGTCATCATCGAGCCAGCAGAGTCATCTGGATACTGAAGCAATTTATTAATTGATGTTCTTTGCTCTTTGTCTACTTGATTTAAGATTCTTTCAACAACGTCTGAAGGCATTTCTTCAATAATTTCAACCGCTTCATCATCAAATAGTTCATTAACTACCTCTTTTAACTCTTTATCTGAGAAAAGATTAATTAATTTTTCTTGAAAATCCGAATCAAGATTAACAAATACCTCCGAAGCCATTTCTTTAGGAAGTAATCTATAGGCAAGAATCATATCTTCATGCGAAAGACCATTTAAAGCAGTCGCAATATCTTCAGGCGCCTTAAAACTTAAATATCTTCTAAGTTCTTTAAACATTTTATATGAAATCAATTCTTTAATAGTATCTTGCAAATAGTCCACCTCCTTATTTTTTAATGTTTTAATTCAGCTATTATACTTGTTGCCACTTGGAAATAAATAACAATGGCGCAAAGGTCAATAACCGTCGTTAGCAATGGTGCAGCAACAACAGCTGGGTCTTTTTTCAATTTTTTAACTAGCATTGGTAGCATACAACCAATCGCCTTCGACACTATTACAGTTAATATTAATGTTATACCTAGAACAAGTGAAAGCTCAAAATCTTGGTACTGAATGTATATTCTTATCATATTAACAATTAATAGAGCAAGTCCAACTAATGTGCCAACCCTTATTTCCTTCCAAAGCACTTTTAACCAATCACTTAAGGAAACCTCTTCCGTTGCCATAGCACGAATAATAATCGTAGATGTCTGTTGACCACTATTACCAGCCGTACCCATAACCATCGGAATAAAAGAAACAAGTAGCCCTACTGTAGCAAAAGCATCTTCGTATTTTGAAAGTATAGTACCCGTTAATGTAGCTGATAACATAAGTATAAGTAACCATCCGATTCTGCTCTTAACATGCTCAAATACGGATTTCTTTAGATAAGGATCATCTGATGAAGGCATAATAGCAGCCATTTTCTCGAAGTCTTCTTCTTGTTCTTCCTTTAGGATATCTAAGGCATCATCTACCGTAATTATTCCAACTAATCTATCTTCTTTATCTACAACCGGAAGCGCATACTCATCATACTTATCAAACATTTTTGCAACGTTTTCTTGGTCTTCCAATGTATTTATCTTTATAATACTTTGGTCCATTATTTCAGAAATCTTAGTATTTAGGTCCGCAAGTAATAATTTTTCAAGAGTAATAACTCCCATAATCCTTCTTGTTGTACTTAAGACGTAACACGTATAAACAGTCTCGGAATCTACTCCAATTTTTTTAATCTTTGCAAGTGCTTCTTCAACTGTCATATTTTCTTTTAAGTCTATAAACTCAGTTGTCATCATTGATCCAGCGGAATCTTCTGGATACTGAAGCAGTTTATTGATTATTTGCCTATCTTCAGGAGTAATATGCTTTAAGATCCTTTTTACAACGTTAGATGGCATTTCTTCTATAATATCTACTGTATCGTCGATATATAATTCATTTATAACATCTTTTAATTCTTTATCTGTAAGAACACTTATTAGCTTTTCTTGAATATCAGAATCCAGCTCTGTAAAAACTTCTGCTGCCTTCTCTTTTTCAAGAAGCCTATACATGACAATTATTTCTTCATCTTTTAGTTCATCAAACATAGAGGATATATCTACACTATTAATATCTCTTAAATATTCTTTTAACTGAGAATAATCTTTATTTTGAAAATATTGCTTAATTGCATCAACTTTTTCTTCCAATATATCCCCTCCTTTAGTTATATATTAAATTCTACTTAAGAATTCATCAAAAAATGCTTTAAAAGGCCCGCTTCCTTCATACCAGTCCATAATCCAATCATGAACAAAAGGAATGTGCCATAAAATTACGCATACAATAATCAGAGTAAATATTACCTTTGTAATCAACCAATAAGATTTCAATCTTTCTTTAAGAGGTTTTTCATATACAACATTGTATCCCATATCTTTCATTGCTCTTATGTATGCATCATTATATGCTTTTTGAGCCATTTGCTCTTGCATTTTCCTAGTTCTTTCCAAATCACTATACTGTGAGCTAGAACTTGATGTCGTCGTTCGTGCTCCATATGGAGACGGCCTAGAATATGGCGAAGATGAAGTAGTTGAAGCCCTATATGGTGACTGCATAGATGATGAACTTGCCCTCATAGAACTTACTTGCTGAGCCTGTCTTTGTGCATTAAGTTTAGAATCATATTGTCTTCTTTTTGTTTCATCAGAAAGGACCTCATATGCTTCCGAAATCTCTTTAAACTTTTCTTCTGCAGCCTTTGGATTATCAGGATTAACATCAGGATGATACTTCTTAGCAAGAGTTTTATAAACTCTCTCAATAACTTCTAGAGACGCTTTTTCATTTACTTCAAGAATTTCATAATAATTTTTCATAGGTTAATTTTTCCTTATTTAATAATTTAATTAAACATCAAGCACTAATAAAATAATAAGACCTACTATTGCCATTGCAATTGCAATGTATTTTTTTATACTAAGTTTTTCTTTTAAGAATATTCTTGAAAGAATCAAAGATAATATACAATACGAACCAACAATTGATGCACTTATTGTAGAATTACCTGACATTGCAAACACATAAAAGAATTGTCCTGCCGTTTCAAATATGGCTGCTTCAAGTTTTTCTTTATTGTTACTAATAATAAGTTTTTCTTTTTTATGATTCAAAAAAATCATAGCAATTAAAGCAAATATTAGAAAAGAAAACTCATATGCTATCAAAGCTGAGTCTTCGCTAATTATTTCAAACTTGTCTAAATAAATACTATCTAAAAATGTTCCCAAGCCATCAAATATGCAATACAAAATTGGTAAAGTAATTGCCAAAATCTTAACGTTCTTATTTTTTAATGAAACATCAAATTTTCTTTCTTCTTTGTTTTCTTTTCTTTCGAGCATGCATATATAGAAAATAGCACAGAATATTAATACAAAAGCAACATATGCAGGCCATGGAAGAACTTCTTTAAAAAATATCAAAAGCAATATTGAAGTTATAACTCCACTTGTATTTTGAACAGGACTAGCAATAGAAAGTTCTATATATTTAAGTCCCTTATATCCTATTACCATTGATAAAATATAACATAAAGAAACCGGTAAGTATTTTACAACTTCCATAATATCAAAACTAACTTGATTAATTGCCATATAAAGAATTGCATGTACTCCCATTACAACTCCAACTAAAATACCTGTTTTGATATCGTTATATTTTTCTTCCTTAGTGTTTCCTTTTTTGTAAAATAAGTCTGCTATTCCCCACATTATAAATGTTAGCAAACTGTATACCATAGTCATAAAATACACACCTCTTCAGAATAATTTTAGCATAAAAAATTAAATTATAAAAGTAAACGATAAAAACTCTTGGAATAATCCAAGAGTTTTATCATTTGTTTTTTGCATATTATTTATTATATGCATCTTGGCACTCTTTTAAAATTTGTAGTGCCTCTATTTTTCCGTGATAGTCCTCGACTTTAACCTCAAATCCTTCTAGTTTTTTATAATTTTCAAAGAAGTTCTTTATTTCTTTTAAGGTAAAATCTGCAACATCGTCTAGTTTGTTTACTCCATCATATCTAGGGTCACAATGAGTAACAGCGATTAACTTATAGTCTAAAAGTCCCTTATCTATCATTGTTAGATAACCGATTACTCTTGCAGGAACAACGCATCCTGGATATGTTGATTCAGTTGCTAAAACTAGAATATCAAGAGCATCTCCATCTGGTGAAAGAGTATTTTCCACATAACCATACTCTGCAGGATACCCCATGGCAGAATATAGTACTCTATCTAATCTCATTCTTCCTGAGGCTTTATCTATCTCATATTTGTTTCTTGATCTAAATGGAATTTCAATTACTGCATTTACAACATCTTCATTATTTGGATAAATCATTTTATTCTTCCTTTCGTATATATATTTAGCGACACAGCAAGGCGCGATTTTCATACATTTGTTTTTTAAATTTTCGTCAAAATCGATGCATTGCAAGGAGCATAGATTGCGAGCACCGGAGGCGTACGATGGTACGTTGAGGATGCGAGCAATCGTGGCGACACAGCAAGGCGCGATTTTCATTCAAATGTTTTAAATTTGTGTCAAAATCGATG
>JAEEHF010000104.1 GCA_016280725.1 Bacillota bacterium | reverse complement strand
TATTTTGATAGTTAAGCCTGAATATCGTTGAAAATGAATAGGAAAGAAATTATTAATCAGGATTTTTGAATTGGCAAAAAAAGATTGAATTAAACATTTATTAATTATGTCTGATGAATCTTGTAATTATCAAATTTATGAAAGTCTTTGATGTAAAAGACTCCATAAAGCAAAGATATTAAATGAAGAATGAGGGAAACTCTGAAAAGAAAAATATGAATATTGATATGTATATGATAAGGCATTATAAAAAAAAGAGTTCAAGAATTCTGAACTCCCTTTTTGATTTGTTGCTTTAACACAGATCATCGTGTTCTACTGCTGGTTCCCGATAGGTCAGTTTTTCTAGTTTACTACCGTTTTCCTTGGCTGTTCTGTCAAAGAACATGCTAGTCTCCACTGCGATGAAGAAACGCCTGAATGCATCTTCGTTCTCTCTGTCAATAACATCTCTACCGAATTTATCATCCAAAATGGAATCAATCTTTGGAATCAATTCTTCGAGATATTCTTTAATCCATGTGCATTGTTCATTACAAGCTTCGTAATTCCAGGTTTTATCGAAATTATTGAGAGCCGTTATTGCATAACACTTCAAGTTTTCGAGAGCATCAACAGTATAAATCTGATAATCATCAAGCGCTAATTTCTTGCGATAGTACTGCTCAATGTAGCTTCTAATAAGCCAGTCGCTGAAAAATAAATTTTTCCTTTTGAGAAGCTCGTTCTCCTCTTTGAGAGTCTTGTTCTCGGTCCCCATAGCGAAGTTAATCTTATCTATGAGTTCGAGAGAAACCGTAGGTTCATCATGGTGTTGTCCAAGAATGAAACAGATAACTAAGGCAAGAATACCAATAATAATACAAATTGCTACATTCATAATTTTAGCCTTTCTATTTTGTTAAGTTTGACATTTTGTTATTTATTGTGATAATATAATAATTACTATAGGAATATCAAGAATAAAAAAAAATCCCTCCGTGAAACACAGGAGGGAAACAGAGACTCAGAATGCATACTAGTACGCGTAATTTTAGAGAATGGCTGCTACCAAGCCAACTCTCATTCTTTCACTGTCTCTGAAGACGAACTTTCCTTAACGCCATTATGGGAGGAGGACCGGCTCATCTAAGGTGATTTTATTATAAATATTTAGCCTTTTATTTCAAGAATAAAAAAACCCGTGAATGATACTCCACGGGGTTTTTAGTTAATAGAAATTGTCGGTCATTACAGCAATTTGTCTGCTGCCTCTGCGAGAGGACTACGAACGGACTTCTGCATCTCGATAAATGCGAAATACTTTTGTCCACGGAAACGCTCAATCAGATGAGAAAGTCCACTGGTCTCTTTGGTGAGATACTGAACATCAATTTGGTTGATATCCCCTGTAAATACAATCTTTGTATCTTCACCAGCACGAGAGACGATAGTCTTCACTTCGTTCGGGGTTAGGTTCTGAGCCTCGTCCACGAGGATGAATGCATGATGGAAAGTATCGCCGCGAATCATCGAAAGTGGCAACAATTCAATGCCATGGTCGTCCATCCAAGCAGCAACTTCAGCCTCTTTTCTCTTTTGCTCTGTTTCCATCTTATCCATAATGAAACGACAAGCACTACGAACCGGAGCAAGATATGGATTGTATTTCTCCTCCAGATTTCCTGGCAAGAAACCCATTGTCTTGTTGCTAAGTTCGATAGCTGGTCTTGCAACCAGGATGCGGTCATACTCATCTCTTTGGGAGATGGCACAGGCAATTGCGAGCAAAGTCTTACCAGAACCTGCAGAACCAATCAATGCAATAGCTGAAAGATCGGGATCCATCAGGATGTTAACTGCGAAATCTTGTTCGAGATTCTTTGGCTTAACTTTGGTCTTTCCAATCTCTTCTCTCTTGATGAGATCGAAATCCTTCCCCTGCCAACGGTAGATGTGATCTTGACCATCAGAGCAACCTTTCACCATTACTGGCTGATTGAGATAGAGCTCAAGATCTGCTGTATTCTTTGGCAAATCTAAGTCTTCTGGATCTATCTCCTTGATTTTCTCGGTGAGCTGATCTGGATTCTTGACCATGTCGTGAGTGTAATCCTCAGCATTAATTTTCAAATTCATAGCTTTGATAAAGACGTTGTTATCCTTTGTTACCAAAGTAATATCAGCACCTTCCACTTTCAAATCACGAGCAATAGCAATAATGCGATTATCGGCAGTATCCTCCATGAAAATATTCTTAAATGAATCATCTTCTGTGGAAGAAACCGTTGGATACCCATTAAATGGGCAAAAGTACAGATTTCCTTTTTTCTCTCCAAGTGGAATGGATGTTGGAGTTTCCGACCCTTTACCATTCTCTATGATTTTCCTAAGATTTCTAGAAGCCTGGCGAGCACTCAAATTACGTGATTCATTACCGTTCTTTAAACGATCAAGTTCCTCCACAACTGGCATAGGAATTACGACATCATGCTCCTCAAAACTGAAAATCGCATTTGGATCGTGAATGAGAACGTTTGTATCAAGTATGAAAGTGCGCTTCTTAGTTTTACTACTTTTTGGCATAAATTTCGAATTTTTTGTTTATATTTGTTAACATTCCATTTTACGACCGGATAAGTCGGCAGGATTAAATTTACCTCCTTTCTACCTGCTCTAAATTTGTTTAACTTATGTTTACTGTATTAAACATATTATATAAATTCTAGTAAAAGTCAATGTCTTAGTAAGTTGAAACTTGAAATTTTATATATTAATAATACATTAGATTTAATATTTTATTCTTTGTAAATGAAGTAATGGCAATATCTCTTGTATATATGGTTGCAGGAATGTCTTCACGTTTTGGAGGAAGAATTAAACAATTTGCAAAAGTCTGACCAAATGATTCAACTTTAATAGAATATTCTCTCAGCCAGGCTTTACCTGCAGGATTTGACCAAATAGTTTTCATAGTTTGAAACATGACTGAATGACCATTCAAAGAAATGTTTGGAGATGAATATAAATGAGTGCCTGTGAAATATGCAAAACAGACTTTCGATTTAGAAACTCGTGATAGACCATGGGGAACTGTGGATGCAGTTTGTAGTGCTTTGGATTGTATTGACTGACCTTTCGTAGTTTGTAATTGAGATGATATTTATGGAAAGAATTCTTTTAAAATTTTGTACGATCATTTAAAAAATAATCCTGATGAACTATGTACTTTGGGTTATGTTTTATGAAATGTAATTCCAGAAGTATGAAGTACTAATAGATGAATCTTCACAGTAGAAGACTGATATGTAAAGAATATCAACGAAACAATTTGAATTGAAAAATATAAGTTATCAGATTTTTGATTAACTTTGAATGACTTGTGTAGTATGAATATTTTTGGTTTGAATAGAGCAACCTTAGAAAATTTAAATGAAATTCTTATTAATTTCAAAAAAGAGCATGAATGAGATAAAAGAATTGAATGTTATTTACCTGTAGAGCTAACTAATATTATCAAAAATAACTGAGTAAAAATGAGAATTTATTCTACTCCTGATCAATGGTTTGGAGTAACTAATCCAGATGATGAAGCTATCGTAAAAAAGCAAATTGAAGAATATGAGAAATTATAATTAATAAAAATAGCGATCTAAAATAGACCGCTATTAATTGAAGTTACTTTCTGATACTACTGAAGTTCTGACGCAT
>JAEEHF010000103.1 GCA_016280725.1 Bacillota bacterium | reverse complement strand
AAGTTCTTACAAAGCGAAAGCATATTTTGAGTTTGGTTATAACTATCTTTGCGTAATCGGACATGCAGAAAATCATCTGTCCAATACTTTGCTTCTACACCTTTATTAGTATTGTCAACTATTGCTAATAAATAGCCATTCTCTTTTTCTGTATTAAATATCAAGCATCCTTTATCCAATTTATTAATATTTACACCTCTTTCACTTTCTATTTCAAAGCCCTCACCTTTGTGATATACTTTTAAAAAAGTGTCTTTATTCTCAGATTTGAACAATCCTATTGCATCTACTTTATTGTCATCTACAACACAATCTTTAAAATAAACGGCATAAAATTCGCCTCCTTTGATTTTTGGATGAGTACTTTTATTATATAAATGTTTTGCTATAATAATAGAGAGATCCTTCATTCTATTAGGATTCTCAAATATCAAAGACGCATAAACATAGATATCATTCAAATTCAAATCACTTTCATGATACAAATTGTAGTTTTCTTCTGATTTAAACGCATTAATAAAATATTGCATTAATACAGACTTTATTTGGTTGGACAAAATAGTTTCACTAGAAGAAAAGATTATTCCCTCATCTGCACTTTTATTTCCAACAGTATGTACGTAAATTCTCTCTATGTGAGTATCTATGTATATTGGTTTCATATTTACCTTTTCTTATTCTTAAGATAATTCAAAAAATTATTATATACAACGGACTTTTGTTTGTCTAATTCTGAGAGCAATTGGGCTATGAGCTTTTTCTTGTTCTTAGAGTCAAGAGCACGTCTGTTTTTTAACGGGTATATATTAATTTCAAATTCAGCGGAATCCCCTTTCTTATTATAATCTGGGAATCCTAAATTTACAGTCATTTCTCCTTCTTCACCTTTATATTTATATGAAAATTGAGCTGCGACATTCCACAAGACAAGTGAACGGTGAAATCTAGTTTCTTTCATAAAAAAAGTTTTATCCAAAGCATCTCCAGATATTAGTATTTTTTTCATCTGATTCATCCACTCTATTCCATTTGGCAACACACAATCTTCTTGTGGCTTAATGGATATATCTTTTATGCTCTCGCATCTAAATACTTCATTTTCAAGATGAGTCGTTAGCCGAAAGAAAAAAGTAAAACGATCTTCATTTCTAAATTCTGAGAATATGATTTTTTTAGGTATCTCATTTGCTGGTATAGAGCCATTCTCCTTATATCTCTCAATTTGCTGTTTGGCAATTTCTTCGGCAAGCATTTTAGTTTCTGGAGCCGTATGGGTAATTCTCAAATGTCCTTTTCCTTTTTCATTAACAAATTCTACGCTACCTTGAAACATGTTCGTTTGTTCATACCATGATTTATTGATGTCATGACGTTCTATAGTGAATTGTGCAATCAAATGATTAGGATTATTATCATATTTTATAAACCTTATAGGCTTTTCTAATTTGCAAGTAGGTAGATGCCTTTTAATAAAGGCATCTACATCTACAGAAAGTATATCAGTCTGGAAAATCTGTGTATTCAAATTCCAAACGATATCACGAGAGAAACTTTTTTCATTATCTTCTTTGCTAGAGAAAGCATCCCGAATCTTATCAAATTCGTGTGGTGATAGTAGTAATGTTTGCAGAATAGGGACAGTATAATCCTTTTCCTGATTTAATGTAAATATACCACGCTCTTTGAGTATTCGATGTATATCAGCTTGAGAAATAAAACGTTGATTGGCAAATCCTCTTAACGATTCACCAAAAGGAATGAATTTATTAATATCACTATGTTGGGTATTCATAATTTACAATGCATGTAATGGATTAATATAATTGATAACACTAATTGTTTTCGTAAAATCTACATCTTGGAAACCTTGTTTCGATGTAGATACTACAATTTTATGCTCCAATTCTTTATAATCAGGGAATCCAATAATAACTTGTCCCACTAAATTGGTGCCTAAATCTTTGGCTAATCCCATAAGCCTCATAAATGTATCTTTTTCAAAATTATCTATAGTGGCAAGAAACAGACACGTTTCTTTGGAATTGTTAATACTCTCTAGTTTAATTGGAATAACGCTAGTGTTTAAATACTCTACGGGCAAAATAGATCCTGTATTTGCTCTGTTCTGAGGATTAACATTCTGTCCAGTAGAAGGATAATAAAAAGAATAACGAAATGTTGATGAAAGTGTTTTAATATATTTCATCACTTCAAGAATGAAACCTATCCTTTTATTATCAACGATATAAACCGTTGCATTCCTCAATATATCAAATCTTGTAGAAGAAACATTATTAATTAAATCGTCATTGCTATTATTATCCCCATTTAACCAAAATAGCACCCCTACATCATCAATAGTACTACAAGAGAATGGTTCAAGTATTTCCGTTTTAATGTCAGAATCATCAAAACACTCCATTGTGTTAATTAAGTCTGTCATATACCATTTAAACTGTTGAGTAGGACTGTTAGGATACTTTGACATTGAATATTTTGAGGAAATAATAACGTTTTTTAGTTGACCATCAACTAACGGATTCATATAGGAATATAAGAAATCAATGCCATGAGTCTTCACAGAGTCATTTTTCTGATTTTTGTGTTCTCCATTACTCATAGAACATAATATGGTAAGCCCCTTTGATGGGTTGGACCACCCCACAATAGAAAGAAATTTTTCTACGATTCCTTCACCATATTCACCAACTTTTTTAGACCATTCACCCATATGATATAAATTATTAAACTTTTTCTTTTTCAAGTTATTTACAAACTCTTTAGAATTAACCTGTAAATTCCTCAGGAATCACTCTTCGAAACTTTATTTTGCGTCATATAGTGCAAATATGATTCTAAATCTTTACAGGCAAACATATTTTCTATTTTGTAAAACGAATTTGAAGGTTCAGCTTGATATATACTATACCATCGTCACCACGATAGAGCGAACCAAAATGATAACGGCTACGGCTTGCACGCTCAAAACGTGTGTTATAATAGAGGTAGTCTTCCACGTCGTTGCGATTGTAGAAGTGGTAGCAAACAATGTCACCATCCTTCTTTACTACAAGGTAGCCGCCGTTGGCATCGTAGCGCCCTTTCCACTCCTTGGCCGGTGTCATGCCGAGAGCAGAATCAAGCAAGAGGACTTTCATCTTATGCTCATAAAACGCCACGACATCTTTGCCTGTAAAGCCAAATGGATTTTGCTTTGCAACCATTTCTACGGCATCTTTAATAGATGATGTGGCATTAGGCATACTGTCACAGACAAGGCAAGTAGCTATAAACTCAGGCATGCATGTATCGAGGAAAAGAAGATTGTTCTTGAATGTGCTATGCTCAATATCACAATACTTTAGTTTGTAGCCTTT
>JAEEHF010000102.1 GCA_016280725.1 Bacillota bacterium | reverse complement strand
CACCACGAACTTGCTTGGTTTCAACCATGTTACCATCGCGGCCCATAAAATCATTTACTTCCACATCACCTTGGATACGGAGCTTGGTTGCTTTATCTTTACCATCCTTATCCCAAGTTGGAGCACCATCAATAAGAGCCTTTAGAATGGTATAAGTTTCATTCTCTTTACCATTCTTCCAAGTAGGAGTTACATAAGTGTAACGGACACTGACAATATTAATACCATCTTCATCAGTTGCAATATTAACAGTACCGTTAATATATTCTTGACCAGGATTCTTACTATTCGGACCTGCTACATTCGGAAAAAGACTAAAATTGTAAACATAACCTTCTACATATACAACATTTTTATTAGTTCGCATAAATTTCTCTCTTTCTTTTAATTTTATTCGTTCGTATAAATTTCTTTTTCTTTACAATAATATTATAATATAATTTTTAATTGTTGTCAAATGTTTCTTCCGAGCTTTGAAGGTTTGTTAGATTATCTAATGTATCTAATCCTTCTCCATCTGATAAAGTATATATTGAATCATCTATAATAATATTATCAAAGTTATTTTCTGAAGTTTCAGGCGCAGACTCAGTTGACTCTACTGACTCCGCATCATTAGATCAATCTTTGCTAAAAATTTGATCTTCATCTGGAAAATCTCCTGTAATCCACTCTGGAAGAGGAAGAGTCTTAATCCATTCTACAAAATCAGTATTCCATCCAGAGAGTCTATGATTTTTACGTTGACCATACATAGTACGAAGAACTTGATAATTTAGACTTACTAATCTTGTTTGTTTATAGCCTTCTGGAAGCATAGCTTTAACAAGTTCTAGAAAAGATTTATTACTATTATATTGCGGATAAGTCTCCATACTATTATGAATAAGATTATTTAAATCATAAATATAGTGCTCCATAATTAAACTAGCAGCAGGGACAAAATCTCATGGAAAATCAATATCATTACTTGTAACTCCATCTTTCATCAATCTGTGCATTGTAGATTGACTATTTGCAGTAGTTCCTACTTTATAAGTATCAAATTCACTTCATCAATAACGTGGAGCTGTAATATTAACTCATACACAAATCTGACGAAGGAATTTTGCGTGTTCTGGACTACCTGCTTGGCAAAGACGTTTAGCTAAAAGATAATCATTTTTTCCAATATTAAAGTTACCATCTTCATCATAAGCACTATCAGCTTTATCATAAGATTTTAAAGGATGACGCATACCTGCAATTGCAGGAGCAAATCCCGCAATTTCAATAGTTTGAAAAGTTACCATTAATTAACCCCTTTACTTATATTATATCCAATAGCATCTGAGTTATATAATTTAATAAAATATTTCTCTTTTTCATTTAATTGGCTAGGTTCACATTCCAACAGCAACTCAAAAGAAAATGAATCTAATCCATATTCTAACATCGCGGCATATAATTGATTACCTTTAGGAGTATCAATTCCTAACCCAGCTTTACAATGATCCATTCATCTGCGGCGAACATCAACTGCTTGGCCTATATAACATTCTCCAGTTTCTTGGTTTGTAATTTTATAAATTCCACATATATCGGTTTTACCAAGAATCTTTGGAAATTTTTGTTTAGCAATTGGTGAATAATAAGCTTGTCAGATAGCCATTAAAATTGATCTTGGTTTTGCGATACGCTTTATTATTCCCCGCAATATTTCTACATCATTAGATTCTTCTCTTGGAAGAATTAAACAATAATCTTCTTTATTTTCTTGTATTTCTTTTTCTTTTTGTGCTGCTGCGATTGCGGCTAAGCGAGTTTCTTGTAAAGATCTTAATTCTTGTTCTTGTTCTTGAATTTTATTTTTGTTTCTGTCTATAATAGATTGCAAGTCTCGTTTATAAATAGCGTATTCATGTTCTAATTCATTATAATGTTTTTCATAAATTGCTTCCGCTTTTTCTCTTGCTAATTGTTCTGATTGAGCAATGAATTCTTGAGCTTGCTGATTAGATTTTTCAATTAATTCTTTTTGTTGATTTAAAGTATCAATTTCTTTTCCTAAAGAATCAAACTGTGCATCTAATATTCTATTTCTATCTTCACATTCTTTTTGCCGAGTAGAAAGATATAAAATGTCATCTTCTAATTCTCTTTTTTGTTCTAATAATTGATTATTATTAATTTTAATTGGTTTAACCGTGCGGCATCCTAGCCAATAACAAAATCACCCAAGAAATATATCTCCAACAAGAATAACAACAGAAATTATTATTATGTTTCAATTCATAATAAAATAGCGGAGATAAGATTTAAACTCCTACCTCCGCTCTCCTTTTATCTCTTTATTTAATTAAATTAAATTTACTCAGCGTCTTTAGCAGGCTTCTCTGCATCAGGATCAGCAGCAAGACCTTCAGCAGTAAGACGAATAAGCTTATCCTTCTCGCCCTCAACTACTTCACGAACAACTAGGCCCTTGCGCTGTAGACCATTGAGAACACCAGTAATTGAACGGGGCTCAATACCAAGGGTAGCTGCTAGATCCTTAGAAGTGAAATCACCGTCATTACCCTGTAGATAAGTTAGAACTGCCTGAGCTTTCTCAGAAAATAATTTAGCCATAATAAGACTCCTTTTCTCTCTGGAACTTTTTGTTCCTTTATTTAATTTCTAATATATTATACTACTTATTTTATAAAAAGTCAAGAACTTTTTTTAAGAACTTTTAAAATTTATTTCTTAACTTCTTTAATTAATATTATATCATTTAATTTATAACTTGTCAATAAAAATTTTAAGAAAAAATTTCTTCGTACTTACAATCTTCAGGAGCTTTGTCATCTCTCATTCTTATAAATACAGGATGCCGCAATGCCCCATCTTTAGTTGTAGACATACATTCTACCTCTACAACATGATTAAGATACCTGTCTGGATTAAGTGCCATGTCTTCTCGCATTGCATCAGTAAGACCAGATGCAACTCGACCAACTTCTACAAGTGTACCATTCTTATAAAGACCAAGTGTCATAGCATTTTTCCAATGCCAGAACCAAGGCTTAGTGACAGGCTCCCAAGTATCAGGATCTTGTAAATAATCCTTATAATGATGCCCGTGAAAATCATGCCATTGATAACCATTATCTGTTTTAATGCACTTAGTCCAATATTGCCAAATTTCAATCTCTTTGCCTGTATAAGTTCTAATTGGATCTTCTAGTCCAATACAAACTAAATCAAGACTATCCATGTGCTGTTTCATTTTAAAATATGTTCTCGTAGGTCTTTTACCAGGTTCATAAATAGCATCCGCTTTTTTAAAGACCATACCTTCTCCACCATTGGCTAAGATATTATGAAGTTCTTGTTCAAAATTATCTGTATATACATATGCAATTTGAATATAACTATTTACATCTTGTTTATAAAACCAATCTTGAAAATATTTAAAACGTTTTTCAAAACCTACTTCGCATAGATCTTGACCATTAAATCTAATACAATCAAAAATATAATAATGAATAAATCCGCCATACCCTTTGCCTTTTTGTCTACTAATAGCATTTGTTGGAGTACATCCCATAATTTTAGTTACATCATTACTTTTACCACCTGGAACATAAATTTCTCCAAGCAAAATAGTATCATCTGGCAAAGCTTTAGCCCATTCAATGATATGCGGAACATTGGCACTTTTCTCTACTAGTTCACCTGTTACACGAGATTTAGTTCTAGCAAATAAATAGATATGCTCATCATCAATTTTTTCTAACATATAAAGAGCACCATCATACTTTTGCTGAGCTACCCATTGACCGTTTCCTTTAAAAGCTTCGTCAATAAGAGCTTGAGAAGGTTTGCCGTTATATTTCATCAATTCAATTTGATGACTGCCTGAATATAAAGTACCCAAAGTAATTAACCTTTCTATTTCTTTATTTCTATTATATATATTATACAATAAAAAAAGGGACTTGTAAAGCCCCTTTTTTAGGAAAGCTTAACTCCTTTTCCAGCTCTATGCTGAACAGGTAGCTTTTTATCTTCTGTTCCTACTGTAACTAAAGAGATAAGAGCTTTTTCATTAAGGGCTATTCCTTTAACCCCTTTTGCAGTTTTTCCAACAGGATTAATTTCATCTAATTTAAATTGAATAGCCATATGATCAGACGTATACAGTGTCATATAATCGCCATTAGTCTCGCCGAACCAAATAAATTTATCTCCATCATTTAGTCCAGCACATTTTAAGCCACGCTTATTTTGTGTAGTACCAATGAAGATAGTTTTATCTGATTTCTTAACAAGACCTTTCTCAGTTACACCTGTAATATAAGGATGCTTTTGATCAATATTCATATTGGTCATGAAAAGAATCTTTTCATTTTGATCTAATGTTAAAATAGCTCCTAATGCAGTACCTTTATCCATAACTCCGCATTGCTTAATCTCATTAACTTTTAAGCGATACACTTTTCCAAGAGAAGAAAATAAAAGTAGTATATCATCCGTGCGAGCTTTGACTTTTTCAGTATTAGCTTTTGCTTCTCTATAAGCCTTTACTGGAATACTTTTAAGATAACCTTGCGGAGTACGCACGATAATAACATCTTCAATAATAACTTCTTTAGCTTTACGAGCTGTAGATGTTTTAGGAATATCTTTTTGAATTACAGCTGTGCGGCGTTTATCCCCAAATTTTTTAACAAGATCCCGCAATCTTTCGGAAAGAATGTCTTTTTGTTTTTGATAAGATTCAATTACTTCTTGACAAATTAAAGCCAATTCTTTTTTCTCTTGGAGTTCTTTATTAATGGCGATTTGATCCATATGAGTAAGACGACTTAGAGTCATAGCAAGAATAGCATCAGCTTGCTCTCTACTTAAATGATATTTCTCGCAAAGATTAACTGCGGCGATAGCTTTATTCTCACTTTGTTTAATAAGAGCAAGGACATTATCAATATTTTCAAGAGCAATTGATAATCCTTCAAGAATATGAATTCGTTTACGAGCTGCCGCAAGATCATATTCATATTCTCTTTTAATACAAGTAACATTATGCTCAATATATGTATCAACATATTTTTTTAACGTAACCATAACTGGAGTTTTACTAATAATTCCATTTTGATTAGCATTAAACTGTTTACGAAGATTGGTAGCTGCAAATAATTGAGCAACTACTTTATAAGGTTCAACTCCTGGCATACATGTAATTACAAGAGAAATACGCTTTTTGTCAGATTTATTATAAATATCTGCGACACCAGTGACTTTTTCTTCGTCAATAGCTTTTTTAATTTCATCAATTACAGGTTCAATAAAAACTTGGTAAGGTAATTCATAAAAGTCAATTTCATGTCCAGAAATAGTAAATTTACTTTCGATGATAACTCTACCTCGACCTGTCTTATTAATTATAGCAAGTTCATCTTTATTAATAATCGTTCCACCAGTAGGAAAATCAGGATAAAAATTATCTTCGTCTAATTCTCCTGTTTCAATATAACGAAGGAGTAGTTCTGCGGACTCACTGAAGGAGTGTGGGAGCCACACATTCGAAAGAGAAACTCCAATTCCTTGAGCTCCGTTGACGAGGAGTCTTGGGAAAATTGCTGGAAAAACTCTTGGCCACTCATCGTCCTCACTGAAATTGGCTTGCATTGGAACCACTCTTTTATTGATTCCAGACAACATTCCACATTCAACAATTGGGCTGAGTCTAGCCTCTGTGTATCGATCTGCTGCGGTGGCATCTCCTCCGAGAATGACGTTACCATTTGATCCATGAAAATCTACCTCCGGAATATTATTTGTAAAAGGTTGAGACATACGAGCAAAAGTTTCATAAATTGCAGTAGTACCATGCGGCCACCATAATGCTGCAACTCCACCAGAAATTTTTGCAGACTTTACATGGGGTTTTTTACTAGTATATTTTTTAACGTACATTTCCCAAAGACAAGCTCGCTGTCCTGGTTTTAGACCATCGCGAATATCTGGGAACGCACGATTAGTATTAGTGTCATAACTACTATCAATAAAGTTCCGTTGAACTTCATCAATAATATCAATTTCATTAATCAACTCGGGCCTCCTCAAGATGTTGTGCGAGGAATTGAACACGAGGTTCTACTCGCTTGCCGTATAGATCTTGAAACATTTTATCAGTCTTACCATAATCTTCAACCTTAAGTTGAAGCACATTGCGAGTCTCAGGATCGAGTAGACAATAACTAAGCTCATCACTATCTTGCTCGCCAAGACCCTTTAAACGACCGATAGATTGAATTTGAGCTCCATGCTCCTTTTGATATGCAACTAGAGCTTCTGCATCCCGCAAGTAAATATATTCATTTTTCTTTGTTGTCACTCGAAACAAAGGTGGGACAGCAGAATATACATGTCCATTTACAATAAGATCTGGACACATATACCAAAGAATATTAAATAAAAGATTTTCAATTGCAAAACCATCAAAATCTGCATCTGCGGCTGCAATAATTTTACCATAACGAAGTTTCTTTTCGTCATATGTAAGTGTACAAGTTGCTTCGTCTACTTCAAGTCCAAGAGCCTGAACAAGATTATTAATTTCTTGATTCTTATAAATATTAGCAGGTGCAGTTTTAAGAACAGATAACATTTTTCCACGGACGCCATAGATAGCTTGAGTTTCACTATCTCTTCCCGCAACCAATCCTGCTGCTGCAGATTTACCCTCGCAAATAAAAAGTTCACATTTAGATCGATCTTTACTCCAACAATCTGTTAGAGTAGTTGGTAGCTGAATAGCCTTAGCTTTTACAGGAGTTACAGCCTTAGCTTTAACTCTTTCTCGAGCTTTCTTTGCAGCTTCCGCAGCTTTACGAGCAACTAAAGCTTTCTCAATAATATTCTTACCATCTTCAATATTATTATCTAGCCAAATTTCTAGCTGTTCTCCAAGAGTAGAAGAAATAAAACCAGTATCTATTTTAGTAATAGTTGATTTTACTTGAGCATCGTATGAAACCCCTTCTGCGGTAATATTAGCTACAAGTACCATTCCTTCTTGAAGAGAAGCTCCATCAAGGTTCTTATCTGTCGCTTTAAGAATACCTTGTTCTTTTGCCCATTTATTAAGAATACGAGTAATTGTAGACTTAATAGATGTAATGTGCGGACCTGCTGATGTAATTCCGCAATTAACGTAAGGTACAATATTAGTGCTACCACGAGTAGTATAACTCATTGCAAGAGAAATAGCTTGTTTATCTTTCTTCTCTTGGATAATTAATGGATTGTTAATAATTTCAATATCTTTTCCAAGATGCTTTTTGAGTAAATCATTAATTCCATTTTCATGTTTAATTTCTTGTCCATTGAATACAATAATAAGACCAGGACAAAGACATGCAATATCTTCACAGAAATTAAGAAGTTTCTTTTGATTTACTTGTGGAGAATCAAAGAATTCTTCACTTGGAATGAAGCTAACTAATGTTCCACTTGGATGGTTTTCCTTACCAACTTTTCTCTCTTTAAAAATACCTTCTTCAAAGTGAATAAATTCATATTCGCCTTTTGAATTCCATGAAGATACTGATAAGGTATGACTAAGAAAATTGGTAAGTTTTCCACCGATACCGTTTAATCCAATTGCGGTACCTTCATATACGCCATCATCACGGTATTTGCCAGATGTGTTGATAACGTCAAAAGAAGCTTGAAGTACAGTCTCTCCATCTTCACGTATAACGTTAATGGGAAATCCTTGTCCTTCATCTGCAATTGAAACCATTTTATCATTTATAATAATGGTAATTTTATTACCGTGGCCAATGTTATATTCGTCAATAGCATTGCCAAGGATCTCAATTGCAAGCTGAGTTGCATCACTTGTGTCTCCCGCGTACATACCTGGCCGTAAGCGGACGTGTTCACGTGGAGATAGTGATTCAATACTATCATCTTTATAAAGATTATCCATTAATCCTCCTTTCATATTTATATAATTATACTATAAATAAAAAATCCTGTCAAGATTTAAATTAAATCTCAACAGGATAAATCATTTATTATTTAATTATATTTATGAAAGGTTACGCTTTTTATTAATCTGTTCTCTAACTCGACGTCTACCATTGAGTGATACTTCAACTAAAGCCGAATAAGAATCTCTAAGAATTTCATAGGTGCTATTAGCTTCTTCATATAGATTCCATGCGACACATACTTGATTCCATAGCTTAATCATACAAGGATCAGAAATATCACAAGAGCTAGTCATTACATGATAAATATGACTTGCACTGATAGCTCGCTCTTTCATTCTTTGAGCTTTTACACGATAAGCTTCAATGTCACACTTCATTTCAGCAAAGTAACATCCGTCATAAAGATTAGCAATATCTCGATCTTCTTCATGGACTTTAACGGAACAAGTAAAAGTACCATATTTAGTTTGTTTCGTTACAGTTGTAACGTCTCCTACCATTTCAGCTTTAAGAATATGTCCTTTCATAAATTATCTCCTATTCATAGTCTTTTAAATTCACTACGTCAACATAAAGAATAGTGTATTTATCTGTTAATACTCGTGTATCATGAAAATGGCCGCCAATATATTGCTTAAAAGCTGGATTATTTTCATATAATTCAGCCATTGTATCTAACCAATTTTCAGTTGTCTTATCTACATTCTCTTGATTTACTCCATCCATAAAAAGATAAGTTAAATAAGGTTCTATCTTTCTAGGAAAAGTATGCCCAATAACAAAATCAATAGGAAGACCGTCTATATTATGATTTTTAACCAGATTATACAAATTTTGTTGCTCTATTGGAGATAATTGTTCATCTGGATTATAGGGATACCCAGCACGTAATCTAAAAGATTTGTCAATAGAATAAGCTCCAGGGCAGAACAAAATACTATACTGATTAATAGTATATATTCCACCCCAATCATAGGTATACCAAATATTAGGATATTTAATTTGACGCAAATATCCACAATCTTGATAAATAAAAGTTTCCCAATTATTGTCTGCTACAATTCTACTAGCAAATCCTTCTTGAAAATCAGCATAATTAGTATGACGCATCCAATAGGAAGAATCATGATTTCCTCGCATTACAATCCAAGTACCAGAAAATCTTTGCGCTTCCTTCTTAGCTTGTGTCATAACATAATTTTCATATTCAAATCCTGCATCTCCTGCGATAATAATAAAATCATCTGAAGATGGATTAGGAATTTGATTTATAATTTTTCTAATATTATTAGGATTACCGTGGAGATCTCCACATACATATATACTACTCATTATCATCCTCGTGTTGCTTTACACTTGCTCTCCGCATCTTATCCTTTTCACGACGCTTCTTCTGAATTTCACGATTATCCT
>JAEEHF010000008.1 GCA_016280725.1 Bacillota bacterium | reverse complement strand
GTTGGTAATGAATAATTATTATATGTTGGTAATGGTCTTGTTTTTACAGTAATTACACCATTAGCATCTTGAGTGATAGAATGTACAAATCTAGTAGCAGTAGTTGTTTCATCAGTAGCTGAATTTACAGCAGTTTGAACTATTTTAAAACTGTCATCTTGTCCTAATAATTCCCATTTATTATTTGCAGTATATACATATTCATTATTACCATAAATAACGACATCGCCAGCGGTTTTAGTTGAATATCCATTAATAGTTGGATTTTCATTACCCCCGTCGGTAACTGCTGTTGTAGAGGTTCCAATATAATGCATAGCATTAGATAAACCTAAATTAGCGGCAGTAACGCTAATAACACCATTACTTACAGAAATACCATCACCAATTTTTACAATACCCTTTGCAGAAGTAGATGCATCCGCTATAGAACCACTAATGGCAATACTCTTATTTGAAATAGAACCAGCTGTTAATGTTAATGGAGCTGTTCCACTGGCAGTTACGCTTTCAAGCAAATTAACTTGTGCTCCGGTGGCAATTCCATCTAATTTTTTCTTATCAGCAGCACTCATTAAACCTGCGGTTGACTGGGTAGCTGCACCAGGAGCATTGTCCACATTACTCCAATCAACACCTCCTGCATAATCTGCATTTTGTGCATTTAATGGAATACGAGTTAATACCTCATTTTTAAAAGCATCAATATAAAATTTTCCATCTTCTGGAGTAAACCAGCAATAACCCTCTGTTAAGGTTTGATTGTTTAAATTAGCTTTTGTTCCTTTTGATATCTTAAACAGAGCCATATTTCAAGCCCTCCTTATAAAAATTTCATAAAATAAAAAATCGGGATAATCCCGCAAAAGAGCAGAATTATCCCTATATATATAAAAAGTGCTATTTTAAAAAAACTGCACGAAAGGTATCTTACTCTTTCAATATTTTTGAAAAATTAATAAATTTGATTTAAATAAAATGACCAATTATTTGATTTATTAAAAAATATTTGTTATAATATATATAGAAAATGAAAATCCTCTTGTTCCAAGAGGAGTCAAATAAATCAAGGAAAGGAAAAATACTATGAATAAGTTTGTTGCTGGTCTTAATGCTGAATATGACCATGTATATACAGAGAATGGCGGCAAGGCATATCGCTCTGCTGGCGATGCTCTGATGGACCTTTTTGCGCATGGCGGTGCTTATCGCTCTCGTTCTGATGCAGATTGTATCAACCTTTTCAAGAACGCATATGCGGAGAACCCTGAATATGCGTTGAAGTGCTTGTTCTATATTCGAGATATCCTCGAAGGAACTGGCGAACGTCGGTTTTTCCGTGTATGTATTCACTGGCTTGCCCAGAATGATGCGGATGCGGTAATCCGCAATATTCAGTTCATCCCTGAGCTTGGTCGTTGGGATGATCTTTATGAACTCATTGATACCCCCGCAGAAATAGCAACTTTTGCTTTCATTAAGCGTCAGCTTGCTCTCGATGTACAGTCTAAGACGCCGTCCCTTCTCGCGAAGTGGCTTAAGTCTGAAAATGCATCGTCCAAGCATACTCGTTATCTGGGTGTAAAAACGCGTAATGCCCTTGGTCTTTCCGCGCGTGTATATCGTAAAACCCTGTCTATGCTGCGTAAGCGTATCAATATTGTTGAGCGGCTTATGTCTGCTGGTCAGTGGGACCTTATCGAGTTTGATAAGATTCCGTCTCAGGCAGGCTTCCGTTATCGCAATGCATTTGCGCGTCGTGATATCCTGAAGCAGAAGTATGAAAACTTTGTAAAGGATGAAAAGACCACAGTTAACGCTAAGGCCCTCGCCCCTTATGAGGTTGTCTATCAGGCTCGTAATATCGGTTGGCGTGCTTCACTACAGGATGTAAATCGTCTTGCGGTAAATAAGTACTGGGACAATCTGCATGACTACTTTGATGGTTGTGAACTCAATGCTCTGTGTGTTGTAGATACTTCTGGTTCTATGACTTGGAACTATGGTTCTAACTCTAAGGTTATGCCAATTGACGTAGCTATCTCGTTAGGTCTGTATGCGGCAGAGCGTGCCAAGGGACCGTTTGCAAATACCTATGTGTCTTTCGCATCGCGTCCGCAGATTATCAAAACTGAAGGCATAGATTTTGTTGACAAGGTTAAGAGAATCTATGAAACTAACCTCTGTGATAATACAAATCTTGAAGCCGCATTTGATTTGCTGCTTAATGTAGCAATTCAGAACCGTTGTACGCAGGATGAACTTCCGAAAAGTATTGTCGTAATCACCGATGGTGAATTCGATGAAATGACTACGGATAGGAGTAGTTATGGTTCCTACAACCGGCGCTATGGTTTAGATGCTTGGAAGAGTGTTGGGGACCAAATCGCAGCTCGCTGGATTTCCCATGGTTACCAGATGCCGAACCTTGTGTTCTGGAATGTCAACAGCCGCAATGACCAAGTCCCGATGAAGATGCAGGCAGGTGTGACACTTGTTTCTGGTTTCTCTCCGTCCGTCTTTAAGATGGTTATGAGCGGTAAGACCGGTGTAGATGCCATGTATGATGTGCTCGACCGTGAGCGCTATGCTGGTATTCACTAACAACTTTATATATTAAAAGAACTGCGGTTCCAGGTGCTCCCGATCGGATTGAGCTGGGAACCGCAGTTTTTATTTGAAAATATTAAAAAAATATGATATAATAAATTATAAGAAAATGAAAGAGGTGTTGAACTATGAGTGTATATGCCATGAGCGATATTCATGGGCGTCTTGACCTTTATAAGCAAGTCAAGGCATTTATTAAACCAGATGATATAGTATATTTTCTTGGCGATGCCGGAGACCGCGGACCTCAACCCTGGGAAACTATTAAAGCAATTTATAATGACCCTCAATTTATTTATCTTAAAGGCAATCATGAAGATATGCTTGTAGAAAGTTTCTATGGACATATGGATGAAATTTATCTTTGCTGCATGAATGGCGGTACAGATACTCGAAAGGGTCTTATGGCAGAGCCAGACGCAGAAGATTGGGTAGCAAAACTTAATAATCTTCCATTAGAAAAAGAATATACTAATGAATGGAATGAAACTATTATTCTTTGTCATGCTGGTTATACTCCAATAGAAGATAATTCTGCTTGGCCAACTCGGCATGAACTTCTTTGGAGTAGAGAACATTTTCATGACCGCTGGCCAATAGGTTATGAAGATACTCGCGTCGTCCATGGACATACACCAATTCCATACTTAATTAATGCTCTTAATGAGTTTGCCGAATGGAATAATCAAGAAGCTCCATATGAAAGCTGGGATGGTGGTGCACTTTGGTATGCAGATGGACATAAAATTTGTATTGATTGCGCTTCTGCCTATTATGATTGTTGTATTCTCTTGAACCTTGACGACTATACCGAGTATATCTTCCGCGGTAAAAATTTCAAAGAGAAATTTTTAAATGAATTGGAGAAATGGTAATATGCCAAAAGGAAATGGTAAACGAGGCGCAATGACTCCACACAGATTTTTCTGTATCAATTGCGGAGCTGAAGGAATTCCAATTTATAGAAGGGTTAGTCGACAATATGCGGCTGGACATCGCAAGAAGCTTTTCTGCCCCTGGTGTAGAGAAATGGTAAATCATATTGAATGTGTTACTGATGAAGATGTAAAACAATTTAAAGAAGATTTTGAAGAAGGGATTTATAAAGATGAAGCAGAAGAATCTTTACTTGCTTGTAGGAGCACCTGGCAGCGGTAAAAGTACTTGGTTATGTAAGCACGCTGATGGTCCGGTAGTTTCGCGTGATGCTATTCGTTTTGCTCTTGTAAGAGAAGATGAAAAATATTTTAGCAAAGAAACTGAAGTATTTGATACCTATATCAAACATATTCAAATGTTTCTTGATGACGACTATTCGGAAAATATTTATTGTGATGCCACTCAACTTACTGAATCAGCGCGCAACAAGGTACTTGACAGGCTCTTCATTCCTGATGGTACTAATATCTTCGCAGTAATTATTCGCCCTGATATTAAAACTGTTTTAAGTCGCAATGCGCAACGCACTGGTCGACAGTTCGTTCCGGAAAGTGCCGTTCGTCGTATGTATAATTCTTATACTGACCCGGCAAACGATAAGAAATATCACATTACCCCCATTTATGCAGAGGTTGCAGCATAGGAGGAGCCAATAGTGGAAAAGAAAATTTTTATAACTTCAGATCTTCATCTTGGACATGATCGTGAATTCGTTTATAGGCCTCGCGGCTTTAATTCAGTTGAAGAAATGAATGAAGCTATCGTAGAGCGCTGGAATGCGGTAGTTGGCCCCAATGATGAAGTATATGTCCTTGGAGACCTTACCCTTGGTGATGCGACAATCGGTATGGAGTATATCAAGCGACTTAATGGCGCTCTTCATATTGTACTTGGTAATCATGATACCGATAATCGTGAAAAAATGTATTATAGTCTACCAAATGTTGTAGAAGTGGTGCTTGCTGCAAAACTTAATTATAAAAAATATCATTTTTTTATGACGCATTATCCTTGCCTTACTGGTAATTTAGAAAAGGAAAGTCTTAAGCAGTGTACACTTAATCTTTATGGGCATACACACCAAAAAACGAATTTTTATATGGATATGCCATATATGTATCATGTTGGTGTAGACTCACATGATTGCACCCCCGTGCTACTAGATGATATTATCGTAGAAATGAACGATAAAGTAAGAGAATGTAAGGAGTATCTATAATGACAGTAGAACCTAAATATACCTGGAGTGAAGACCTTGGCATTGCTACTGCCGAGCTTTACGTAGATAATAAACATTGTGTTGGTAAAGCATATGTCGCAGAAGAGGATGAAGAACTTGCGAATGAATTTGTTGGTTGTCAAATCGCAGAGATGCGTATGAGCATTGATTATGCTAAACAGCATATCGAATATGACCTAAAACCGCAACTCTTTATTCTTAACCATCTTCTTGGCACAATGCGCCTTAGTCCTCGTTTTAATAACGAAAGTTATGAGGCAAAGCGTATCTATGCTGAACGTCAAAATATCCTTGATGATATTGAGCAGTTCAAAAATTATATTAAAGCTACAAAAGAATGTTTAAAGGAGTATATTGCTGAAAAAGATAAGTTTTATCGTGAGATTGAGCGTTATCGTCAGCAAGCTAAAAAGGCCGAAAATAATTAAAATCTCCCTTACTTTTTTCATCTATATTTGTAGAAGAAGGGAGTGATTATCATAACAATTCTTTTATATATGCTCTTAGGAGTGGTATTTTATGTTATCATAGGTCCTGCCTTAGAGTCGCTTGGTTCTTATATCTGCCAATGGTTGGAGGTACAGCGAAGCAAACTTGTTGTAAAGCTTACTGAAAACAAGAAAAAAGTGGAAGATATGGAGGATGATGGAACACCGCAATATAATACAAACCTAATAGGATTTTAGACACCCTCATCCTCTGACTATGAAGACGATGAAGAGGAGGAAGAAGAGGATGACTAAATTTTATGACACTTGTTCGCTACTAAAGAAAGCAAATACGCTTTTTGATGATAGCGAACTTTTTGCTATATCTTCTATCACATTAGAAGAATTGGAAAATATTAAAACTTCTACAAATCGAGATAATGATGTAAAATACTCAGCCCGAGTTCTTCTACGTGCCCTTGATGCACATATGGGTGAATATAAATTAGTAATTTTTACAAACACAATGCTCGAACCAATTATAGCAAAAGACTTACCAATTACAAATGATACAAAAATTCTTTCCTGCGCTCTCGCATATGAAGATGATATAACATTTGTAACCAATGACCTTTCTTTAAAGGCTCTTGCTCAACTTTTCTTTGAAAACATAGAATCAGTTCCAGAAGAAATTGATGATGCGTATACTGGCTTTAAAGAACTTGTGCTAGATGACGAATAGATGGCGCACTTTTATGAAAACCAATAGACAACAGATTTTGGACTATTGGAAAATGAATATTTACTAATATATAATAATGATTTACAATTAGTAGATAGAAAAGTGCGGCAGGCCGATGGCTATCGCAATCTTTCTTTCCATGAATTTGATAGTGATTAGTTCGGCCAAATCAAGCCTATCGACCCACAACAATAGTGTGTTGCTGATAGTTTTTTACATAATCAAATAACTCTCGTTAAAGGCCCCGCCGGCTCAGGAAAAACCCTGTTGTCGTTGGGTTTTTTATTTTATCAATTAGAAAGACATAAGATTGATAAAATAATTGTATTTTGTAACACGGTTGCAGCTAAAAATGCAGCCAAATTGGGTTACCTACCAGGAACTAGAAATGAAAAACTTTTAGATTCACAAATTGGTAATCTTTTAATCAGTAAGCTCGGTAGTCGAGCTGAAGTAGAAATGTTAATAGATGAAGAAAAACTCTTGCTTTTACCGATGTCAGATATACGCGGATATGATACAAGTGGTATGCGCGCTGGAATTTATATTTCAGAAGCACAAAATCTTGATATTCCATTAATGAAACTTGCCCTACAACGTATTGGAGAAGATAGCATTTGTATTATTGATGGTGACGCAAAAGCGCAAGTTGATGATATAAACTTTGCAGGAAGCAACAATGGTTTACGCCGCGTTTCAAAAGTGTTCCGTGGACATGACTTTTATGGTGAAGTAGAGTTACAACAAATTCACAGGTCTAAAATAGGCTTAGTGGCAGAACAAATGTAATAGGAGGGAAAAGTCGTGACTAGAGTCTTAAAAAAAGGTGACCGCGGCGATGATGTAAGAGAACTTCAAACCGCATTACTTAACCTTGGTTACTCGCTCGGTAATAGCGGTGTTGATGGCATTTTTGGCAATTTAACCCGTGCGGCGGTGCGCGATTTTCAATCAGCGCATAACTTAAAAGTAGACGGCCAAGTGGGAGAAGATACCTGGAATGCTATACAAATAGCTCTTGGTAATACTCCGCCAACAACCACTCCTCCCAGCACATCAACTCCAGTAAAACCCGCCAAAACGTATTCTGATGTAATGATTGGTGGTGCTTCTGGTGATGAAAATCATAGTGCCAGTGGAGGCGAAGCAGGAAACCAAACTGGAAAAGAATTAAAAATTCAAAAATGGTACAATAATAAAAACAACCCTTGGCATACAGTAATTCGTCCTAAATATGCAACACTTGCAGAGAAACTTGCTGTTCAATGTGAAGGTGCATGTGCAAACATGAATATCGGTTATGACCAAAAAGAACGTAATACAATATTAAAAGCGGCTGAAAAAGCAGATTGGGATTTAGCAAAAATTGATACTCCTTGTGAATGTGATTGTAGTTCATTAATGAGTATGTGTTGTATTTGTTGTGGATTACCTTTAAAATATTTCTATACAAGTAGAAATTTGCGTACAACAAAAACAATCGTTTCAGCTTGTGAAAAGACTGGAGATTTCTTTATTTTAACCGCAACAAAATATATTGGTGAAAAACAATATTTAAAACGCGGTGATATTTTAGTTTCCAATTCGCATACTTGTATGGTATTACAAAATGGTAAAAATGCAAATACTGGTGTAGCGTATGAACCAGAACCTGGCTCTGAGCCAATTACTCCAGTAGAACCGACAGAGCCAGACGAACCAGCAGAAGAACCAACCTATTGGGTTGGTCGTGTTACTGGTGGTTCAGTATATGTACGTTCTGGTCCAGGCAAGGAATACAAAGCGCTTTATACTGTTCATCGTAATCGTAAACTCAATTTTATTGGAGAACAAGATGGATGGGGACATATTGATGCCGATACACCTCGTTGGATTAGCTTAAAATATATTGAAAGGTTGTCTTAAACTATGGAAAAGAAGAATAGAAAGAGGAAGAATACTTATAAGAAGAAGCTCGAATTCTCAAAAGCTCTTCTTATCCAAGAGTCAATCTTAATTTGGCTTACAACGATTGCTATGGTTGTTCTTGCATTCTTCTGCGTAGTTAGAGATTATATGTATGAACTTCCCTGGATTGCAGTTCTTGCAGGACTTATTTGGGGAGCATATGGTGTAAGTCAGCATGCATATTATAAGAAAGCACAAGCAGAAAATACTAAAAATGGTATTAAATATGAAACTGTAATGAACAATTATATAGAAGAAGAAGAACAACAACAACAAGATGAAGCCGATGAAAATGGCGTTCTTGGTTAATTAATTAAACCCTCATTAAGATATTTAATTATCTTGATGAGGGTTTTTCTTTTTATATTGACATTTTTAATAATTTATATTATAATAAATATATATAAGAAATATAATAATATTATTTATAATATAATTATATAATAATTATTTGCGATTGTCAAGTACAGGAGGCTATTGGATGAAACTGGTTTGGTATACGGATGGTGCGTGCAGTAAAAATGGACAAGATGATGCGAAGGGTGGTTTCGGCGTTGTTTGTATCGACGAAGACACCGATACTATTATTTATCAGCATGCTGAATTCCACGAAAATACAACAAATAACCGCATGGAAATGATGGCTATTATTCATGCGCTAAAAACAGCCTATGATAATATGTTTATTTCATCTGCTCCAATAATTCGTTCAGATTCCGCATATGCTATAAATACGTTTACCTCTTGGATGTATAATTGGCAACGCAATAATTGGAAACGAGCTGGTAATAAACCAGTTGAAAATTTAGATTTGGTTCAAGAGTTTTATATGCTTCAGATGCGAGGTTATACTTGTCTATTGGAAAAAGTAACTGGTCATTCTGGTAATAAATGGAATGAGTATTGTGATGAACTCGCAACCAATAAACGAAAAACTTGAGATTTTTCAAAAAATATGTTATAATATATATGTAAAAGAAAAAATAAACGAGGTATTTACAAATGTTGAATGAACTATTTGGTAGATATAAATGTCCCGTTTGTGGAAGAACTTTTAGCTATCCTATGACTGGATGGTGGTGTCCTCTTTGCGGAGAGGAATTTAGTGACAATGTTGATAAGGGCACAAACCCACCAAGACTTACAATGCGCGATACAGAGGGCGCAGTTATGTATATTGGTGAACATGGTTTTCAGCCTAAAAGTTATTTAATGGAACTATCAACCGCTGCAATTATGGAAATGATGGAAAGACTTTGTCGCTGGGAAGAGGGTTATTACACAAATCAAGAGGACGAGGATGAAGAGACAGATGACAGATAAAACATTATATACAGAAGAATCAATTGAATCACTTAGCCCACTTGAATTTACAAGATTACGTCCTGGCGTATATGCCGGTGATACAACATATGCGACTCAACTTGCGGTAGAAATTTTTTCTAATGCGGTTGATGAGTTTAGATTGGGGCATGGTGATAAAATTGAGGTTTGGATTAAAGGGCCAAGAGTAAGAATACGAGATTATGGTCAAGGTTTTATTCCGAATAGTTATAGAGACGATGGAAAAACAATCCTTGAAGCTGCTTTTAGTGTTTTAAACACCTCAGGTAAATATAGAGAAGATGGTACCTATGAAGGAACTTCATTAGGTTCTTTTGGTATTGGCTCAAAAATTACAACATATCTTTCACATTGGCTCGATGCCATTACATTTAGAGATGGGCATAGTGAACATATACATTTTACCGAAGGCGTATTTGAATGCAGAGAAATTGATGTATATAAAGATATTAAAAATGGAACTATTGTAGAATGGGAGCCAAGTGAAAAATTCTTTACACATCCAGAAGTTAATTCTAGTGATTTAAAAACACTTTTCAAAACAGTTGCAGCACTTTGTCCAGGACTTACTGTTGAATTTGATGATAATGGGACAAAAACCATATTCTTTTCAAAAAATGGTATTCAAGATTTAGTAGATGAAGCTGTTGCTGGAAAAGAACTTATCAAAAACCGTTTTCTTATAAACTATACAAATGAAAAAAATAAATTAGACTTAGTAATGACCTACACGGGTAATTATTCTTTAACAATTGTCCCATATGTCAATACTGGTCTTACTGCGTCCGGACCGCATATTACACAAGTTAAAGCAATTTTAACCAGAGAATTTAATAAATTTTTCCGTGAGAAAAAATGGCTTAAAGAAAAAGATGAAAATCTTACTGGTGAAGATTTACAAGAAGGTCTTTATATAGTTTTTAATCTTACAGCACCAAATGTTGCTTATGATGCTCAGGTAAAAACTCGTATCACTAAGATTGATATGACACCATTTACTAGTATAATTAGTGATAGTTTACGAGCTTGGATGGCAATTAATGAGAAAGAAATTAAGATGATTGCCGATAAAGCTATTAATGCGAAAAAAGCTCGTATGGCAGCTCAAAAGGCTAGAGATACTGTTCGTAGCGTCCAGAAGAAAAAAGAGAAAGCTCTTAAATTTGATAGTAAACTTGCGGATTGTTATAGTAAAAATCGTTCTAAATGTGAAATTTACATCACAGAGGGCGACTCGGCATCGGGCAACTTAAAAACAGCTCGTAATAATGAGTTCCAGGCAGTTATGCCGGTGCGCGGTAAAATTCTTAACACTCAAAAAGCTACTTTGGAACAAATCCAAAAGAATGCTGAAATTATGACAATGATTGATGCTTTTGGATTAACAATTGACCCAAAAACATTAAAAATTACATATCGTCCAGAAGATTTACGTTATGGTAAGATTATTATTATGAGCGATGCTGACGTTGACGGCGCGCACATCAAGAACTTGTTTTATACTTTTATTTGGAATTTCTGCCCAGAGCTTATTAAAGACGGTTATATTTATGCTGGAGTGCCGCCACTTTATAAGGTGACTATTGGTAAAGAATATAAATATCTTAAAAATGATGAAGCTCTGGAAGAATTTAGAAAAAAGAATGTAAATAAAAAATATCAGGTTAATCGTATGAAAGGTCTAGGTGAAATGGACGTTGAAGAGACTGAAGAAACGCTTACAGACCCTGATAACAGAATTATTAAGCAAATTAC
>JAEEHF010000101.1 GCA_016280725.1 Bacillota bacterium | reverse complement strand
TTTTCATTAAGTTCTGTCTCAGCACTTAATGCTCTTTCTTTTTCTTCTTCAAGTAATTCATCTAAAGCTTGAACAGTACCTGAAATTGTGTTTACATTGGTTTCGATTTCTCCAACCTCTTCTTCCAAATCGTTAAATTCGTCCAAATCAGCCTTTGAATCAATTCTTTCATCAATGTTAGGGTCATCAATGTCAGTACCTAAAATATCCTCGATAGCCTCAATTCTATCTATGATAGTACTAACATCACCAGTAAGTCCTGATAAAAGTTCATTAACATAATCAGTGTCAGCTTTTCCGCTTATTGCAGCTTCAAGCTCATCCTCTGTTATAACTTTCTCATCAATACCAAGGCCATCATCAGAAAGATGAAGAATGCTCTCACCTTCAGCTAATTTAATGCTGATTGGTTTTCTACCAGTCTCTTCATTTTTCTCACCAATCTCGATACCTTGTCCTGCCTCATAAAGTTCAACAAGACTTTCAACATCTAATTCAATGGTGCTTGTTTCATTGCCATACAAAGCCTTTACATCAAATAATATAGAATTCAACTCTTCGTCAAATCTACAATTATAGATGTAATCAGCGTTTGGCATTTCAATTTCAGCAAGTACTGAATCGTCATGTGCTGCATCAAGTAATTGTAAGATACCTGTATTGCTATCAAAAGACAATCTGACACATGCATACAATGCGTCATCTTTCTCAATGGTGATTATGTTTCCTTCTTTGTCAGAAACCTTCACCTTATAAGATGAACCTATTGAAGGTGTCATTTTGTTATTTTCCCCATAATTATAAAATTCTAGGGTGCTAACAGTTTTTATATTTTTTGACATATTTATAATATATTTATAATAACTTATTACTTATAAATATTTATTAATCCAACATAATTTTTATTTTTTAAAAAAATCTTGTTATGGTTGAAGCTAAATTTAAAAAAGGTGATTATATTATCAACAGAACATCTAAATGTATGGGAATTATTAAGAGTGTAACGCCAAAAGGATATTATGCTTTTAAAGAGTACTACGGGGCTATGTTTGATGAATTAAAAGAAGAAGGATATGAACTTCAAATTAATTATCAAAAATTTTTTGATTTATGCACAGAGGAAGAAAAAGAAAAACTTGATAATATAATAAAGCAAAAAAAAGGTTGACATTTTTGTCAACCTTTTTTATATTCTAATAATTCTTTCCACCCATTTTTAATGGCAGAATTATATGCACCACCAAATTTCTTAATCATATCCCTTGCGCCGGTACATTCTTTTGCTGCATTTAAAACGTTATCTAAATTGTTCCAATAAGTATCTTTCTTTTTAGCCCAATTGTCAAAAAAATCTTCTAACCAACCATTTTTTAAACATGCGTTATATACACTTTGATTACTTTCTCTTAACTTTTGCCTTGAGACGTATTTAGATGCCTCTTTTTTACAAGCGCTATAATCCCATTTAAGTCTTGCACCAAGAGAGCCTTTTCCAACACCTGTTATTGCTTTGTTTAAACACTTCAAACCTTTATCAGCATAATACCTTTTCCAATAGTCTTCTCTTTCTTGGCTCTGCTCTGCTGTAAGTTTTTCTTCCAATATTACAGGCTTTGGTATTTCAACACCATTTTCCTTTGCAAATTTATAAACAACGTCATAAGTCCTAGTTCCATCTCTATGCCCATATCCATTGCAATGTTGTCTGTGCCTACGTTTTATATTATTTGTTCTTCCAACATAAAACGAATTTAAATCCTTATATTCGTAAATATAGACACAATTAATTGGTTCATTATATTTCATATAATGAATTGAATCATCATAGTACAAATCTGCTATTTCGTCAAGCCAACCATTTCTAAACATACCCCTATAACAGCTAGGGCAATGTTTCTGTAAATCATATTTGTTGCTATATTTTTTAGCCTCTTCAATACAATTTTCTTTATTATTCCAAAAAGATAAAGGTTTATAAACAACACCGCTATGAGAACACGTTGGACACCCTTGTTTCATATTAACAAGTCTATAAAAATCTTTATGAAACTCGCCATGTTCAGGGCAATATAAAGTAATATCAGATTTAGCATTTTTATACTCCCACCCATCTTCTACCTTATACTTATCTCCGTGTACTTCTTTTATCTTTTCTAACGCTTCTTTCGTATTCATAGTACAAATATACAAAAAATTTTTCAAAAATAAAAAAAGTTCCTGAACTTTTTGCTCAGGAACTTTCAAAATATTGATTTCCAATTGATTATCTCAATTCAGATACTGGCCAGTGAACAAGTCCATCGACTCTCAGGTGCCCGTAATAACGATTGTTCACCATCTTCTTAGCGTAACGAGTCATAATACCCTTTACAGGAGCGAAGTTGAATGGGTTAATAATTGTAGGAGTCAACTGCATTGGTACATATGGTGCATAGATGTAACCTGTATCAAGAAGTGACTTACCCTTGTGACCAATGATAATTGACCAGTGAGGTGAATATGGGTCACGATAAACCTGATAACGTCCACTCAAAGTACCAATCTTCTCGATACCCATGTTGTACTGGTCGCTCTCAGCAGATGCGTCAGATACGTGGAAGAACTCAAGGTTGTCAAACAATGCAGAAATCTCAGAAGATACTACAATGAAGTTTGCGCCACCACGAAGAGTTGCCTT
>JAEEHF010000100.1 GCA_016280725.1 Bacillota bacterium | reverse complement strand
ACTCCTCACTCCGCCGTGAAAGGGCGATGTCTTAACCGATTGACCAACGGGCCTTATAGAAATGGTGAGCCATCCGCGATTCGAACGCGGGACAACTTGATTAAAAGTCAAGTGCTCTGCCAACTGAGCTAATGGCCCAAATCAAAGCCTTGTCGTTTGCGACCACTATATAGTACAACATTTTCTAAAGTATGTCAACATATTTTTATTTAAGTTATTAAGCTTTTTTGCATTAATTAATTGAATGCTCTTTTTCCTTTATTATGTCATAAACTTTTTAATTTTTTGGTTATACTTAAGGCTCCTAATGCCCATAAACACTGAATACCCATGAAATCAGTAGTTGGTCAAATTGACATAACTGCTAAATTTTGATATAATATCATCATATACGAATGATAAGGAGTGATTTTTATGAGAATACAAATTCCTGTAATTAGCGGCGGAACCCTTGATGAATTGGCTAAAAAACTAATAGAAACCGCACAACGTGACCCTGCAAGCACTTACTTTATGAAAGTAAATATTGGTGGTCAAGGTGAACAAATTCTTGATTCTGCCGAAATTCATTCAGTTGATGATGCATATCAAAAAATATTTCGGAAAATCTAAAGCAGAATTCGATGAAGAAAGTGTAAAACAACACGAAAATATTTTGGTTCGCAAAGGGAAAGATTTAGTTCCTCCTCATATGGCGGCCAAATTTGAAGAAACAATTCATTCTATAGTGAGGATGGGAAAAAAGCCTAATTTACACGCCATTCAGGATGCACTTGATATTATAGGGGCTCTTAATAATGGGGATGAAAAATTAATAAACGATGCAATAGGTTGACATAACCAAGCGGATGATATTACTAAACAAATATCTGAAGTGCTTGTTCTTCAGTTTTCTGAAAAAGGTAAAGAATTTATAGAAGAACTATATATTCCCGAAAGATTGCTTCCATATTATAGAAAAGCTAAGGACGAGCATTCTTCACAGCAAGGAAAGCAAGCACCAAATACTCCAAAAACTCCAAAAAATTCAGATAATGTTGAATTCTAATAATAAAAAAATGGTTTGAGGTAATCTCAAACCATTTTTTTGTTATACTTGATCATCTTCAACTACACTTTGAGGTGCAACATCTAAAACCTCTGGTGATAAAAATAGTGTAGTAAAATATTTTAGAGATTTAGAAAGATAGTATCCGTCTGCTATTCTCTCATCTGCAACAAATCTAAGTTTCATGACCTTCTTTTCTTTAATCTTTCCCTCTTTATCTATGACATTGTATTTTTTTCTATTTCCCATTGCAATAAATAGTGATGTTGTTCCCCAGTCGTAAATATGGTGGTAAATAGGATCTGCTCCAATCGAGCCCATATTTGTAAGAAAAACACTTGTATGAAAAGGACTTACTTCATGGATAAATTTTGGTAAATGGCCATGAAAATCAAGCCAAGTTAAAAAGTTTATTACTATACTAAACAGTGGTCTTGGCAAGTGATTAAGCACTCCAACAACTTTGTCCATTCCATTAGAGGCATCTGTTCCTTTGTTTTCAGCAATTTCACTTCTTATTTGCTCATTAACTTCGCCAACCGTTATTTCAGGTTTAAATCTAAATTTAACCGCTGTTTCTTCCGTATCAAGACTTAACCTCTTCTTTACTACCATAGAAACACGTATTTCGTCTCTAGCATATAGTCTACGTCCAGCAATAAATCTATTAATTCTTGGATATTGAGAAATTGTTCTAGTAAGCGCAGCAAGCATATAATCCAATACTCCTATATCTATTCCTTGCTTTCTTTTTTCCTTAATAATGTCGTCTATTTTTGTAATATCTACTTCAGCATCAAAAAACACCTGTGCATCGCTTCTATTTTTCATTAGATATGGCATAATGATGTTAGTGGGATCACCTTTTAATACCCTTCTACCATCATATCTATCTCCCCACTTTTTCTTTCTCATAATATCCCCCAGAATCACTATTTTATATTATTTTTTGTGTAATTCCACGCATCTTTGCACATGTCTTCTAAAGATTTAGTAGCTTTCCAGCCAAGTTCAACTTTTGCTTTTGTAGCATCTGCATAGCATGTGGCTATGTCTCCTACTCTTCTTGGAGCAATTTCATATTTTATAGTTAGATCATTGGCTTTTTCAAAAGCATGAACGATATCTAATACCGAATATCCTTCACCAGTTCCAATATTATATACTTCAATACCTTGCATATTTCTTAGTTTTTCAAGCGCTTTAAGATGTGCCAAACTTAGATCAACAACATGTATGTAGTCTCTTACTCCTGTCCCATCTTTTGTATCATAATCATTTCCAAACACATTTAAATGGTCAAGTTTTCCAGCAGCCACTAAATTTATATATGGCATTAAGTTATTAGGAATACCATTAGGGTCCTCACCAATTTTCCCACTACTATGTGCTCCAACAGGATTGAAATATCTTAAATTTATGCATGACCATTCCGGATACGCTTTAACCGTATCTTGAAGGATTTGTTCAATAAATAATTTCGTCGTTCCATATGGATTGGTTGTTGAAAGCGGAAAATCTTCGGTAATTGGAACCGTTTTGGGATTTCCATATACTGTTGCAGATGAACTAAAGACAATCTTATTACAACCATATTTCCTCATGGTTTCCAATAGAATCAAGGTTCCCGTAATATTATTATGATAATATTCTAATGGTTTTTCGCACGATTCGCCAACGGCTTTTAAACCAGCAAAGTGAATTACTTCAGAAATACTATTATCTTCAAATATTTTTTCAATGTCTGCTCTATTTAATAAATCTGCTATGTAGAGTTTAAAATCTTTATTAGTAATTTCTCTTATTTTATCTGCAACTTCTCTTTTACAATTGGACAAGTTGTCTAAAATTATTATTTCTTCCCCACTATTAAGCAACTCAACTGCTGTATGACTACCAATGTAGCCAAGCCCTCCTGTAAGTAGTACTGCCATATAATCACCTCTTGCTTTCAAGTTTATCACACACTTTTACTCTAGTCTATCACGCTTAAATTATTTTATGATGAATTAATAATTATAATATGTTAAAATATGCATAGAAAGGTGAGATTTATGGAGCATTATTATTCAAAAGAACCAACATCTAAGTCAGATGAAAAGGAAATAAAATATGAACTAAACGAAAAAACATTTCGCTTTTTGGTTGATAATGGGGTTTTTTCTAAAGAAAGAGTAGATTTTGCTTCAGACTTGATGCTAAAAGCTCTAGTTACTGAAGAAATTTCCGGTAACGTTTTAGATGTAGGCTGTGGATATGGAGTATTTGGCATTGTGCTTTCTTCATTTTTTGATATTAATTGCAAAATGATAGATATTAATAGCCGCGCTATCGGTCTATCTGAAAAAAATATTAAATTAAATAATTGTAAAAAAATTAAAGCTGTGCAATCTGACAGCTTTGAAAACATAAAAGATGATGAATTATTTGATGTAATCGTTACTAATCCTCCAATTAGAGCAGGTAAAAAGGTTATATATGATATTTATTCTCAATCATATAAACATTTAAAATCAGGTGGTTGCCTTTACTTAGTGATTAATAATAAACATGGTGCACCTTCTACAAAAGAGTTTTTAACAGAAATGTTTGGAAATTGTGAAATACTGGATAAAAAAGCTGGATTTCATGTAATTAAATGCGTAAGAGAAAGGATCTAGAATGGTAAATCCCATAATTAGAAACAAATTAAATAAACGGTTCGTTATCACTTCAAGAAGCAATGGATATGATGACTATCATTTTAGACGATGTCCACGAGAAGAAAGGTTTGTTGCATACTATACAAGATACTAGTAATTATATAAAGTCAAACATTCAATTACTCTTCTCTAAACTTACAGACTTTGACTTTTCCCAATTATTACTCTTATCTTCAAACCCAGATTATCAAGATGCTCTTATTGCTACGCTAAAAGATAATATTGCTTACTTGGCCGGAAGAATAAATAGTTGCACACCTGATAATGCTTCTTCATTAAGTGATTTAATATCAAATAATCCATCACTTGCCGATATAATTCTTGCAAATGATTTTGAAGAATTTTATACTTCAATCAATGTTAAAGAATTTGGCTTTGAAGGTATTATGAGTGCACACTTTCAAAAGACCGAACCAATAGGCTCTAACATGGATCCAGAACAAAAACAAAAACTTAGTGATAGAATAGAAGCTATAAAAAATTTAGTCACTGAAAAAAAGGTAAAACCTGATGATATCCTTTGGATGACACAGTTTTTAGCTGAGCACGGTGAAGTATCATTTGCTGATGAAAATTCCAACTACTTAATTAAGGAAACTTCCCAGCCAATTTCAACACTCCAACTACTTAAAGAAAATGGAGTAGAAACATCAGGCTTAAAAAGCATTATAGATAATAATCCTTCTGCAGTAATTAAAGAGATGTTTTCTAAAGTACAAGGCTTAGACTTTGAGAAAAGCAAAAATAGTGTCGAAATAGTCTCAATGATGATAAACGAAGTGCTGAAATCTAAAAATCTTCATTACTCCGATATAGAGCATATTGGACAGGGTGGATATAGCCAAGCTTTCAAAATTGGAGATAAAGTAGTAAAAGTAGGTCTTCATCAAGGTCAATACAACATCCCACGTAATTCAAAAAGATTCCTTCAACCTATTGCCAGGTATAATTTTGATATTGTTAGAAATGATTCCCAAAGCAAGCTTGCTTTCGAGGTAAATGAATTATGTGGTACAAGAGAAGACATAAGTAAGGATGACTTATACAGAGTATATCGAGATATTCGAATGAAAGGTATGATTTGGACTGACTGCAAAAGTTCAAATATTGGTGTATTAAAAAAGCCAAATATTGTTCATCACCCTAGTTTTAAAGGAGAAAAAAGAGCTCATCATTCAAGCGTTGGCTTTAGTGAGGGAAATGAGGTTGATATTTTACCAGCTGGAGAATTAGTTGTTATCGATTTAGATTACATATTTGACGAAAATGATCCAGCTGTTGCAAATTATAAGCAAAATCCTACAATTAATGAGTTTGAGAGAAGATATCGAGAAGATGTGGCAAAAATAAGAGCAGCAATTAGAGCTAAATCAATGGAAGATCCTACGAAAAAGCACAAGGATAAGCCCGAAGATCCTGACAGATAAATAAAAGACAAGTAAAAATATCTAAAATGCTTGACATGTTTCTCACAGATACTTATAATAATACTTGTCTTAAAAATGCAGGTGTGGTTCAATGGTAGAACTTCAGCCCTCCAAGCTGAAGACGCGGGTTCGATTCCCGCTACCTGCTCCAATGAAGCTTAGATTTTGATTAACGAAATCTAAGCTTATTTTTATGTCAAAATCACTTATTTTCGTT
>JAEEHF010000099.1 GCA_016280725.1 Bacillota bacterium | reverse complement strand
CCTCGAAAAGCTGCACGATATCCTAAAGACTCTGAAAAGCCGATCTACCTTTGTAACAAAAAGTAGACAATCGTTCAAAAAAGAGTTGGAGCACCGAACTTTGAATTCGGTACTTCAGAGTATCAGGGAAAGCCTTATGGAGCCTATAATAAACGAGGAAAATTTGATTGCTTAGGAACAAGTATATGAACTCATGCAGAGAGTATCGATTTTGTTCTCTTATGAATGTAGATGATATCTGAGAGCTTGTCATGCATCAGATTCCTTCCAGTCTTCAGTTTCATTCAAGTGTTCTGGTTCTTTTGCCTCATGTAAATATCCGCGAGTTATTACCATGTCTCGAATACTGGAATGGAAAATGTCGACTCCTTTCTCCTCGAACGCTTTACATATTTTGGAGTATCTTGAAGATTCGGTAGGGATTCCTTCAAAAAGCTTACTTCTCTTCTGTTTTGCCGCGTCGTCAAACAGGTACATCAGAACCTTATGCTTGAAGACATTGTTGAATTTATCCTTATTAATTTCATTGCCGGTCGCTGGAACAACAATATCTTTGGCTATGAAATACGGACCGAGTTGTTTGTCCTCGTTGATTTTTTCATTCGCAAGAAACTCGTTAATGGCCATACGGAGCGAGTTCCATTCAACAAATTTCTGTTCCCCATGATGAATCATAGAGACAAATTTGTCTTTAAGTTCTTCGTCGTTATCATCGATGCCAAGGTAGGTGAAGTCCCATCTTCTCTTGAAGGCTGTGTCCATTGGAAATACCCCCTGATCAGCACTGTTCATTGTTGCCCATATAAACATGTTGTCAGGAATTCTGATTTTGGCGTAGTCCTTTAGATTTCCGCCAAGTTGTTCTGCAAGATACTGCTTGATATCCTCGGACGCTTGAATAGGGTATTCACTGACATTGTTTTTTCGGTCAAGCAACTGGAATACGTCACCGAAAACAGCTGCCACATTGGCACGGTTTATCTCTTCTATAATAAGTAGGAACGGGCGAGGTTCTTCATCTCCTTTGGCTACTTTCTGTGCATTCCTAAGAGCCTCGACGTACATGCGCATGAAAGGACCAGGCACGTATTTATATGAAATTTCAGACGATTTTACATCTGAATTTTCCCCTTTCAGCTGTACATATTTTCTAAGTGCAATGCCGTGGTTTCGTTCTACGATGTTATCATTAGCTGCATCATCACCGGCTGATTTTTTTGTGTGGAAAGGTTCGTCGGTAGCAATACCAATTAAAATTGGGATTCTTGTGAGGCCTATATCTTGCTCATTATCGTAAAAGAAATCATATTTTTCTTGAGCTGATTTGTTGGAATTTTTTAGAAATTCAAGATTTGTCTTTGTTTTCTCATCAAGTGTTTGAACGCTACTGTAGTCCATTACTGGCTTGTAAGTTCCTACAAAATTGGCATAGGAATAGTCTGGGTGGAAAGTTACGCGTTCATAATTATCATCACCGACATTAAATTCATTTAATAAATCTGTAAGCTCGTCGTTAATTAAGAAACTTTTGCCAGTACCAGGAGCCCCGAAGATAATTCTATTACGTGGTAATCTGCATTTGATGTTAGTATTAAAACAGATATCTTTATTTTCTGGATTTTTATTTATTTCATAGGGCGGTTCTATATATTCACTGTTTCTAAATTTTTCAACAGGAATATCTGATATTGTTCCAAAAGGATTATTTAAAGAATCCCTGAATTCAATACACTTGTGAAAGCAGATAACTCCTCGCCGTTCTCCTTCAAATATACGTTCTAGGTCAATTCCTTTTGGCCAATTTTCAGGAATACTAACAGAATTTATAAAGCCGGCGTAATATTTCTTATATGTTGTTCTAATAATGGTTATTACTAGATTGTCTATAATTCCAGGAAATTTATCTGAAGATATGTATTCGCCATTTTCATTTGTTGATGGTTCAGGAAAACCATTCGCCGTTGACCAAGCGGGATGCTTGTACTTCATATTTTGGCGACTAATTCTGTAGTTGGCTCGGTTTTTCCTTGGCGCAAATTCAATAAAAGCAGATTCAGAGGAGTTACCTAGAACATGAGCGTTAAAGGTAAATATACTCCTATGTTCACCGTCAAGTTTGCTATCTGAAATTTCAGCATATCGTAAAAATTCAGTTAAACTATCATTGCTAATTCCTGCTGCCTCTAAGTATGTTTGACCACCACCTGATGCAGGTTTATCAATATCATATAGTTTTTTAAAGTCAGACGGGTTAATTTTTCTGTAAAAAATTCTATCTATATATTCCATAATCGCCTCACTTACGTTCTACTGAAATCAAATATTCTTTCAATTTTGGTGGAAGTTTGCTATCGTTACTTTTAAATCTGCTGTAGTCTATTTCCTGAACTTCTACTTTTCCTATTTTACCAAAACAATCTTCTAGCTGTTCTAATGAAAAAAGACCATCTTCGCTATAGCTAACAAGAAATTTATCACAACTTATTTCTGTCATGATTTTGGAAAATGATTGCAGTCCTTTAGTTTTTGTACACAATTTAGAATGTTGATCCCACCAATCTCTTAAACCGCTTTTCCCAATTGCATCAGGGAAATCTCCTCTCGCGATAGTTTCAAGAATATGATAGTTCGCAGCATACTGTCTTTTCATGTAAGGCGGATCTATATAGCATAAATCAGCAGTAATTAACCCTGCAATATTCTCTGCGAAACCGTGCATTACAGTATGTCCGTCACTATTATCTTTATATAATTTAACCGGTTTGAGTTTAATGTCATTTATCGAATTATTTTTGAATGAGGATAAAAAATAGCCATAAGTTCCTGATATATTGGCGACCTCATTAACAGCCATTATCAAAGTGTGTTTAAGTAAAGATTCCTCTTTGTTGGAGATTTGATTATTTTGTACCCATGAATTAATACATTCCCTTATAGCATCGATTTTTGCTGCATTTTCTGCCGTAAAATATTTACGAGGAGAAGTTCCATTAATCGGATTTCCTAAAGGGGAGAATTCTCTGAAGAAAAAACCATTTTTAGGCTGTAGATTATTGAGGTAATTTAGTACATTGATGTATGGGCAACAATCGTTTTCTTTATTAATTCTGTCTTCTACACCTTTAAAACTTGGGTAATTAGCAAGTTGAAGGTTTGTAATCAAATGATGGTAGGAATAGGTCATTACGTCTGAAGCTATTACTGAATAACCTTGTTTTTTTAGTTCTAAAGCTACAGTGCCAGTCCCTGCCATTATATCTGCTACAGTTCCTCTGTCGCCTATCATTTCTTTTATCTTATTTATTATAAATGGTAATAATTTTGTCTTGTTGCCAATATATCTATACACTTTAACTTACCTGTAATTTCATATTATTTATCGCACTCAAATTTGGTAGATTGTTTATTTCTTTGGAAATTATTCCTTGTTCTTCGAGATTTAGATTGTATTTTTTCATTATAATCTTTTCTAGTTGGAGATCGGTTGCTCGGTCATAATCTTTAATAAGCTTTTTCGAACAATTAACTATTTGAGTATCAATATCGTCTCCGATGTACTGTTTTAGTGGTAAATTAAATATTATTTGTTTTGTTAAATATGGGTGTGATTTCCACTCGTTTTCTCCGTATGTCTTTAAATAATAGTAATAAACTACTCTCGAGTTTATAAGTGCGAGATAATACTCTAGGGGTACATGCTTATTTGTGATATTTTTAAGTATGTATACAGTTTGACTTGTATACATCCCTAAATAATCAATAGTAGCGTATATCCCCAATCCGGTTTTTCTAATAAGAATTTTTGGAGAATCATACAATGCAGATGTCTTATAATTTATTCCTTCAATATTTTCTCTAATATAACTGTTACCATTTATGATATAACGCTGAATGTGTTCACCAACAAAAATTGGCTTTGTTCCATTCTCTTTTTTATCTGTGATAACGTTTGATATGGTCTTGGGAGTTATTGAAATTTTTTTTCTGCAATGCAAACATATTTTATAACCTGTAGTAAGATGTTGTTTTGAATATCCTTGCGCCATATTACAACAAGGACAGTAAACGATTTTACCTGATTTGGATATTTCAACTCCTCTCCCAAACGTAAATTCTTTTTCCCATTCTATTGATTGATCTGTTATTTTTTTTAATAATTTTTCTTCATAATCTCTTGT
>JAEEHF010000098.1 GCA_016280725.1 Bacillota bacterium | reverse complement strand
TGAAAGACTACTTGCATCTCAAATGTCATCTGCTGTATACGAAACGATGGCAGTAGATATCATGGCAAATGATTATGAATTTAGAGCGAACGGCTCAAAGATTAAATTTGCTGGATTTATGAGTTTATATGTAGAAGGAAATGATGACTTTCTAGAGGAAAAAGATGTTATTCTTCCAGATTTAAAGGCAAGTCAAGTTCTAAACTTGGTTTCATTAAACCCAGAACAACATTTTACAGAACCTCCTGCAAGATATACTGAGGCAAGTATTGTAAAGACTTTGGAAGAAAAAGGAATTGGACGTCCAAGTACATATGCTCCAACAATTACTACTATTATAGATAGAAGATACGTTGAAAAAGAAAAGAAAACACTAAAACCGACTGAACTTGGAAAAGTAGTAAATACACTTTTAAGTGATAACTTCAAAGACATTGTAGATATTGAATTTACGGCTAATATGGAAGAAAAGCTTGATGAAATATCTGAAGGAAAAATAGAGTGGAAGAAAGTACTTAGAGATTTCTATGGACCATTTAAAGAAAATTTAGATATTGCATCACAAAATCTTGAAAAAGTTCAGATAAAAGATGAAGTTTCAGACGTTGTTTGCGATAAATGTGGAAAAATGATGGTATATAAATTAGGAAGATTTGGTAGATTTCTTGCATGCCCAGGATTTCCTGAATGTAGGAATATTAAACCAATTATTCAAAAATTATCAATACCATGTCCAAAATGTGGAGGCGAAATTCACATTAGAAAGAGTAAGAGAGGTAAAAAATATTACATTTGTGAGCATAATCCTGACACATGCGATTTTATTGCTTGGAATGGACCAGACAAAAACGGAGTTATTAAACCTGCCGATATAAAAAAAGACGGCGAAGAAGAAACAGAAAAGAAGCCAAAGACAAGAAAAACAACGAAAAAAACTAAGAAAAAATAAAGAATTTAGAGACCTTGAGCAATTTTCAGGGTCTCTTTTTTAACCAGGTTTTTGGGGACAGGTTTTTGGGGACACGACGGTCACACCTGCTCACCAGGTTTTTGGGGACACGTCATCGTGTCCCAAAAGGAGAAAAAATTCTCCTCAATGTCGTGTCCCCCAAAAACCTGGTGAATAAAAAACAGCAAAAAGTTTACGAAAAGTAGTGACATAATGCGAATAATATGATATAATTTCTTCCGGACGACAAAAATAACGGATTTTCCCGGCAACTGAAGGGAGGATGAGACTGACTGCCGGCTGCTACAACACTGTCAGGACTTGCTAAGGAGGCAAGAAAAATGGCAACGACTTTCAACAGCGCGAACCACGTCCAGCGGATCATCAAGAACATCAACCGCCAGGTGATGCCTGGTGGGCCTCAGGAGGCTGCGTTCAATTCCCTCACGGATGAGGAGAAGCAGACTTTCCGGAAGGACCTGGAGCGGATGCTGAACCGTATCCACGAGGAGGAGCTTCCGCGGACGCGCATCTACGTCACCAACGACGAGCGTGCTCGCTGGTGCGCAGGTGCTCTCCGGAAGGGAGCCATGGTCATCAAGAATCGGTACTCGATTCTGCTGGAGACTGACTGCATGAGCGAAAACGGCGAGGGCCTCGTGGTTCGTGTCGTGCTGAATGCCACTCCAATGCGGGATCGTCTGAAGGACTTCTTGAAGTCCATGGGCCTTGGCGACGTCAAGCCGCCGGTGATCACCAAGCTTCTGACGTACGCTGACACCAAGGGAGGCATCACTTTTCATCAGGTGCTGAGGAGCACGTTTGATGAGAAGTACTCCTCTCGGACCACCGTCTTCAGCCTCAGCGAAATGCGTGACGCCATCTTCGACAAGGATGAAGTGGTTGTCACCTGTGACGCTTGGACTAAGATGGTCAACCTGAGCCTGCCTGCCAATGGCGATAAGCCGTGGGGCTTCCACTGGGTGAAGGACGAAGCGGGTAACCGCACTGACTCCTTCTTCCGGTTCCAGCTCTACGGAACGCTTTGGCGCGAGCCGAGGCGTGAGAACATGGCGTAAGCCAAAAAAGGTTCCCTGCACAAATTGGTGTGCAGGGGGCTTTTTTTTTATTTTTTTTTTATGATATAATACATCAAGAAGTATTTATAATAGAAAGAATACTACTATTTAGGATGTGAGGATATGAAGTTTCTTATAGCAGCAGGTGGAACAGGTGGCCACATAACACCCGGTATCTCAATAGCAACTTGCCTTAAGAATGAAGGACATGAAGTTATTTTTATAGGTACGGAAAGTGGGATGGAAAAAGAGCTTGTTCCAAAAGCAGGATTTAAAATAATATATATTCATGCTTCAGGATTAAGTAAGGGATTAGCATATAAAATTAAGGCTATTCACAACTTGAATCATGGAATTTCTGAATGTATTAATATAATAAATGAAGAAAAGCCAGATATGTGTATAGGAACTGGTGGATACGTAACTGCACCACTTATGTTTGCAGCAAACAAACTTAAAATACCAGCTGTAATTCACGAAAGTAATGCTTTGCCTGGAAAAACAACAAAAATGTTTGCTGGTAGCATAAATGAGGTTTGTGTAGGATTTCCAGAAACTAAAAACATACTAAAAAAAGGAAATATTGTTGTTACAGGAAACCCAAATAAAATGTGTCTTAGCACTATATCTAAAGAAGATGCAAAATTAAAGAATAATATAAATGGAAAACTTCTATTGATATTCGGAGGAAGCCAAGGAGCTAAAAAAATAAATGATACCATTTGTGAAATAATTAATAATAGAATGTTTGGGGACTATAATGTAATTTATGCAACTGGGCCAAAACATTTTAGCGAAGTATCAAATAAAATCATTGAAAACTTTAACGGAAGTGGTGAACTAAAAGAAGTTAGCGAAGACGAGATTGTTCTTTGCCTAACAAAAAGTTCGGTTGGAAGTTTGACATTTTCTAGTGGCATAGACTCAATTAGGACGATATCTGATATAGGTTCGAAAAAGGTCATCATTAAAAAGTTCATATATAATATGGATGAAATAATGAAGGCGAGTGACCTAGTTATTTGTAGAAGTGGGGCATTAACATGTACAGAAATATCTGAGGTAGGAGTTGCTTCGATATTAATTCCTTTTCCATATGCAGCAGAAAATCATCAATACTATAATGCAAAAGTTATCAGTGATATAGGTGCAGGGTTAATAATAGAAGAAAAGGACTTAAATACTAATGGGCTACTTTCTAAAATTGACGAGATTATGAACGATGACAATAAATTAGTAGAAATGGCTGAAAATAGTAAAAAGCTAAAAACTGGAAACCCAGTTGAAAATATTAAAAATGAAATATATAAGATTTTGAAAGTGCAGTAATTTATAAAGGAGTGATGAAGGCTTATGCCGAAGAGTGTAATTATTGCCGAAAAGCCTTCAGTTGCTCAAGAGTTTGCAAAAGTACTAAAGGTTAATGGAACAAGACGAAATGGTTACATAGAGTCAGATGATTTTATTGTTACTTGGTGTGTAGGACATTTAGTAACAATGAGTTATCCAGAGGCATATGATGAAAAACTAAAACTTTGGAGGTATGATACTTTACCATTTATTCCAAAGGAATGGAAATATGAAGTAATAGAAAATGTAAAGGCTCAATACGAAACGGTAAAAAGCTTACTAACAAGAGATGACGTTGATACTATTTACGTTTGTACTGACTCAGGAAGAGAAGGAGAATACATATATAGATTAGTAGATAGCATGGCAAATGTAACAGGGAAAAATAGAAAAAGAGTTTGGATTGATTCTCAAACAGAAGAAGAAATCCTTCGTGGTATTAAAGAAGCAAAAGATTTATCTTACTATGATTCACTTGCTGATTCTGCATATCTTAGAGCAAAGGAAGATTATCTTATAGGAATTAATTTTTCTAGGTTATTAACTCTTTCTTATGGCAAGAAAGTTGCAAGCTTAAACGGAGAAGAAAAAACATCTATTTCTATTGGTAGGGTTATGACATGCGTACTTGGCATGGTTGTAGAAAGAGAAAATGAGATTAATAATTTTGAAAAGACAAAATTCTATAAAGTAATTGCAAACTTTGAGAATGGTATTAAAGCAGAATGGAGAAACGTTGTAGATATTGAAAGAGAAAAAGAAAGATGCGATGTCTTAAAAAAAGCAATTGATGAAAACATGCTTTACAATGATAATGGCTTCAAAAATGAAGAAGATGCTAATAGTTTTATTGAATATTTGAAAGGTACAAATGGAAAAGCAAAAGTAATTGAAAGTTCAAAGAAAACACAAAAAGAAAACGCACCACTTTTATATAACCTTGCAGAAATACAAAATGATTGTAGTAAGAAATTTAAAATTTCTCCAGATAAAACGCTTGAAATAATCCAGGAACTTTATGAGAAAAAGCTTGTCACATATCCAAGAACCGATGCAAGAGTTTTATCGACTGCTGTTGCAAAAGAGATAACAAAAAATCTAAATGGTTTAGCAAGGTTTAAAGATAATGAAGAAGTTGTTAATGCAATTAATCTTATGAAAGAGAATAAATATAGTACAAACATAGTAAAATCAAAGTATGTTAATGATAGTAAAATTACTGACCACTATGCAATTATTCCAACAGGTCAGGGGCTTGATAATTATTCAAAACTTTCTGAATTACACCAAAAGATTTATGTTTTGATTTGCAAACGTTTCTTAAGCATCTTTTTCCCACCTGCAGAGTATACTAGAATTGCACTTACAGTTGACATCGCTGAAGAAAGATTTTTTGCAAGTAGTAAAGTACGTACAAATCCTGGGTACCTAGTGCTATATGATAATGATAAGAAAAGCAAAGAAACATCTGAAGAGCAAAGTGAAGAAGAAACGGAAAATGAGACAGATGCAGAACTAATCAAAAAAATAAAAAAAGGGCAAGAACTTGAGATAAACGATTATAATACTAAAGATGGTGAAACAACACCTCCTAGTAGATATTCATCTGGTTCAATGATTTTGGCAATGGAAAATGCTGGAAAACTAATTGAAGATGAGCATTTGAGAGAGCAAATAAAGGGGACTGGAATAGGAACTTCTGCAACTCGTGCAGAAATAATTAAAAAGCTAAGTAGACTTAATTATATAGCTATAAATCAAAAGAGCCAGACCATTACACCAACGAACAAGGGAAACTTAATATATAAAGTTGTAAAATATACAATGCCGGATATGCTAAATCCGGAACTAACTGCATCATGGGAAAAAGGCCTGTTTATGGTTGCAGAAAAAGAAATCAAAGCTGATGAATTTATGACTAAGCTTGAAAAATACGTGCGAGACAAGGTTGCCAAGGTTAAGCAGAATATGTGGGGCTAGTAAAAGTCAATAAAATAGTATATAGTAGTTCATAACAAAAGAAGAGGGTGGTGATAAAATGTCTAAAACAAAGAAAAATACAATTGATGAAGAAAGTAATGTCGGTAAAAAGGTTTATGATTTTGAAAGCGATCCAAATGACTTTTTTAAAGGTTCTGGAAAACTTAAGAAAAAAATGGTAGAAGACGAAGAAGTTGACGATGAGGACGACATTGAATATGATGAAGACGAGCCAAAAAGTAGAAGCAAAATAACTAAGATAATATTTGTATGTATATTGCTTTCAATAACGTTTTTGCTAGTTTGGGCATTTAATTCACCAACATTTATAATTAATGAGATAACAATCTATGGGCAAGAACTTAAGTCATATGAAGAAGTTCAAAACATAGTTCAACATTTAAGTGGTGAAAATATATTTCTAAAAGACTTAGGAAAAGTTGAAACTGAAATACTTAAAATTCCTTATGTTAAAACAGCAAAAGTTAAAAGGTCACTACCAAGCAAAATAGAGGTGTTTTTTGAGGAAAGAGCACCATTTGCTATGGTGAAAAAGAATGATGAATACTTTATATTAGATCAAGAGGGCTATATAATTGAGATTGATCTTGTTGATAATGTCTATGACATACCGACTATTACTGGATTAATAACGGATTATGAAGTCAGTGGAGACCAAATATCAAGTATAGATGTGGCTAAGCTAAAAAATATCGTGTTTTTATTAAATTGCCTTGATAATACGAATTTTGAGTATAAAATTAATAATATAGATTATTCTACAATTGATGGAATATCGTTCAGTATTGAAAATACAGAACTTGCTGTAAAATATGGTGATTTAAATAAGAATGAAGCCAATGAAAAACTAGTATATTTAAAAGAAATAATAAAAAAAGCTATAGAACAAAATTTATCTGGTACAATTGATATAACTAGTGATAAGTACTACGAAAAAAGTGTTCTTATAAATAATTTATAAAATAGAGAAGGTGTTTTTTTGAAGAAAGAGTACATACTAATAATTTCATTAATTCTGTTTGTCACATCGTTTTTAATTACCTTGCAGTTTAGAACAATTACAGAAAGCGAAAATGAAATAACAAGACTAAAAAGAGAAAATGAATTGCGTGATGAAATAAACGAGTGGAAAGATATGTATGAAGCGACCACATACAAGATTACTGACCTTGAATCAAAAATAACCGACTATAAGAATGCGGCTTCTCAAAAAGATAAAACAGTAGAACTTCTAAATAATGAAATAGAAGATTTGAAAATTCTTGCTGGAATGGTAAATCTTGAAGGCGCAGGAGTTATGGTTACATTAGATGATACGAGGGCTATTAATCAAATAGCATCTGATGTTGGATACTATGATCCTAACGCATTTGTAATTCATGATTCTGACATTCTAATGGTTATTAATGAACTTCGAGCTGCAGGAGCAGAAGCTATTTCTATAAATGGGCAAAGAGTTCTTGCTAATACAGAGATTAGATGCGTTGGACCAGTTATTCAGATAAATGGTATTCGTTTAACAGCGCCTTTTAAAATATCTGCGATCGGTTCACCAGACATGCTTGCAACTTCATTAAAGCTTAGAGGCGGAGTTGTTGACACGATTTCTCAAGCTAACATTGATGTTATAATAGAAAAATCTGATGCAATTGTTATTCCAAAGTATGACAAAGTTTTGGAGTACAAGTATGCAAATCCAGTAGTTGAGGAGGAGTAATCAGGATGGTATTTTTAATAATTGCGTGTTTACTTGGTATAGCTTGCCGGAATGTGGGTTCCTATTATTCCTTATGAATTTGCAAAATATTCAGCAATCGCTATTATGGCGGGGCTTGATAGCATTTTGGGTGCAACAAACGCTATGCTAAAAAACAAATTTGATATTAGCATTTTTGTTTCTGGATTCTTTATCAATTCAGTTATTGCAATGGTTTTAACGCTTATTGGTGAAAAACTTGATGCTAATATTTTCTTGGCAGCAATATTTGTTTTTGTTTACAGAATATTTAATAACTTCTCGTCAATACGAAGGGAGTTAATTGAAAGACACAATCAAAAAAAGGTTAAAAATGAAGAATAAATTTGTTACATCACCTTCAAGAAGGTGATGTAATTTTTTTGTAATTACGACGTAATAAAAGCGTAATAATTCTATTGACTTTTAAAAAAGATTATACTATTCTTAAGTTGCTAAAAGTTGTAGTAATGGAGGTGTGTTGCAGTTGGCCATCGGGGACGTAATAGTTGGAATAGATATTGGTACCTCGAAAGTGTGTTGTTGCTTAGGCCAAGTTAACAAATTTAATCAAATTGAAATATTAAGCTCTGCAAGTTGTGATTGCGAAGGTTTCAAAAAAGGAAAATATGAAAGTGCAGAAGGCATAGCTAGAGCCATTAGATTTGCAATAAATGATATAGAATCGAGTTGCGAGTTTCTCATTAAATCAGCATACGTGAATATAATGGGAAAGTTCGTTGAAATATATAGCACGAGATATGGAATAGAACTTAAAGATAAATATGATGGTGTAACTCAAAATGATATTGATGAAATAATTGGTGGAGTTGGAAGCATTAATTTTCCAGAAGAATATCAGGTGATAGATATTGTTCCAGTTAGATTTATAACTGATACAAAAGTTACTACTGATCCAATAGGAGCATTCACAAAAACTCTTTTGGCAGATGTAGACGTTATTTTATCTAAGAAAGAGACTGTAAGGCAAATTAGCAATATAATGCAAAAAGCAGGGCTTCAAATAGATGGTATTATTGCAAATGGATACACACTTAGAGATTTAGTTCTTGAAAAAGACGAAAAACAAAATGGTGTAATTCTTCTTGATGTACAAAATGAAAATATAGATATATCTATTTTTAAAGATGATGGAATTATTTATTCAGATTCATTACCAATAGGTGGAGATACAATAACAAATGATATTGCTACATCGTTTGGTGTTTCTGTAGAAGAAGCAAAAAAATTAAAAAAACAATATGGTCTTGCAGATGTTACATATATAGATCATGACTATAATATTAGATTAAATACAGACGATGGTGAAGACAGTATTGTAAAATGTTCTGAACTTGTTAGCGTGATTGCATCGAGAATAAATGAAATATTTGGAATTATAAAAGATACCTTGAAAGAGAATAAACTAACAGATAACGTTAATAGTATGGTTATATCGGGGCCGGGATTTACAAATATAAATAAGATAGATAAAGTTGCGGAAAAGATTTTAAGGATTCCTGTAAAATTTGGCAATCCTAAAACGGCAAATTTAATAAAGCCGGATTATTTAACAGCGTATGGCGAAGTCAAACATGTTGCTAGTATTAAGCACAACAAAAACATAGGTAGCACGGTTTTGATTGACAATGATTCATCTTTTTTGGACACAACCATTAAGAGTTTAAAAAAGATTTTTGGCAAAAAAGCCAGTAAATTAAATTAAGTAAGTAGGAGGATAATGTAGTGTACGAGGAGTTAAATAATAAAAACTATGATAACGAACCAAGCTACAATGGAACAGCTAATATAAAAGTAATTGGTGTTGGTGGAGCTGGTAATAACGCTGTAAATAGAATGATTGAAATGGGCGTTAAAGGAGTAGAATTTATCGCAGTTAATACAGATAGACAAGCACTTGAAAAATCACAAGCACCAACTAAAATTCAAATTGGAGAAAAAATAACAAGAGGACTAGGTGCAGGAAGTGATCCTAATATAGGAGAAAAATCTGCCGAAGAAAGCAGAGAACAAATTGCAAATACACTTAAAGGTGCTGACATGGTATTCGTTGCTGCTGGAATGGGTGGCGGAACAGGAACTGGCGCAGCCCCAATAGTTGCTGAGACAGCAAAGGAAATGGGAATACTTACAGTTTCAGTAGTAACAAAACCTTTTGCTTTTGAAGGTAAGAGAAGAATGCAAAATGCAGAAAGAGGAATAGCAAATTTAAAAGACAGAGTTGATACACTTATTGTTATTCCTAACGATAGATTGCTTCAAGTTTCTGAAAGAAAAACTACAATGATAGAAGCATTTACGATGTCTGATGAAGTACTTCGTCAAGGCGTTCAGGGAATTTCAGAATTAATTGGAGATTCAGGATATATCAATCTAGACTTTGCAGATGTTAAAGCTATCATGCTAGATACAGGACTAGCCCACATGGGAATCGGAAGAGCTAGTGGTGAAAACAGAGCCGAAGAGGCAGCAAAACAAGCTATTAATAGCCCACTTCTTGAATCATCTATTGAAGGAGCAAGAGGAGTTATTCTTAATATTAGAGGCGGAAGTGATTTAGGAATATTCGAAATAAACACTGCTGCTGAACTTGTTCAAAAAAGCATTGACCCAGATGCTAACATCATTTTCGGTGCTATGATTGATGAGTCAATGGGCGATGAAATCACTGTTACAGCTATTGCTACAGGCTTTGACAAGGAAAGAATACCACAATCTTCTGTAGAAAGATTCATAAAAGAGACATCGGCAAAAAGCAATAGATTTTTCGATGGCAAAATAATTAAAGAAAAAAGTAATTTGGAAATTCCAGATTTTGTAACAAAAAAGAAGATTAACTATGATGAACAATAGAAATAATTGATTCGCAACAAATCTCCAAACTGCCTATAAATAGCATGCTTGGAGATTTTTTGTTTCGATTATGCAGGCAAAAATATAGGGCGATTTTTAGCATTAAATTTGCATGATTTTTATTTTAAAAAAATATTAAAAATTTTTTAAAATAATTGTTGACATTACCTATATTAAAAAGTATAATCAAATAGCTGTTTGACAAGAACAGCAATTGAAGCGAATAAATGATGACATGAAACCTAGTAATGACAAGAGTTTAATCACTTCAACAAAAGCACATTGAAAAGTAAACAATGAGAGTAAGAGAAAACCAAGCGTAATTCGTGAAAACGAAATTAGAAACAAATCGTACTAAAAGTACAAATAAAACCAAGAGTATGGATACTCAAAAAAGAACTTAATCGGAGTAATCCGATCGAATTTAAATTTGAGAGTTTGATCCTGGCTCAGGAGAAACGCTGGCGGCGCACATAAGACATGCAAGTCGAACG
>JAEEHF010000097.1 GCA_016280725.1 Bacillota bacterium | reverse complement strand
GGTATCAATTGCTCCAAATTTTTTTGTGCTATTAACTGATCTTCAAGAATCTTTTGTTGTTTCTCCAACACTTTTAAAGTATCTGATAGATAATTCACTGTGTTTTGATTGTTCATGGTGAATAAAATATAGTTCCTTGTAAGCTAGAGTGGTGGTTTGATATTATTTCTTACAAATTCATATGAGTATTCATATGTGAGAGGCAGATATTCCTTTGCTTTTTGTAGAAATTCTATAATTGTTGGGATAAGCTTTTCAGCATCTTTTACAGCTTTTTGTTCCTCAGCCTGAAGATAGAGTGCTGTTATATATCCTATATACAAATGCGATAATGAACCAATAACGGCATGTTGACAGAATGAAAGCCCTTCTTTTGGCCAATCATTTATAAAATCAAGATGAGATTCCAATCTGAGAATTATTTCAGATCTCGCAGATGGGAGTTTTCTAAGATCTTCTATTAGTGTATCAATAACCTCCATACTCCTGTCGAGCTTTAAAATATCTGTAAAGTCCTGTGCTGAAACGTAGTCTATTGGCTCAGCCATTTCATTTTCTATAAAGCTACGTAGAAATGGATGATCCGCTTTTTTTAAAGAATTAAAATTTATTTCAGATAGATGCTTAGGAGTCGTACCTTCTATTTTCGCACCGTTGCTTGCATTGTATACTCTAATCTCTGGTGGTAACGTCGATATTACGTGTTCCATTACGTCGATGCTACATTTAAATAAAAAGTTTGTTTTGATTGTTTTTGTAAAATTTCCTTGATAAGTTAATGTATTGAAATTGAGGGGGTTTTCATCGCATTCTTGTTTCTTTTTAAAGTTATCGTAATAAAGACTGTATTTTGAATGTGCTTCGCTATACGCAGTACCGCAATCTACTCCAACTAAATATATTTCCTTGAATTTTAGAAGAATTGCTATGGCTAATCCCATATTGGAAACTAAAGGATTAATCATGGTTAGTGAACTGTATTTAGTAGTATCTAATAGTTTTTTATTTATTCTAAGTGAAGCGGACATTGCTTCGTTTTTAAATCCTAATACTCTATGTCTGAATAAACTGATTGTTTTGGGATATACTGTATCTGGGGCAATGCACAAAGTGTTATCAAAAAACATTGGATCCTTAATTGAAAGTAATGAGTTGTAAACATCTTGAGTCCTTTCTACAGCGACATAAATGTCAGCGGTGATTCCATACTTTGAAAGAGCCGTAAGTGCGGTACCGCACGCGATTATAAATACTTTATTGTTGTTTTTTTTTATCAGTTCGAGTTCATCGTCTAAAGAAGGTCCGTTCCCTACTACAAAAACAGGTACAGAAGTTATTTCATGAGGTAATTGTTTGGAATTAATTAAAAAACGTTCGTTGTTAGTTATATTCTGTCTGCTTTGATGCATTCCAATAAGTATGTCATCAAAAAAGCCTTTTTCCGGATTACTAGAGAATACATTTGGTTTGAATTTAGACCATAATTCTTTTATTTTTGGAGATTTATAATGACAAAAAAAAGAAATAACAGGAAGATTGGTCTCATATTTGAGATTGAAACTGTAATAATCATTGGATAAGTGGTGTATGTCGTCGTCTATAAAAAATTTAAGACCTAGTTGTTTGGATTTTATGTATTCAATTAATGAGGGATAATCAAACACACACAGAGAAAGATAAAAAAAATCACTGTTTGGTTCGATTATGTATATGTTTACAGGAGTAAACTTTTCATAGAGATATCCCAGTTGAAATCCTAATCCTAATCCAAACATGCACATTAGAGGAACGGATTCAGGATTTTTTGCTTTGCTTTTTTCTTTGAATAAATTACGATCCTTAAGTTTGATTACTAAATCGGAGATTTTTGAGTATAAGTGATTTTTATAATGAAAATGAAGTTGATTAAAACAGTTCTTTTCTTGTCCTATGTCTGTAATGAACGTATATTCATAAAATTTATCTATAAATTCGTTAACTTGATTCTGACAATGTGTGAAAGGATTATCCGAGTAGAGTAAATGTCCGTCTGGATACACAATGTTAGGTTCTCCGTTATGATTGCATGTTAATTTAAAATTTTCCTTAAGATGGTAATCTTTAAACTTGTAGTATAGGTTGGGAAAGTTCTCTTGTAAGCAATTTAGATTCTTTTCTAGATAATAGGAAACGTTACTTTGTAGCGCTTTTTGTGCTTCGACTGTGCGCTTTAAATTTTGTTCAAGTTGTTGAAGTTGAATAATATTATGTTCCGTGCTCAGAGTCATTTTAAAATCTCTCAATGTTTCAACCACTATCAGCAATTATAAAATGGACATTGTTTTTATACTGTGACTGAGTGCAAAACAAAAAAGTCCGGCATAAAACCGGACCAAAACTTAAAAGCTTGATTTGTTGACTGTATTAACCGAGAAGATTCAGTGCTATGGAGTTCTTCTGATTAGCTTGACTCAGCATTGCGGTAGAAGCCTGCTGCAGAATTTGCTGCTGCGCCATCTTGGCTGTTTCTGAAGCGTAATCCACATCTTTGATTCTAGAACGGGCATCACTAACGTTCTCTATTACATTTTCCTGATTGGAAATGGCAGATTCTAAGCGATTCTGTGTAGCACCAAGTTTTGCTCTGAAACTATCTACGTTTGCAATCATATTATCCAAAGTTCCAATTGCAGACTGAGATTTAACGGCGCTCGATACTGTAACAGTGGTGTTAAATGAAGCTAAGGCTGTACCAAGCACACTTGACATAGACTTGAATGACACTGTAATTTTTTGGTTCGAATGAGAACCAACCTGGAAGTCAACATCACCAGCCAATTTATCAGCTCCAGTTCCGAAAATTTTCAATTTTCCGCCATAAGAGGTGTCGGAACCGATTCTCTTAATTTCTGCTTGTAATTCTTTAACCTCATCATTCATAGCGATTCTTTCAGCAGAGCTGTTGGTTCCGTTCGCAGACTGAACGGCCAATGTCCTCATACGCTGTAACATATTTGTTACTTCGTCAAGAGCACCTTCTGCAGTCTGGCACAGAGAAATTCCGTCATTGGCATTTCTGTTACCCTGGGTAAGACCGTTAATCTGTGATGTCATTCTGTCAGAAATCTGTAAACCAGCCGCATCATCTTTAGCAGAATTAATTCTGCTGCCTGATGCAAGTTTAGTGTAAGAACTAGAAAGCGCATTGGTAGACTTGTTTAAATTTCTCTGAGCATTGATAGAACTGGTATTGGTATTAACAAATAAAGCCATGATGATTCTCCTAATCAGTTGCTTTGTAATTTTTGCTGAACTTACGCTTATTTGTTTGCATTCGTTCGCGGTTATTTATGGTATCGGCATGTTCTAATTTTTCTTTAACATTTTTTATGATTTTTTATATTTTTTTTGTTTCGTTCATTATAGTAGTTTTGATGACAACATCTCTCTTATTTCCTGTGACACATAATTAAGTTCTTCTTGTGTAACAGCAGGACAAAGAGGTATCGTAACTATCTTTTGATAGAATTT
>JAEEHF010000096.1 GCA_016280725.1 Bacillota bacterium | reverse complement strand
TTTTCAGGAATAACGCACATTTCAAGGTCGTTTTCGAACAAAACAGCGAACATATTGTGTTCGGTCTTTTTGGTGTCGTGCATTGCGAGAACAGTATCACCGTTTTCCTGTTCATACCTCATGCGGACAAATGCGCGCGCATCAGCCTTCGTAATGTTCGTGGAGGTGTTATATGCTACCTTTTCGGTGTGATACTTGTTTTCATCTTCATCAAACGTCACAGCCCAAATGACGGCTTCAACGGTGTACATGGAAACCTGTTTAACGATTTGACCATCTGCACACGCTTCAATAGCATCGTTTTCTTCGTCGAACATGCACACTGCAAAATCAACCAGTTTACCGTTATTGTAACGAACGGGTTTAGGCGCTTCGTTGATAACTTGCAACGTCCTAGTATTGATGATGCACGAATCAGCCAAATTCAGCGCTTCAAATGCCATTTCGGCGGCCTTAGCTTCAGCACGAACATAGTTAACAGTAACTTCAAAATCGTTAACGCTGTTGTTCTCCATATCGACGTATTGGCCTTTAACAATGGTCGTGCGTCCTTCAAAACGATTCTTACGGCTGGTCTTGCTTTCGTTCGTGGTCTTCATTGTTAATCCTTTCATTTCGTGAAGTCTGCTATTTGACTTCGTTTCATCGCGGTCATTTTTGCCGCTGTTTACATTCTATTTAGTAGAATGCAAACGCGATAAAAACTAAGCGATAAGCTCACCATATGAGAAAATAGCAACACACCATTTTTTACCGTCAACAACTTCGTAAACTTTCAACGTCTGAAGCTTTTCACTGTAAATGCTTGCGAATACAAACGCTGCAAATTCAGTGTCGAAAGTCTGCTTAGCTACTTGCCACTTGATTTGGTTTGTCATGTCATTTCCTTTCATTTCGTTTTTTTATTTGGGACTTGATTGTAACAAAATTTTACAGTAAATGCAATACAAATTAGAATATTTTTTGAGTTTGTGCAATGTGCATAAATGAGTGTTATACACCAACTAATTCGTAACATCACAATCCTAGTGTTACGAATTTATAATCTGTAACAATTTCAACAATATATGAACGATTGTTCATATGTGCATTTATTCATGTGAGTATGTGAACATATGTGCATATATGCATACGAGCGCGTTATACGGGTAAAAAAACGCCCGCAAAACGCGGGCGCATACAGGGAAAATTTTAAAAAACATACCCAGGGTTAAAATAGCTTTTATTAATTCCCCCCACCAGGGTTAATTTTTTCATCAACAATTTCCCCCACCTTATCTTTAATCATATTGTTACGTCTATCTTCTGCATCCCATTTGTAATACATAAAATGCAAATAACATTCAGCAACAAACACAATTACTAGACAAGAAATTAGAAACCAAAAGATGACACACATAATGTACCAAAACAAAGGAATCTCAACCACCATTCTAACCTTCCTTCTTATCTTTTAATTCTTCTGCTAACAATTCAACTGATTTGTTTAACAAATCTAAAGTGTTAGTAATTTTAGTAATAGTTTCATTATAAAGGTAAAATAATCCACAACATGCAACTATAGGAAATCCAACACTACCAACAGCCTGAATTATGGCGTTAATATCCATTTAAATCACCTCCTTAAATGGTAGCGCGTGTGAGACTCGAACTCACATGATATAAAATCGGCGGATTTTAAGTCCGCTGTGTATGCCAATTCCACCAACGCGCCATTTAACAACCATTCCAATCACAAATTTCAGCCCATTTTCAACTAAGTTTTTCGTTTACAATACGCTGAACAATTTGATAAGGATATCCAGCACCGTTTAATGCATTTTCTCTATTCCAGCCATTACCCCATTTTCCATCAATAACTTCATCAGCGATTTTATAAAGTTCATTTATTCTATTTTGAACTGCTTCATAATTATCGCCTAACATTCGTTTACGTTCATCATTAATTCCATATTCTCCTAAAATTGTTTCTAAAACTAAATCATCAATTGATTTTGTTGGTGTGTTATTATTTTCACATTTTGCGTATTTCATCCATGCATCAGCATCCATATATGCAATATCTCCATCAAGTTTTTCCCAGAAACCATTTAAAATTAAGCTGCTAGTAAATTGCCAAATTGCAACAACTGAAAATGGACTTGTATTATATGGCATTTCATCATTAGTCCAATCAGTTATAATATAAGGATAACCAGCTACCCATAAACCGCATTTTTCAGGAATCCATGAACCGTTATATTGTGTGCAACGATAAGCGCTAATATAAATAATACACCAAACACCAGATAATTCATGCACACGTTTAATAAAACGTTCACACCATTCTCGATTGTTATAATTTTCGGTTTCATAATCTAAAACTGGAATTCCATGTCCAAAATAATTTTTACATTCGTTATAAAAATATTCAGCTTCTTTTTCAGGTTCATTTTCACGTGCAAAATGATAAAAACCCCATAAAATATTTTTGTTTATACATTGTTGAATAAAATTATCACAAGATGGGTCTGTATAACCTAAACCTTCTGTTGCTTTACATATGCAAAAGTCAATGTCTAAATTATACAAATTCATTCCATTTTGCCAATTACTAATATCTATTCCACGCATGTTAATTTCCTTGATGCGGTAAACCTAAAACATAGCCAAAACCTTTAATTAAATTAGTTGCTGGTGTTACATCACTACCATCTAATCGTGAAAACGGAATATAAATCATACAATCGCTTTCAGCTCTAAGCGGATTAACATTAGATAAACTACCGCTTTGACCCTCAATGCCACTACCAGTTAATTTAGATTCTGTTACTCTTACTAAATAATTAAACGGCATATCTCTAGCACCACTAATAGTAAATTTATTAACTAATGAAATATCACATCTACCGCGTAAACTTAAAACACCATTCCACACTTTATTTCCCGATGAATGTGAAACAATTGTTGTGTTAGCGCCTTCCAAATACATTGAACCGTTTAATACTTGTGCGGTACTATTTGAATAAGGTGTGTTAACACAAACATTAAGTCGTTTGTAATTCATTGTAGGATTGTTTAATACAAGATTTGCTTCTAACATATCTTTAAATGGATAACTGTTTTCCCAACCAGTAGATTTAAAACCATTATAATTAGATGAATGTTCTAGATATAATTCACCACCAGTATAATTTGCAGAACCTTGAATAACTTGAGTTAGTGAACCTTTAAAGATATTAGTTTTCCATAAGAATGCACCCCACGCATATCTAGTGCTATTATCAGTTGCGTTACTTGCAATTGTGTGAATGTAAAGTGTTCCATCATCATCAAAATCACAATCTTCTGGTTCTGTAAATGGATAAATAGCCGTGTGATATGGAATCGAAATATCTTTAATATGCTTACCGTTTAATGCATTGTACACACGTAAACCAGTTCTAGGCACTCCACCAACAGGGAAAACAAATACATTGTCATACACCGCAAAACCTTGACCATTGTTTCCAATAATATCTGAAGTTGTAACTGTTTCTGATAGTGTATAATCCATTCTTGTAAATGTGTCGTTAGTATTGTCAAATTGAAAAATTTCTCCTTGATAAGTTACAAACCACATTAAGTGTGTTTTCTTATCATAACCAATACATCCATACATATTTGTAGGCGATTGAATAGTTTTAACATATAAGAAATTAGCGTCTAATACAATAATTGTTCCAGTTTCATAATCAGTGTAAATATAATATCTATTACCATCAAATGCCATACAATTACTATGTCCGGCATTAGAAATAGTAACATTTAAAATACCCCACGTATTAGTTAATTCATTTGAAATAGCAATTTTAGTAGATGTACTATTATCATTAATTAGTGCATATACATATTCGCTACCATTAAAACATCCTCCTTGTGCAATGCAAGGTATGTTATTAGCACTTCCATAAAATTTTCCGTTATACGCAATAATATCGCCTATATAATAAGGTTCAATACTATCTACTATGCTACCTTTAACAATACTATCATAAATTTCATCTTCAAGTTTATTAAACGAAATTGATTCGTCTTTCAACATTTCATTTTCAATCCAACCGTTTGAATTGATTAAATTGTCAATTGCGTTAATATTATTTTCAAGCGTATTATCAGCTTCTTCACGTGCATTTTCTTCATTTTCAATTGAAGTGTTAATTAAAGTTTCAAGTGCATCATCTGCATTTTCACGTGAAGTTGCTTCATTTCCGATAAGATTTTCAAGTGCATCATCTGCATTTTCACGATTAGTTGTTTCATCAGAAATAGCTTGTTCATTATTACTAATACGATTACTAAAAGTATATACTTCTTGTCTATATGCTTCAACTTGTGCATTATAATTACCAGTTTGTGCCCAATATATTTCATCAGTAATTTGAATATTTGATGGCACCGCTTGCCTACTTGTGTAACTATTTCCTTGATATTGAACAATAGATAAAGGTTCATAGCTATTAGTTATATCCCATTCGCCCATAAATAACGGTACATATCTAGCACCAATATATTCTCTAACGGTCATTTTTAATCCCTCCAATTTTCAGGTCTTTGATTAACAGTTTCACCAGAATTATCAACATCCCATCTTAATATTAATCTTCCATATGTATCTTGACCGTAAACCATACCAGTATCAAATATAATATCATCCCAACCTTCAGGAATGTATGCAACAAAATAACCTTGTTCATTAAGTCCAAAATAAACTTGTTTTGCTACAGTTGTAAAAACCCATTCTAAATTTTGAGCTATCCAATCTTTTGCAGCATTTTCAAGTCCATTATTTACTGCATTCCAAATTTCTTCTAATTCTTCTTGCATTTCTTCGCTAAATTCAATATTCCATTCATTCATCATTTCAGCGATGTAATCAAGATAGTGTTCTACTTTATCAAACGATAAACATAATTGTTTCAGACGTTGTTCAGAAGAATACACGTTCCAATATAATTTTGGAATAACAGGTGTGTACCTAGTCCATCCACTGTAAATAGGAAAATTTAAACCAGGTAAATAAGTTGACATAAAAACACCTCCTTTATTTAATACCCATTTACATTAACAGTGAACATACATGAAAACATTGATTCAAGTTCTTTCAAGATACAAACATCAATATCATCATAACTTTTAAGTTTGTCTATTTGTTCCATCCAGTCACCTAAATAAATTTCTTCATGTTCTCTATCAGTTCCATTACTTGCATAATCTTCATTTCCACCTAACATAGTTTGCGGAAATTCAGAATAAATATTGCGAGATTTTCCATATTCACCGTAATGTTGAAGAATATTTTGTCCATTATCTAGCGCTTTATAAGCTGGTTTATATTTAGGCATAATTTCATTTAATTTTCTAAGTAATTCCCATTTCCATTGTCCAGGCGGTGTAATTCCTATTTCTCGCCAATAAAAACGTTTTTCAAATTTCATCCATAATCTATCTCGCTGTTCTCTGTCATTTTCAATACCGTCACGTTGATATGAATCAAAATCCCAACTTTCATCACTGAAGTCAATCATTCCATCATTTATTAATTCGCATAATTGAATTGAATAACTAGAATGATAATCGGGAAAATTAACATAATCATAAAAATGAACGCTACTCATTTTCAATATCCTTTCCCAATTCAACTTCTAATACCTGACGCAAATCATGTTTGAAATTATAATTATCACTAGCGTTATCATAATTCCACACAACGCGAATTGGTTCTTTAAAATATTCTCCAAATCTATCATTTAATTTAGTGCACGCTTCACGTCTACATAAAAGAGAGTCTAAACGTGACATTTGACTTGGTTCACGTTGCGATTTTACTTCATCTTCAATCATTCTTTCTGTTTTAAATGTTTGATTCGCAATACCTAAACATTGATAAACTTCATTCCAAACATTTTCCATTTCAGAATTTAATTCTTCTCCAATATAAGGAACTCCAGTCATCCAAACTTCAGGTTTAAATTGCTCTAATCCAGTAGTTCCAATAATAGCAGGTTCTCCACCACTTACTTGTTTATAAATATTTTCAGCCTGTTGTCTCATTTCTTGAGGAACATTAAAAATAAATGGAATTTTTTGGTGTTGTCGGTTTAATTGTTTAGTTCTAACAATATCCGTTAATTCACGTGCCCAAATATTAATCTTTTCAAGCAACGGATAACGCATTCTATTATCCCAAACTACAACACCGCTGTTCCAATCAGCATCAAAATTAAAACCGTTATTTCCAATAGCTCGCCATCTTGTAGGATTGTCGTAAATGTTAGGTCTTGAAACTTGTGCTAATTGAGTGCTGAAAAACACACCTTGTTTATTTCTAGGAAAAGCAATACTAGCTTGACCTTGCAAAATTAAAGTTAATTCCAAATAACGTTCGTCGCAAGTTTTAGGCAAATTCAACCATTTAAATCTTGATAAAGCCATTCCTAAAATTTCAGCTCGAAACATCATGAAAAGTCTTGTGTTATAATCAGCACTTTCCCAATAATTAGGTTTGCCATGTTTTTTAGCGCATTTATTAATATCCATTAATTCCTTAAAATCGAATGAAAATGTTCCAGGAATTCCTTGCTCAATTTTTACATTCTGATTTTTCTTAGTACGTGACATTAAAACACCTCCTTAAATATTATCGTAAATTCCAATCATTCCAATTTCATCAGGATTTTTCCAAACGGTAACGCCTTTCATAAGAATTTGTCCAATTGTATTTGTTGCGGTATTTGCTACACCGTTACCGTCGTTAATCCAAATATCTTCAGCTTTCCAAAAAGTAAAATGTTTTCCATAATGAAAACCGTTTTTCATATCCCAAACACGATGTAATGCATAACCAAATCGCAACATTGCATCACCAGTTTGAGCAATAACACTTTTAGATTGTGTTCTAATATTAAAACGAACTCCACGACGTTTCAATGCATCTTGTGAAAATGTTCCTGAATAATCACTATATTTAACAGGTGCGTGAAGTCTAGCATTTTTATACTGATTTTCAACTTCCAATTGCTTTTGAACCAAATCAGCTTTTGCCGCTGCAACACTTGCATTTCTATCATAAGTTGCATTTGCCGTTTCTGTTGTTTGCGTTGCTATAGCATTTGTATCGTTACAAACTTTATCTCTATTTTCATTTTCATTATTAATTCCATTTACATCGCTAAAACGTTCAGTAATACTTTCCCTTAAATCGTTGTTTGTGTCTTTAACTGCTTTATTATATTCCACTTGTGCGTGTAAATTTTTAGTTATATTTGTACTTGCGTGGTCTAATTTATCTTCAATAACACCTTGTTGTAAATTTGTTAATGTTTGGTCGCGTGTAATTGTTAGGGGAATAGAAATTGCCGTTGCAATACTGGATGCTAAACCCCCAACAACAGGTAATGCCGTTGCTGTTGGACTCGCTTTAGAACCAGCTGATAAAATACCCCCAGCTTCACTTGCACTACCTCCGACAATACTAGCGACGCCATTATTTACAGACATTCCAATAAAATAATCTGCATTTGCATTAAAACCATTAAGCAAAAACATCCAATCAGTATCACCATCATCTGCTATTTTTTCCCAATTAGCCCATGCTGTTTTTGGCAAAAAACCATCTGAAAGCGGCGTTAAAGTTCCATCACCACACATTAAATCATCTGTGATAGTATCGTTTGCATCATTAGTATCAATCATATTTGATATTAAACCAGATTGAATGTTTGCAACATTTTGCACATCTTTAGTTGTGGTTCTTTGTGTGTTATTAGTATTTGTTTGCATTGTATCTGCAATATTTTCACGTGTTGTATTAGCATAACGCACTGAATTTTCATAATCTTTAATTGCGCCAGCACGTTTTGCTTTATTGTTAAAGAAATTATTTGCAGCGTATTCATATTCTGATGAAACATAAATTGAATAAACTGGAACTTCCCAATTCATCATAAATTTACTAAAATCATCAGCCCACATTGTACAATCAGTATCAGTATAAGACCCATCTTGAATATTGACCCATTTATACTTCATTTCACCTAAACCGTTAATGCCACTGAAAAACACATTATAATTCAAGAATGGGTACATTAATGAAACTTCTTCATGCATTTTCAAATTGCCACAATTTTCAACACGTGCTGAAAATGCGTTTCCATTATCATCTGTAACTTCTAAAGATGAATAAGGGAAAGTGTAAAGTTTTGTAATTTCACGATATTTTTCGTCAAAACCAAACAGTTCTTTTGTCAAATTAATTTCAACGTTATTAATTTTCCTATCAGCAATGTAAAGTGTATAACCTCTAAAATTAAATGAGCTTGAACGAACAAACAAACTTTCATCTAGAATAAACATTGCCTGAATGCCATGAATAAAATGAACGCAATTATGCGCACAATCATTGAAAAATTCACGTGCGTATTGTCCTTCAATTGCAAAACATTCACAACCGTTAAGCAAACCATTGTTAATCATATTATGAATAGGTAGTTTGGAATTAGAATAATCAACGTCGCCATATTTCCATTCATAATCATTTACTTGAATTTGATACCCCCAACGTTCGTTAGTGTTTGAATAAGTTGGTGGTGTTGAATTTCCGTTATATTTAGTGCCATCAAACAAATCAAAATCACCACGGCTGTATGGTGCGCAAAACAACACATATTTTTTACCATTACCAATGGGGAAATAATTAGAAGTTTGAATTACAGTTTCACTTCCATAATTAAAATCATCAGCTAAAAGATATTCGTTATTTAAAATAGGATTTTGCAAATATTCATCGACTGAAGTTTGCATCATCGGTGCATGACCACGTTCCAACATTAAATATGGAATTTCAACTGAATGAATAAATGTTGTCCAATAATCAACGGAAATTTGAAGTTCTGTTGTGTTAGGTGAAAACTGTGTCATATCCTCAATGAAATAAAACCACCTATTAACACGATTATTTGCATCTTCATAATTAATGGGATTGTCAATGCTAGTTTGCAACGGCATATCAACAACAAGATAATTATATTTATATGCTTCATTATAAGGAATAGGAATTTTAATAACGTTTGTTGGTGTGTTGTTAAACAGTGTTTCCAACACACCAACGTAACCGTCTTTTTCATTAAACCAATTATCACGTTCTACATCAGTTTCGAAAAATGGAACATCGGCATAATTTGAATTCCAAAGCACATTGAGAAGTTTAAACGAGACTTTCCCCTCCCAACGAGCGTAATCAAAATTATTTTGATATTTGTAAACGTTCACATTATCAATAATGGGAAATTTAGTATCGTTGATATGGGGAAAGTCCATTTTATTTCTCCTAACTATGCACTGTGCATTGGAGTACTTGTATCCGACGCATAAAAACTAGAAGCAATACCTTCAAATTAACCACCCATTGAAAGTACAAGTTTGTCAGTTGCGTTATTTGCCTTGAATTCGGAGTTTAAGGCCGTGTCACCGATTATAGGCCAAATAACAACTGCTCTGTAATCTTGAGAATACTCTATAGCCGAGATAAGCATCATACAGTATGTGGAAAATTGGTCGTCTACTGTATGCAAAAAGCAGATTTTTCCGTTGTTGAAATGCTCGTACAAGTCATTATATGATGCTTGCATTTCTATATTTGTACCTGTTGCAATTCCCTCGATAACGATAACATTGCTATTGCCACTTCCACCGCCTGAATTAATATCTTCTTTATTTAATACGAAATCTTTATCATCGGTGTAAACAAGATATGGAGCGTTTTTCTCACTCATAATAAAATTCCTTTCTAAAAGGGGGATTACAGATATTTAAAGCAATCCCCTTAAATGCGTTTTAAGCAATTGTAACAGTTGCGCTATCAGTCAACGATGTAGTTGCGCCAGACGGGTTAATATAAGTTGACGTTGCGTTAACAGTGATAACATCACCAGTTTCAAGACCAGATTTTTGCACGTGAAGAACTCCATACTTATCGACATAAGTTCGTGCGTTAAGATTAATCGACGCGTTATCGCTTGTTTCTGCTGTAACTTCGTAAATTGCAGATTCAGGTGCAAGTTCAATCTTATCACCAGTATAAGAATTTCCATTTTCGGTAAGCGTGCCAGTGAGTGCAATAGAAGTTTTGATTTTTCCACCAGGTTCAACAGTAGGATTATCACCGTCACCAATTGTAAGTTCAATTGCAGTAAGATTTTGCGTGACAACAGGGATTGAAGTTCCAGTACCAGTTGTAAACAGAATTGCAGGAACAAACGGAGATACAGAATAAATTCCCCAATGATGCAAATAGTAATTGTTAACCAAAGTTTGCGGATTCCAGAAATTAGTATTCTCATAAACCGTGTCATGACAAACGAAGAAATCTTCAGTAGTCAAAAGTGCTTCAACATTTGGAATAGGGAATTCATCGACGGTAATAATACGCTGTTTAATCTCGCCTTTTTCGATATTAAATGCAGCCATAAGCGCATCAATATTGATAGCGGCTTTTGTCTGAGGAGTCATAAGAATTACAAGCTCAGAATTTCGGGCGAAAACAGGAATGTCAACATTAGCAGCGTTATAACGTGCAGATGGGAATTCAAGAAGTCCAGCCAAACCTTGCAAAGTTTTGAGGAATTCTTTTGCAGTAGCTTCATTCGTAATTGCACTGATATTTTCCTTATAGAAACCAAATGAATTTTCATACTCTGCAATAAGCTGCAACATGATACGATATTCGTCGTATTCATCGGAGTTAATAGGAACTTCCATTACCTTTGCAATGAAATTGTTCAATCCGTATTCGTCAACAAACGCAGTTCTAAGGTCGTCATAACTAATAGAAATATCGTACCTATCTTGACGATTTTGAGAATGATACCAAACTTCAGCTTCAGGGCGATTAAGTTTAAGAAGCGTTTCCTCCGCAACATTGTAAGCATGTGCACGAATCCAATTCGGTGCAATTTCCTGAATGGTGGAACCGTAATTAATTTTCTGTCCTTTGAAAACTGCAAGTTTGTTTTCCCAACGTTGTCCACGTACATAGGTAAAAGCAATGCGATTAATTAAAACCTGCATAAAATCGTTAAAATACTGACGATTCATCGGGTCAAAAAGTGCATCAACCGTTTTAGAAATATTTCCCTGAGTTGGCCTAGGAATTCTCTGTTGAAAATCATTCGATGCATTTAACCAAACTTTTTCAAGAATGGTACTATTGTTGGTAGCCATGTCTAACTCTTCTCCTTTCTAGAGAGTCAAATTCAAATCATCAATGCTAACAAAATCTTCATCAAGTTCATCTGAAGTTTTATCATCAATTCGTTCCTGAATAATAGCGCCAGAATCAACAAACATTGAAATTGCATTATCTAGCTTTTCCTCAAGAACATTGAAACGCTTTTCAATAGAACGTAGCATTTCAATTTCATCATCATTTACATAACTTTCATCTTTAATTTCTTCAGACGTTTCTTCTTCTCGTTCATCAGAATTATCTTCCTGATTTTCTTCCACATACTCTTCATTCTTCTCTTCGTCCATTTCAACCACCTTTCATTTATCCTAAAACGCAAATACCGCGCAAGCATCACCTAATACGTGCGCTTGCGCGGTTAAAATACCACATAACATTCTAGAATGCAAGTTAAAAGTTTTGTCAAAACCACGAGGGAGCACGTTTTTACACGTTGACAAGCCCAAACTCTCGTTACTTACCGCTATTCTAGCGTCACATGGTTGTTTGATTATACACTATTCAGCTGTTATGTTGTCAATTAGTTTTTGCATTCTTTCTAAAATTGATTTTGAATCATCGGTTAACATTTCAACTATATACGAATACCATTCTTCTAATTCATTTTGAGTAATATATATTGTTTCATCCCAACACTCGTTAAAATGTAATTGAACTTCAATTTCATCTTTCATGCTTTCTAACGTTTCATAAAGTTTAGACATTTACCTCACCCCAAACAAATTCAATATTTCAATAAAACGTTCCTTAATATATGGTGTTTCATATCTAATTATACCAACATAATATAAATCAACAAAACTTCTTAAAACACCTTCAGCACGTTTAGCCATAATATAATTAATTTTATTATCGCTAGCTGTTAAAGCGTAAACAGGTGATGCGTTTTTAGGTATTTTATCAGTTACATAATATAAACCATCTTTAAAATCAGCCCACACACCAAATTTTAAATCACGATAAACAATTCCAAAATAAAATTTAGCGTGTTTTGGTTTTTTAAAAACAAAATCGTTAGATGCCCTTAAAAATTCATTTGCACTAGCCACTAATTCATCAGCAGTATTTGATAACATACGACCAGCAACAGTTTCTTTACTTTTTTCACTTGCGTAAATAGCATCTTTTACATAATGCAATAGCATTGTTTTTCCTTTATGCCATGAATAACCAATTTTAGGTTCATCATTTATACCATAAGCAGCAAAATACACATTAAGTAAGTCACATGCATTACCCAAAAGATATACACGGCATCTATCAGAATTTGACGTTTCCTTCCTTTCACGTGAAACTGAATCCAATATATTTGCCAAAATACCAAACTCGTTTGGCAAATAATTATGATAGCGGTCAAGGCGCTTATCAATAACAGCTTCATCTAATAACATCCTTTTAACTTTAGAATATGTGCGTTTTTTCATAGCTTGCGCTTCAGTTAAAGCACCAAAATAACCGCACAATTTCCATTTAGGTTTTTCATCCTTTTTTGGTTTATCTGCAATATAAGCATGTCTTGGAGTTGTTTTAAAGACATAATCAGGAAATTCTTCATTTTCAATAATTCTATTAAAATATGTAGCAGAAAAATCAGATAATTCATTTTTATGTCTAGTCAATTCAACAAATCGTGAACCATCTTTAATAAAATCCCTTATAAATTGCAAACGCAAACCATAAGTTTTACCTATACCACGAGCGCCTATTACCATAGTTACATCAGCATCATACGACAAAGTTTTATTCCAATCATAATAATCAGTCATATAACACCTTCCTTACAACAGTATATGAATCATAATCGTCTTTAATTCTATTCATAAATTCTTTAGCCCAACCTTCTTTTAATTCAGATATATTTAAAAATAAATAATGTTTGTTTGAATATGAATTTTTATCTAAGCAACAAATACATGCAACTTTTTCAACTTTTGTAACTAACAAAATGCCCACCTCACAATTTGAGCAATAATGTACAAATAAAATAAAACAAGTGTTATTAAAGCCCATTTGTCACATTTAGAACTCATTATATAATCTGCTATTTTTTGCCATTTATCCACAATACACCACTTCTCCTCCAATTAAAATTTCAGGTTTTCCAGTTTTTTTATTCAATTGTAGCCATTTTTCAGAATCATCTAAATCTAAATTTTGCACCTCCTTTAAATATTCCAAATTTTCAGCATTTATTTTCTTTAAAGTATCTCCTAAATAACGACCGCTTTGATATAAACAAATTGCTTCAGGTTGATAAACATGATATGTATTTCCCAAATAATCAGTTACATCTTCATCAAAAATATCATTGCAATAAGGTCTTTTATGTTCTAATGCAAAACAAAGTTCATATGTAACAAAAACGTTGTAACCTAACACACAACCTAATATTTCTTCAATATCATATTTCTTAATTAAATCTGATATAAAATTTTCTATTGTATAACAATTTAATGGTCTTGATAAACCAGCGCATGTTATATGTACGCTATTATCTTGTGCTATTGAAATTCTAGCCTTATTCCACGCTTCATAATGATATTTCCATCTATCAAAACCACAACATTTTTCACACTCAAATTCTCCAATACCATCTAATGTAGACGCCATATTAGGATATAATTTTCTAACACGTTGCATTGTAAAATTTATAGCGTCTTTAATTGCAATATGCAAAGGTTCTAGTGCATTTAATAAATCATCATTTGAAATATCTAAATCGCATTTAATTTTCAAACTGTCTGTATCTCCACCAGTTACCATAATTTTATTACCAAATTGTTTATATAACAAAATCATGGCTATTATTAAATGCATTCGTGAACCACCAACAATTCTTAATCCATATGTATATAATACTTTACAACTTTTAGGTTTCTTTTCTTCATAATTATCCTCCGACGTTTTTGTAGTAATATCCACATGTAACTCGCCTTCACTAACCATATAAGTTGGTTTAAAAACATCTTGCGCCATTGTTCCATAAATTCCATTAAACATACCTTTCACTGTTGAAGTGTAATAAGAATCGAAAAATCCACTAGAACATTTACCAGTTCGCAAATTATTAGCAATACCAACAGGTATTGTATTCGGAATATCAAATTCATATGGAACACCTTCTATATAACGTTTATTAATAATTTTTGCATCGTTTTTCATTTCAAAAAGATTATTACTTTGTAATGTTACATAATCTGGTGGGATTTTAAATTTCACTGTCAATTCGCCAAACATCGGTTCAATTCTATCCCATTCATAAACTTGTGAAATACACCATAATTCAAGTTCGGAAAGAAATAATGTGCAATTATCAGCTGAATATAATTTACCAAAAGCAAATTTTCCATTTACTTCAGTATCACACCAGCCTTTTTCACGTATATAATTTTCAGCTTCTACATTTAACAAATTTTCATTATAATCAATATTCTTTATTTTACTTTTAAATTTTCCACTAGGTATTAATCCAATTTGCCATTTATCAAAACATGAATCTTTTTTCAACCTTATATTAATAAAATTAAATACAGCGTGAAATGCGCAAGCAAATGGTTTGTGATAATTGTTTAAAACATCATCAACACTTTTACTTAAAACTAAATTCATACCATTTCTTAATGTTCTCAATTTAACAATTGAAAAATCAATAGGTATATATCTTCCATTAATAAACGCATGATGCATACTTGTAACATCTAAACTAGCGACGTTTTCTAATAATCTACTAGCAGCACAACCACTAGTAAAAGTAAAACCACCCCTAAAACAACATTTTCTTAATGCATACTGTTGATATGTTTTAGGTAATTGTTGATTACAAGTTTTTTGAAACATCCATAATAATGACATTTCTTTTCCATTCTGTTTTTTAATTCTTATTTGTCCAATTTTCTTTTGTGCCATTTGTCTAACCAATGAAGTTTTAGTTATTACACGAAAACCTAAATCGTTTTGTTGCATCCATTCGTTTGCATTTAATAAATAACAAAGATATGCAGGTATAATTTGCACATCACGTTTTGCATAAAATAATTCTTCATCAGTTAATTTTGTTTCTTTAGTTCGTATTAAAGAATAATCCCAATCACCTTCAGCTTTTGGAATTCCGCAAGTTTCACCCATTGCATTTAATCCACGCATTTCTAAATGAAAACAATCCCAAAATCTTAAAACTGTTGCACCATCATACTTTAAATCAAGTGTGTAAACATTTGTTGAACTTTGTGCATTTGCAGTCATTTCATATTTCATATTCAAATCAAACATTAATGTTTGCATATCAAACATTAAATTATAAGCGCATATAATAGGAATGCAATTAGCTTTAAAACCAAATTCAATAATTTCTTCTATGAATTCAATAGCTTCTTCTTCAGTTCTTTTATAAATAATTTTATCATCTTTATCAAGTTGATACGTTTTCAAATTAACAAACCTTAAATCATTAAAAATATATAATATTGTAAATGCCCTTGAATCTTTATCTTTTCCGTAATTAGTCGTTTCTGTATCAAAAGATGCACATATTACATATTGTTTTTTCATGATACTTTACGACGTTTGAAATGTTCTGTTCTCATTCTAATATTTTTAATAGCTTCACCTCCACTAGGACTCATAGAATCATCAGAACCACTTTCATTATCAGCGGTCATTTCTTCAGTAAATATTTCTCTTAATTCGTCAATATCTATTCTAGTTCTAATTTCATCTAACCAATCTTCAAACATTTCTTCATCTTCAAAACCAAAATCTTCATAATTTAATTCTTCATTAGTAATTAAATTATAAACTTGTTCTAAATCAGTTAAACCAAATTCATTCATTATAGCTTCATTTCTATTTTCATTATTTCTTGAAGATTCCCATATCCATTGTGTAGCTGCATAAAAACCATGAGTTTCTTTTTTATCTAAAATACTTAAACCTTCTTTTTTAGTTGACTGATTAATTTGATGTGTAAACATTTCATTCTTTCTTTTTTGTTCAATAGGCAAACCTTTTTTTGATAACGTTTCACCACCAAATCTATACATTGTATATGTTTCAATACTTTCTGCTGCACGTTCAATTTGAACACTATAACCTTTTCTTCTTCCACCTTCTTTTTCAGGAATACTAGTTAAACTTTCAATTGTTTTTGCTAAACTTTTTGCTTCAGAACTATTTACATTTAAATCTTTCTGCATTTGATATGCTTCTTGCCAACTTACTTTTTTACCAGTTTCTTCAGTTAAAACACGCGCTAATCTTCTTTGCGCTTTTCTTCTTTCATTTTGCGCATATTGACTAGCTTCTTTTGTTGTTAAAACTTTTTGGTTCATTCTTTGCACAACAGGTTTTATCCCTTTTTTTCTAGCCATAAAATCACCTCCTTAAACAAGAATGGCCGAATCGTTACCAATTCGGCCATTCTTTTAAATAAGTTTCACTATAAATTAATCAACGAAAACCAGAGTTTTCAAAGTGTTTCCATTTGGCAAAGCCTGTTCAATGCACTTAATAGCCAAATAACCTTCAGGCGTAGAATGCTTACCAAAATCAGGCCACATAGCAGCAAACATTTGAACAGCACGCGAAACGCCGTCAGATTGTGAGAAATAAGAAACACCATTTTCATCAATAAGATGTGTATTTTTGCATTCAGTATCAGGCATTCCGTTACGACCTTTACGAATTCCAGGCATTGTGACACAGTCTACAATGTGCAATTCAATATCCATATAATCCTTCAAAGGCACCGAGTTATTTGTGGCATTTACTACCTTCATTTTACCTTCGTTGGTTGCAAGGTCAAAAGTGTTAATAAAACCAGTTGGAATATTAAAGTTAACATTTTCCGTAGTTGCAATTGCATTTTCCATTGCCTTTTGAATTGCCTTAGCCATTTTATTTAATCCTTTCTCCATATTTCAGGAAAATTTCAGGTGATACAGCATACATACTAGATTCAATTTCCACATCATAAATTTGAATGGAATTATCTTTGAAATATCTTCGTGCGTAATTCGTTGCACGTTTTGGAGTGTAATTCCCTAACACTTCAAAATAATAATCCTCAAATTCTTGTGTGTCGTAATTATACCTACTTCCTGAACATTTACTCAAGTTGAATGTACGTCTTATTTTTCGCATACATTTATATTCCTTTCTTTAACGTTACCCAATATTTAAAAGCACATTTTCAAAATGCGCCTTTTCACAAACATAAATAGAAGTTACTTTAATATCCAATTCTTCATAACATGCAGCACGCAAAAAAGCATATCCAACAGCTTCAAAATCATCTTCAAATTCTTTTTCAAATTCATAACTAAAATAATCAGAATAATCTTCATGTTTTATTTCACAAGTATATTCAAACCTATATTCAGTCATTTTATATTCCTTTCTTTAAAAACAATCAACATACGTTATACAATCACGCTTATACTCATCTATATAAATTATAATTGAAACAAGTTTACCTAATTTCATATCCAAAACACGATTAATTAAATAAGTATATATATAATCCAACATATTATCTAAATCTGTGCATTCGCGACTGGTAATATAATCAATCAAATCAAAATCTTCATACACAAATGAAAAACGAATATAATATGTGTGCCTTTTCTTCAACATCGTTTTATTTCCTTTCTTGTTTCTAATAAAGTCCCAACCAAACAACAATGTTTTCTGGGTAATTCCATGACGTTACTTTAATCTCACAAAGTTCATCATACATTTCACTAAATTCAACTGCCCATTTTGCTACCTCCAATTCATTAACAAAAATTAACTTAAATTCACGTTCAATAAATTCAATTGTTTCATCATCGTAAAAAATACATTCAATTTTATACTCAATAAACTCTCTATTTTCTCGCATCATTCCAATTGCCATCTTTTCTTTTCCTTTCGTGAGTGTGGTTTATTAACAGCATCTATTTTTATACCACATACATAATGTAATGTCAAGTGTTATTTTTTATAATGCCAGTGTTACGCGGGAATTTTTTTGAGTCGAAATTTCATCTCCAAAATGTGCCTACCCACA
>JAEEHF010000095.1 GCA_016280725.1 Bacillota bacterium | reverse complement strand
GTTATGAAGGTCACATGTTAAAACTCTGTCAGCACCAGCACAAACTAATAAATCAGCCACGAGTTTTGCCGTTATTGGTACTCTTGGCTGATCCTTTTTATCTGACCTTGCGTACGGATAATAAGGAACAACCGCTGTAACTCTTTTGGCAGATGCCATTTTTAATGCTTCAATTGTAATTAATAGTTCCATTATTCTCTCGTCAACAGGTGGTTTTATTGTTTGTACAACAAATACATCATCTTCGCGAACAGTTTCTAATACTTTAACAAATGTATTATCGTTCTTGAATTTGAATGCTTCTATTTTGCCTGGCTCTATTCCGATTTGATCACATACTTTTTTTGTAAATTCTTCTGCGGAGTTGCATGCAAAAACTTTTAAACGATCCATAATAAAAAATGCTCCTTTCTCTTTTCTTTATTATGATTATAACAAATCAATAATTAAAATCAAAGAATAATTTTTCTCCTTTTTGGACATGACATCAATGATAATTTTTTATCCTTTATGCAGTATTTATAAAGAAAAATGGTCCGAAATAATGCTATTTTTCGCTTGAAATATTATGTAAATTTTGCTATAATGGGCACGAGAATAGATGATCTTTGTTGAAAAAATAAAAGCCTGAGCTTTGGAAAATATATTTTTCCTATATCCATTTAGCAGTGAATCAAAAAAGGAGGCAAAAAGGAATGCTTAGAATCAACCTTTTTAACCCCGTAATCACTAGTAGTCATAGTCCTAGCAAGAAAAAAGAAACTAACCGGAGTATATTAGACCATAACGTTTCTACAAAACATGGCCATAAAAATCACTCTTCTAGCGACTCCTCCAGCATAAAGAGCGAAGATATTATCTCGAATATGAATGAGGGCGATATCGTTAGAATATACGTTGCAGGAGAGTTTCATATTTTCTGTGGCTCTGTGATTTCTATCAACGAATCTGAGATTGTCGTTCACCCCCAAACACTCGTTACTAAGTACTCTTGTCCAGAAGGTGCAAGCGTTCAAGACCTGTATAACTCAACTTTCAATGATCCTGACTGTGCTCCAGTTCACATTCTACGAAATACAATTGTTAGCTGGTCTTATGAACTTTTCCCAACTGACCCTGAAAAAAGGTTTTATGGTCTACCAACAATTGCAGAAGTGCGAGCTGATTCACGATACACTGTGGAAAACAAGTACAATAAATCCGGTGTTCACATTGCCAAGCGCAAAAAGCATAAAGATGATGAGCCTGGTGCCTTACCTCCGCTCCCGTTATCTCGTGTACGCTGGTAAACTTCAAAGAGGCAGAATATTCTGCCTCTTTTTTTTATTAAAAAAAAGCATCTTTTAAAGATGCTTTTTGGAGAAAAGAGAACCGTCCCCTTTTTCTCTCACAGTACAAGATTGACAAAAAAGTCTTTCTCATGATGTGCGAACACTACCGGTGTGATGCCATATGCCGCAGGCAAAAGTTCAATCATACCATTTTCAATTAACAGGTTTCTTTCTTCTTCAGAAAACTCTTTAAAGTATACTCTGTTCAAGCCTGAGATTCCCGACTCAAAGAGTGCTTTTAGAAGCTTGTCTGCGAAATCCGGCTTTGAAAAAAGAAGTGTGAAAAGCTTTGGATGCTTTGGATACTCTTGAAAATACATGTATTTCATTATGGGCTTGAGCTTAAGATGATTCTCGGTCATCACATCAAGATCCATATCGTCATCCCAGCTTTTTGGATCTTTCATAACTTTAGTAAAAGGAATCTCTCTGCCCATAACTATTTCACCGCCGAATCCAAGTATTTATCTTTAACATATTCAAAAAGAGTTACCTCTCCATCAATAGGATAGAGCTCGGGGTAATATGGAATTCTACTACTTACTTCCTGAATAGCTACGTGAGCTCTTAAGATGAAACAATCCATATTGGAATTTACAGTTAATCGATACTCATAACCCAAAGAATCTGAAAATACATATACTTTGCGTTCGTCATTGTCAAACATTGTTACTATATGGATGTTAGGAGTTGAAACAATTTTGGATTGAATAATATATTCTCTGATTATTTTTTCAGTTATTAATGAAAAAACTTCAAACTTTAAAAAACTATCACCGAGCTTTTCATACAGAAATCCAGACCAAGATGGATTACAACTAAACGAACCGAATGTCAAATTAGTATATAATATAGTTAATTTAGGTCCACTGAGATAATAATCCCGTCTTTCAAATTCATATATTATTAAGTCAAATTTGTTATCAATTAAAACCGCATAATCCTTTGAGTCATCATCAATACTTGAAAATGCAAAGAATCGAAATGTTTCCCCTTTTTCTCTAAGTTCAGTTACTTGTTCTTCGATTGAAAATGAGATAGATTCATAATAATCAAGTGTAAGATATGAAGGTTTTACTTTTAGCTTAAGTTTATCAAGCCATTCAATCATCATATCATTCGTAAGTTCCCGATAAAAAATCTCCGGAAAGCATGCCATAATGATTCCTCCTTTTTATATTAATAGCAAGGAATTATAATACATGTGATACATTAAAATTTATACCATATTTTATATTCACTCACAATGGCAATAAGAAAATCCACAAAAAAATAAAAAGATTGTCTAATTAACAATCTTTTATTAGTTATAAATGCTTTTTAAATTCAAAACATATTAAAATCCATATTTTTCTTTTAGTGCCAAATATTTACTATTTAATTCTTTAACTTCTTTTGTATTTATTGAGCCCACTTGTGAATTTTTACCAAGTTTTATTGCACCATATGTATTGTCTTCATACTTAATAACTATGTGAGTAACCATAGGACTATTTTCCAAGTCATCTTCATCTATCAAATATAAAGGTGCTATTCCTAAAATATGTTTCTCTGTTTCCCATGTCTTCGTATCCATTCCTTCAAATAATTCCTTTATCGTAGGGTCGATATCATCCCCATCAAAAAGATCTGAAGAAAGCTCAAATATCCTTTTGGCTTTGCAATAATAAAGGTTAAATCCTACTATTTGCTTCCACATATCTTCAAAATGTGAACGAAATACAAGGCCTGTTGCCTCATCAACAGGATTATTAGTTAATATAGCAGTATTTGAGTCTGAATTATACTCAACATTAAGACCCGCAAGCTGAGCAACATTTCTAAGTGGTAAATAAGTTCTATCATGATAAGTTATAGGATATTGCGCTTCTCCAGTCGTTTCATCTTTAAATTCTTGAAGCTTACCATTTAGCATAACTTTGATTTCTGTGTTTTGAATTGCTTGAATCGCTTCATTAGCACCTACAATAGATAATCCTCCTAATAATAAACCAGCCAAAGTTCCACAAATAAGCTTATAATTATTCTTCATATGTTTCTCCCCTTTTTTAGAATTGTTTTACAACTTTAATTCTAGCACAATAACTAAATATATTGAATAAAAATAATTATCATCTCTGACAATAATTTCCACTTAAGTGACTTGAACATGTATTTTAAGTGCCATAACAACAAAAAAGCACCCTATTTGGATGCTTTTAAGATAAAAAAAATCTGGCGAAAACCTATCTTCACAGGGGGCGACCCCCAACTATTGTCGGCAATGTCGAGCTTAACTTCTGTGTTCGGTATGGGAACAGGTGTGACCTCGCATTCATCTTCACCAGAAATATTTAATGTGTATAAATACACATTGAAAAATATATAGTGAGAATGAAAAGATTTCATCTTTCCATTCTAAAAGGCTACGCCTTTTAAAATCTTAGTAGTTTAACCTAACACATTTCTGTGTT
>JAEEHF010000094.1 GCA_016280725.1 Bacillota bacterium | reverse complement strand
TTCATTATCAATTCCATAAGGTATGAAGTAAGTATCTATTACAGTAAGCAGATCCTCTTCCTTGATTCTTTTTGATGCTAGGGAGAAAGTATCCATATCATCAATAGTCAGATTTTCCAAAGCGTCCAGATCACCTGAACGGGCCTTTGCAATCAGTTTTTTTCTTTCTTTGCTGCTGATCGGTTGCTTTTCATAAGGAAGAGAGACATGGTCTAAATGAACACCATAAATTATTCTTCCGCTAAGTGAAAGAGCACCGAATTTAACCTTTTTGGGATTTTTATAGTAGTCGTTTAACCAAATACTTCTGACATAATCTACAACATTTTGTAATTTATATATCAGGGTAATTCCAAGATTATAATCATCGGAAACACAGGAATAGGCTTCTGTATCTGTGTGTCCGTCGATCTGGATATCAGGCTGGATCGTAGTTGTTTTTCCTATACAATAAGGAAATGAATTGTCTACCATTATTGTTCCTGTAGCATCTGCTTCCGCAACAACAGAAAGGCCAATACCTTCGCCAATATTGTAAAAAACCTGAATAACTTTGGTATTAGTTCCGACTTCAATTTCTCTGCGGTCGACAGCTTCTTTAAGAGCAGTCTTAATTAAAGTATTTTGTTCTATTTTATTTTTTAATTTGGAAAATCCGATTGCTCTAAAATAACTGTGCATAATATCCTCATTATTATATTGTTTATAATTGCGCATGCATTTTTTATACATACGCTTTTTAATTAAATACTGTTAAAGCAGTAAGATATAATTATTAAAAATGTTAATAACTGATGTCAGGCTTTCTTTCTTCTCTTTCTTTGGCTGCTTCTTTGGCTCCTGCCGTTCCCATTGCAACATTTAATGCAAGACGTTCTTCTTCTGACAAAATGTAATAAGATTCTTCGTTATTTACTTCTTTGCAATAAGTAAAACAACCTTCACGGCTATGCATAGAGGTTATGATTATTCCGTCATGGTTTTCCGTAAGAAGAGCTAAAGAAAAACTAAGCTTTCCTGACATTTCTTTGAATGCGTCATACTTTACAAGACCTATTTTACAAAAGGTTGTTAGAAATTTTTCGTTAATGATTTTGATATCATTATTCTGACGCTTTTCATTTTTGACTACCTGACGGATCTCATTAAATCTTTTAATGATAACCTCTTCCAAATTAGCAGCATCATTACCGGTTGTAAATTTGGAAAGACGTTTGTTAAGCTTACCATACTTTGATAATAATACAAATATCAGTATGAATTGTATTATGACTAAAGCTAATAATATTATAACAATCAGGTCGGTTCCTATTCCGAGTTGTTGAAAAATATTAGATCCAAATCCCATAATAAAAGATTCTTCCTTTGTTATTATTTGATAAAAATGTCAAAAACAATTAATGACATACAAGGTGTTTTATATTTATAGTGATCAGTTTTGAATAGAATATATCATTTCCATAATATGTTCTAATTCTTCTTTTGAAAAGTATTCTATTTCGATTTTTCCTTTATTATTATTCTTAGGCTTGATCGTAGTTTTAGCACCAAGTTTATATTTGAATTTTTCCTCAAGGTCTTTGTATAAGAAGGAAAGATCTTCTTCTGTAGCTTCCTCTTTCTCGTTTTTAGGATTAGGCGGTTGATTGATTATCTTTTTAACTAATTTCTCTGTTTCTCGTACAGATAATCTTTCATCAAATACTTTACATGCTGTCTCATATTGGAGTTCGGGATCCTCTATTGAAAGAAGAGCTCTTGCATGACCGTTTGATAATTTTTCGTCAATTACCATTTCCTGAACTGCTTCTGATAATTTGAGCAATCTGAGAATATTGGTTATTGCTGTTCTGCTTTTTGAGACTCTTTCAGCTACGTCATCCTGCTTAAGTTGAAATTCATTAATTAATCTCTGATAAGCCTGGGCTTCTTCTATAGGATTAAGATCTTCTCTCTGAATGTTCTCGATAAGACCTATTTCCATAACCTGCTTATCGTCATAATCCTTTATGATAACTGGAACCTCTTTAAGACCTGCCTTCATTGCAGCACGCCAACGACGCTCACCTGAAACAAGTAAGTAATATTTGTTTCTCTTGGTCACAACTAATGGCTCGATCACTCCATGTTGAGCTATAGAATCAGCAAGCTCTTGTAAAGAGTCTTCGTTGAATTGTTTTCTGGGCTGATCTTTGTTGATCTCAATATCTTTAATTTTCAAAGTCATTTCCTTGGGTACTTCTTTGATGACCTCTTTAATGACTTCTTTTGTTTTTACTTGACTTGTAGTGGCTTTGGAATTTTTTCTGCTTTGCTTTGTATCAACGCCAAGCATTGTATCAAGACCATTGCCTAATCCTCTTTTTGGCATTTTTAATCCTCCGAATGTACGGTAATATATTCTTAATAATAATATTTGTTTCGATTGTGTTCATGTTAAAACAGTATTAATATCAATATATATATAGAAATATTAAACGTATATATTTGTAATAACTTCATCAGCTAAAAGTCTGTAGCTTTCTGCACCTGTACTTCTTGAGTCGTATGTTACTATTGGCATTCCATGACTTGGTGCTTCAGCTAATCTGACATTTCTTGGGATGATGGTTTTATAAACATTCTGATTGAGATTTTCTTTTACATTTTCAACTACCTGTAAAGACAGATTAGTTCTTGAATCAAACATAGTGAAAACAACACCCTCAATCTTAAGGTCTTTATTGAGATTCTGTTGTATTAATTCTATGGTATATATTAATTGTGATAAACCATCAAGAGCGAAGAACTCACATTGGATAGGAACTAATACAGTATTTGCAGCTGTCATGGAATTGATTGTTAGCATACCTAATGCAGGAGGACAATCTATAATGATATAATCATATTTATCCTTAATCTTTTTAAGTATGTTTTTAAGTATATACTGGGTGTCCTTTTCACCGACAAATTCTACCTCTGCTCCTGCAAGATAACGGTTCGATGGCAACAGATTAAGTCCCGGGAATACATTGATAAGCATTGCTTCTCCAACATTACATTTATCGCACATAACATCATGGATTGTGTATTCTAATTCGTCTTTTTGTACACCGAAGCCTGTGGTTAAATGTCCCTGTGGATCCATGTCTACTGCTAAGATTCTGAATCCTTTTTCTGCCAAACAAGCCGCAAGATTAATAGAGGTAGTAGTTTTACCGACACCACCCTTTTGATTTGCAACTGCAATTATTCTACCCATTTTTGATCTTCCTTTTGCTGAAATTGGTTTTGATTGTAAGCTTTCGACAAGCCAATCGATGAACATAGATAATAATCGATTGTAATTTTCCTGTTTTCAAGCTTAACTATTATAGCATAGATGGGAAAAAAGAGAAAGACGACATATAGTAAATTTATTTGAGTCTTATACAAGTTCTTGATAAAATGTTTCACGTGAAACATTCTCCTCTGCAAATCCGGGTTTGTCGAGCTGGTGTTTGACAGACGCACATGTTAAACGGTATACCGATATCTCACTTCCGCTGTCCGTATATTAGAGTTTGTAAGTATTCAGGGATGGTTTTCTTAGCGTTCGCGGCAAGTCTCAAAGTCGACATCCTGTCTCCATTGAGACTGCCGGACATCCTTGTCCGGCATCCGCTAATTAGTTCGTTGAATACTAACAAACTCTAATATACTCCCAGAAGTCGTTCGATATCGATATATCCGTTTTGCCCTGTGCTGTTCGTTGGTTATATATTAGTTCGTATATTATAAGTTACTATTAACCACTACACAAACAAGACGTTAATTATATTTTTAATAATAACTATGTTTTCGATTGCTAATTATTCGTGTCGTCATCGGTTCCGTGTTTTTGTTTGAGAAACGACTGTTCTTGCACATGAATATGCATCGAAACCGTTTTGTTCTATTATTGATAATAAT
>JAEEHF010000093.1 GCA_016280725.1 Bacillota bacterium | reverse complement strand
GATTATCAGTATGTCTTCGGTCTGCTCTATTTCACCGGTAAACCCTTTTTCCTAAAGATGGTTAAGCAGGCGGTCAACGGTCTCGGAATCAACTGTATCCGGGATTCTGAGTGTTCCGTCCCGCTCCAAGGTGCAGTCACCTATTTTGTATGACAGGCTCGGAACCTTCTGATAACAAGGCAGTGTGTGCAATGATGCCGCAATCTCGTCTGCCAACTTAGGCCGCTGCTTTGGTTGTAGGTTGAATTTAACGTTTGTTTGCATATGTTGTGTACCTTCCTTATTTATGTTCTGTGGTCGGTACGTATATATCCCTCTAAGGTGAAGGTATAGCAAGTTGAATAGGATGAAGATTTACACACTTATTGCTCAAAAAGATGTCAACCGCCTCATTTTTACATGCTTAAGATGTTAAAAAATTATTATCTGTGATATCTTTGGTACTAAACAGGTGTTTTCATTTTTGTGAATATAAATCTGATACTTATTTTTATAATTTTTATATTTAATTAGGCTGTTTGTATATGATATATGGTATGTTTTTTAATCGAATCGAGGGAAGGAAGCGCCTAACGCATCTAATTGAGGTGGGGGCAAAATGCTAAAGTTTCTGAACAACCCTTTTTTTATCTTAGGAGTTTATTCAAACACAAAGATTAAAGAAAGAACATCTCACATCACAAAAATCAAAGCTTATTCAAACGTAGGAAAAAGCACATCTTTTCCGTTAGATTTTCCAACTTGTTTAACGCCTCCAAAAAGAAATGATAAAACGATAGAAAAAGCTCTATCACTGATTAATACCCCAAAAGAGTGTTTTAATAGCTACTTATTTTGGTTATCCAACTCGAATTCAATAGATGATACTGCTATTAATTATGCTATTTCAGGTAATTTTGATAAAGCTGTAGAAATTTTAAGTAAACAGAGTAAAGTTACCTCGATGATAAATTTATCGGTTATGTATTATTTGATCAAGCAAGATTCCAAAGCTATTGAGAAAGCATTTGAGGTAATAAATAATCATGATAATTTAAGCAGTTTTATCGAATTTTTTAATTCATCATCCGGGCATAATATCGATATAACAGCTGAAGATGTCTCTACCTTATACATAGAATCTCTGCTTCAGTATTATGATATAAATAGGTTGTATGAAATATTTTCATCTCTTGAAGGGGATCTATCCGAGCAAATATCTTATCTTAATGTTAAAAGAGCGACCCCCATAATTGAATCAATTAATCAGGTTTTATCTAAAGAAAAGTATGATCGCGATAACAAGCCTTCTTTTTCTACACTTATAGAGAAAGCACGAAATATCACTTCAGCTACAGATAAGTTAAGAAATGATTTACTAAAAACAGTTGGAGAAGATTCCGATATTGCCCAAGAATGTTGCTCCAAGATAGCCTCAATGGTCAGAGAATGTGCTATAGATGCATTATCTGATAACTTGGAATTACATGAAATAGACAAAATAGAAAATATAATCAGAAACGCTTGTAACATATCTTTAAGCGATATTTTCAAAGCTACTTGTGAAGATGATTTTGCCAATTTAAATAGGCATAGAGAGAATCTTGAGGATAAGGAACTTATTGATGCCTACAATTATCTTTGTAATAAACATTCCTCATTATATTCAGATATAGCCACAAAAAATGGTGATTTTATTTGCTATGCAATTCCTTTAATTGAAAAGATAACCATTAAAGCTGGATATGAAATTGGAGCGAAACTTTACGACAATATGGTAGTTATAATTATAAATAATATCCATAAAGTCTTTGAACAACTATCTTATCGTATCCGTTCAGAAATACAATCGGTATCAAGCGAGTTTGAACTATACGAAAAAATACAAGAAGAAAGTGCTTTTAGTTCTATGAGCCTCAGTTTACAACATTTGCATTTTTTATGTGATATGTATAATCGTAGGGAATTGTTTTTATCTAGACAAATAGCAGAAGCTGTATTTTCAAATCAGGATCAGTTAGTTCAACTAAAACGATCAAACCCTATATATTTTATTCGCGATTCTCATTGGGAATATTCTAGACAGAACTACTTATCTACAATAGATACGAAAAAGAACAAGAAAAACAACGTAAGATAAGAGAGGAAGAAGAACGAAGGAGAAAGGAAAATGAAAGAAAAAATCAACCGCAATCCCAAAATAGTTCCTCAAGCACAAGCTCTTCTATTCAAAATTCATCAAAAGGAGGATGTTATATAGCTACTCTTGTTTATGGTGATTACGATCATCCGAAGGTCAAAGTTTTACGTCATTTTAGAGATAACGTTCTGTTAAAAAACAATTTTGGTAAAAAATTCGTCAAATTTTACTACAAATACTCACCAGGCTGGGTTCAGCACCTAAAGAGCAAAAAGCATATTAATCGTTGTATAAGAAGTATTTTAAATTGTTTTGTATATATATATAGGAAAATCAAAAATGTATAAATCAAAAAACGGCCTTTCGCTGTTTAGCGTGAATACCACTATATATTGATCTCTAATTATTGTAAAATATTGTTCAAATAATATACAAATAAGAAGGATATCATGGATACATCAAATTTGTTTACAGTAGCGTTGAATCTTGGAAACCCT
>JAEEHF010000092.1 GCA_016280725.1 Bacillota bacterium | reverse complement strand
CAGCCTCAGGATTTTGACTACGATTTGACTACTTTTCGTGTACACAAAAGGCAGTATTTTGGATATTTTCGTCATTTCTGTTAATATTGCGAAAGGCAGTTCTGCATAGGTTGGGAGCCGGCAAACCTTGCAGACATGGGCAATATCCGGCAATTCTGGACAATCAACAATGACAATTCGGGTGCTTTTCGTGTGCCACGGCAGGCGAATCCAGCTACCCTAGAAACTTTTCATAACTCCATTAACCGGGGCATATCTTTTCTACAGCTTGGATGTAACTACCGATCGACTACTTCCCATGAAGGTTAAAGGATGAAGGTGTACAAAGGGGAGGGCGACACTGTAAATTGCCGAAACTCCCCCACTATTCTTCAGTTTTATGCCTTTGTGATGAGAGATGATGAGTAGTCTATGGTAGTCTGCTAGACAATACTATAAGCAAAAAAAATCTACCAACATAGATGCTTTGTAGTATTCCTAACATCTAACCAGGTTCACCGCTCAATGTCTAAGAACGAGATGTTCTGATTATTGTTTTAGTTGTACCATGATCGGTTGTTCAAAGGAATAGTACTCAGCTATCTGTAAAATAACCTTAATGATTGCTGCTGTAGACGTATTGGTTTCGACGTAAAAATCATCCATTACTTTCGTTTCTTTTCGAATGCCGCTTGAATTAGGGCTATCTGCCCAGTGGTTATCAGGTAAAATGGATTTAAATTCATCTCCGTAATTTTCAAGTACATATTTCAAAAATTTAGCATAAACAGCAGCCCATGAGTTACCTAGCAAAATAGCATCTCCGTCAACAATTAGCTGCTCAGGTTTTTTTCCTGTAAAAATTTCCTTATTATCAGTTAATTCATATAAATTTGATGAACCTTTATTTTCTATTTCTTTATAATCAGGTGGTAATTTCCAAATTTCAGTTGCTAATTTTCCAAACCATTCCCCGCGTTTCCTGATAGAGCCTGAGAACCAATTATCCTCTTTTGACAACATTCTTGTAATTGTAAAATTTGAATTTTTGTACGTTTCTTTTTTCTTTTCAAACTTTGAATTTGAAAGATGGCTATTATTCTTAGTAAGTGCTAAATTACCGATCTTATGAATATCTGCCTTGGTTTTATCTAATTCTCCATTTTTATTTAAATAATCGATCCATTCGTCATTAAGCGTTTGCGGACAGATATGTTCAATCGATGCATCCTTTACATCAACTGTTTCATTGCTTAAGTAGTTTTCGAAATACGAAAGAATTATTCTTCCTTGAGTCCCCTTAAACATGCTGTAAAATTGACATGTTGCAACGTCATTTTTAAATTCCTCATCCGAAGGGAAATTAATATTTCCTGCGTTTTGGCACAAGGCGATAGTTAAGTTCTGCCTGTAATTACGGTTTGATATTTCATTTCTGCGACAGTAACGCTGAAGAATTAATGAGAAATCCTGATAGTTTAAACCTTGGTTTCTAAATTTTAATCTAAACAAATAAGACAATAAATCCGAAAGCATTTGTTCATAAAGTTCTTCATCAATATAATGATTTATGTATTGGTTATGAATATACATGATCACTATACTTGAAGATAGCATGTTTAATTCAACCATTATTTGGTAGATTAGTTGTGATGCCTTGCTCTTGGAATTCTTTTTCATGAAAGATGAAAACATTTCAGCATACTTCTTCAAATCTTTTAAAAATTCATCTTTTAATAAATTAGGATGTTCTTCCAAATATTCAGTGTATGCATAATATAGTGTTTTAGGGTTAATGTGACTTCGTTTGCTTTCAAATATCAATGAATCTGATTTTTTAATCATGCACAAATAACAAACTAAAAAAACTTCTAAATTTGAGTCGGTGTCATCTTTTTTAGTGAACTCCAGGCATGATTCAATCTTCTTCCAATAGTTATTGAACAATGATACTTGAGTGTCATAGTCAGTTGGCATTAATAGATAATTGCGTATTAAATCGGCATTTGTAAGGCTTTTACCTGTTGAATTCAAAGATTCAAAAATCTGTTGAGGATTCTCGCCTTCTAGCACAATATTTCCCATAATCAGATATGATACGGACTGATACAGCTCATTTACAGAGTAATTAGATTTTGATACCAATTGCTTAAACAGTTCATAGTTTTTATAGATACGAGACTTCTTTTCTGTATCTGTAATATCAGCAATATTACTATCAATTATCTTATTGAATATTACTCTATCTTTTTCTAACGGAATAAGTTTATATTTCTGTTGCTCAGCATAATCTTCATTTATGAGGAATTTTTTAATTATTCTTTTTTTGAGTGTCTCATCATCTGTTGAGTCATAGAAAACTTTAATGAGCAACATTAGTGAGGTAATTCTTTGTTGACCATCTATGATTGTATATTGTGGGCATTCAGGATTTGCCTGATAGTTAGTGGAAACAATTGAACCAATAAAATGAGTTGTGAATTCCCCTGATTCCTTTCTTTTTTTTGCGATCTTTTCAATGTCATAAAAAATCTTCTGACAGTTATTCGGTAACCAACTATAGTGTCTCTGATAAACAGGAATACAGAAATTCTTTGTTCCATCTACTAATTTGCCAAAATCAGTTTTTGTAATTTCCATCGTTTACTCCAATAACTTCTTAAATAGTGTACCTATTGTCAATTTAGGCTAACATTTATGTTCAAAACACTAGTAATTGTCAGGTATCTATCAAAATTTAATCCATTTTATTATTTTACCAATAGCTTATGCTTTAAAATTTGAAACACCTAAAAAAAATATAACTAACAAGATTTAAGTTACATAATTGAGTACGAGTACATCTCTTAAGTACAAAATTACTGACTAAAAACACTTCTAATAGCCTGTTCAATAAATTATTAGTAGTTCCAGGCTAATCTAGATGGGTTTAAAAGAACCTCTTACCTGTTCAAGGACAAACTTCTTCTGTCTGTATTGCCCCAAATAGGTTAAATGATAAAAATGTAGAAGTGCAATTTTTAACCAGATTTATTGATAATACGACTCTAGCTTTTCCAAAGTTATATCAATGCCACATTCCTTTAATGCATCTTTCCTCTCGTTATAAAGTTTTTCAAGTATAGGCTTTTTGTCCTCGAAGCGCCCGTAATGAAGAAGGTTGTGACAGTGGCTGCATAAGGATACTATATTCTGCATAATGTCTATGCTGAACTGAAAATCTCTATATTTGCTGATAGGAATTAGATGATGTGGCTCAGTATACGGAGTTCCATTTTTTCTAATAAATGTTTTATGTTGATCATCATACTCACATTTGAATTTTGCGTGCGTTAAAGCCCCAACGGCGCATTCTGGTTTTCTTTTGGGAATTTGACGACCAGTTTTGGATGAAGTTGTTACTTCCTGCGGTTCTCTTGTTGCTTTCCATTCTGATGCTGGGGTTGCATTATTTTGGATATTGTCGACTATAGAATTTATTTCTTCTTTCTCAAGAAGTTCGTATTCTGATTCTTTATCACCCACTATTTCAGATAAAGCGTCACGCAGATGTCTTAATAAACCCTCACGACTTTGTTGTTCAATAGCTCGTTCGAGAAGGAAAATAGCGTGCTCGTCAGCTATATGGCACATGTATTGCTGTTTGCCTTTTCCCGCTGATGTAAATGCACTTCCAGGAATATAGTGATCAACAAGCCAGTTTGTATAATCAGTGATCTTTACAGGATTGTCAAAAACGAAATATTCAGTAGTATCTACACGATAACCTAAATTATCCCATTGAACCGAAGTGTTAGCGTTAATGAGTTCTTGTGGCTGTTCGGCGCATCGACAATCTTTGCGTGCAATACTAATAGCAACGAGTTTTCCGTTACTGTTATGCAGAATAAAATCCCCCTCGCGTATTTGGGTCATGGTTGTATAACCAGCATTAGCACCACCACTCTTATTTTTTTGAGGAGACCACACGTACCCACCATCTCGCTCCTCACGATAGGTTTCGCCCTGAAATACATAAAATACAGACATATACTCTCTTTATTTCTTAGAGGACTGCATTAGCCTCAGCATTAATTTATAGTACCCAACTCCTCACACCTAACAATATCAGTATTGAATATGCTGTCAGGTGAGTCAGATGCCCAAGGATACCTTGCAGCTCTAACAAGCTCTCTAACTTTCTCATCTTTCGATAATTTATTAAATAAATCTATAAAGTCACTGGTTGTATTGCAACCGAATACGGCAACAACTTTTGTGAGTCGTTCTTTAGATTTCAGTCCTCGTAAAAACTTTCTCATGAGAGAATTATCTATATCAAACACATATGTTCGTGGAAACCAATAATTATTCTCCTGAAAAAGAGAAACGTTAAAGCAAAATATATCCGCGTAAATCAACTCTTTTTTTGAACAAAATTCTGTATTTAAAGTATCCATCCAGTACTGAGCAACACCAAAAGGAGATTTGCGACCATCTTTTAATTTCACTGCATTATCTAAAACCTCATTTGAGTTATAAAAAATATTAAATTTCACAAAATTTATACTGTTCTTTGAATAGTAAGAATGGTTAAGTAAATAACGAATTTGTTCATATGCCTCGTTTTTTAAACAGAATGCAACAGTATATAAAAACAATTCATTCAGTAGCGATAATTTAATTTTCGGTGTTACATAATTACTACCATTATATTCATTTAAGATTGATTCAAATAAATTTGCAATTTCATTTATTGATTCAGGTATATGCACAATTAATTTTATAAAGGAAAGAAAATCTTTCTTTAAACTCTGAAGCCCATTATATACAGACATGCAATCATTATTTGTAGAAGAATAATCTATGAGTGCTTCTTTAAAATTATTACATTCTTCTTTAAATCTATTTAACTTTTCAGTAATACTATCAAGTTTTTCTATGTTCGCATACCTGGTAATATTAGTAGTCTCTTGTGGGGCTGTTTGCTGAACAATCCACTCCGGTTTCCCTGCTAACGGAGGTTTTTTAGGCCTTTCGCTGTTTAGCGTGAATACCACTATATATTGATCTCTAATTATTGTAAAATATTGTTCAAATAATATACAAATAAGAAGGATATCATGGATACATCAAATTTGTTTACAGTAGCGTTGAATCTTGGAAACCCT
>JAEEHF010000091.1 GCA_016280725.1 Bacillota bacterium | reverse complement strand
TGGAGATAACACTTGCTGACGACAATCAAACGTATCAGTATTTTTGTAGTTATCCTGATGCCTAAAAGCGTCAAGCATTCTATTCAAAATTTTCATGTTAACATAATCTTCTTTAAACTTTCCCATTACTAAATTTGCGATTTGGGGAAAGAATGGAGGAATTATGTTTTCTGAGAATTTATCTTTGCTTTTCCAAATTCTTCTAGCAAACGATAGGAACTTTTGATGTTCCCTTTGATTTTCAAAAATTAAAATATCACTTTCGTAAATACGACACACATCGCGATAAGAATTCTCGTCTTGATCAGCATAAAACTTATGCAGCAAATAATTCAATTCACCTTTAATCATGTACCTATACCAAACTTGTTCATCATGTTTAGAATGATCAAACAAGCCTTCTGTTATGGGTACAGCTGTAGAAAATCTATACCCATCGAGTCCTATTCCAGTAATTTCTTTTAAAACAGTTTGATTAAATGCGATTTTTATATTTCCCCAATGTGGAGTTTGATCAGGATGATCAAAGAAGTAGTATTCACATCTGGTAGGAGACTCATCCTCATTCCATGAAAAAGTAATCGTATATTCAGGATCATACTTATAATACTTTTTTTCTTCACCGCCCGGAACATTTTCCCAATCATTGGGATTCTCCAAAAATTTCATTATTTTTTGCAACGGTGTTTGCCTTTCATTTTCTGATTTGGCAACTTGAATATCTTTCTCGCTTTTCTTATCCTTATCCTCATCCGTCTCTCTAACCCAACCAGGTCTGGGATTATTTTCAATCACTGCATGAATTGACTGACTAACTTGGTACTTAAGGTCTTTGCTACCATCAAAATACTTAATCAAAATACCTGCATTTAATAGCCGCTCTCTAAATGCATTAAGTTTGTCTCGTCTAGTCGACTCCGACTCTGTTTTACATGCTACGAGAGCTTGAATATCCTTAACCATAAAGGCTATTACTGGTATCTGTTTTTCCTTTGCGTAATTAAATTCTTTTTCTGTATAGCTAATCTGTTCTTCGGGATCTATTGTCCCATATTTACCTGCAACTATTAAAATATAATAATCAGTAGTATCAATTTCGTTCTTTATGTAATCCCACTGATTTAAAGGACTGGCAGGAAATTGTTCCATAGCTATTGGAAAATTATGCGAATCTAAGACGCACGATATTACTTCTCGCCTCTCTTCCTGTAAATCTTCATATGTAGAACTTATGAAAAACTTATATAACTTCTGCATAACATTCTCCATGTGTTTCAACCAGCATTATTATTTAAAAACTCGAAAGCTTGTTTTATCTTATCCGCCATAAGTTTTCTGCGCGAAACCAAAAAGTCCCCATAAGGCATAGTTTCCCACCCATGAGGAAGAGCGTTTTCTTCTTCCATTTTTTGGATTTCAACTATATTTTTTCCTTTGCAGACAATGGGATAGTAAATACTTGGTGCTTCATTGAGTATTTCCATATTGTCTTTCCAATCGATAAAAGCATAGTTCGCCATTTGGTTTATCATGGCATCGTTGTAGCCTTGCTTCTTTAGATAATCCTTAGGGAACAAGTGATGCTTCTCCAATGACTTTCTCGTACCATCGGTTCCGGGTTCGAATAGTTTGCTAACGAATAGATTGCTCTTTGAAAACAGAATCTTTGCGTTCAGAATATTCAAAGATGCTACATATGCATTCCACGCATTGTTTCCACGACCAGAAACCGCAAACCCTTCTGTACCAGTAAGAGTTATATCGAAGTAATCATTTGTAAGCCTCTCTTCGACTCTTGATTTAATAAAACGTTGGTAATCTTCAAGAGTAGTCAATTCCTTAATTGCGTTCAAATGATTTTCGACTGTCGATTCAAACGCTCCTGTGTATAAAGAAACCAGTGATGCATAAAAGAACCACAGTGAAGTCAGATGCATATTTTTATTGTATGATGCATTGAAACGATACTTTGCAATTAGATAAAAAGCATAAGTGTAGTAAAGTGCATTTCCTGATAGTATTAAATCCCCAGACAAATATCCAGCATTCATAATAGCTTTCAAAAACTCATGCCAATTATTAACATTGAGTACATCTGGTAACTTTATTTTCAAAACGTTAAATCTTTGGTCTCGAAGGGAAACATCGACGGCACCTTTTTTATCAAAATCTGCTCCACGAAGCAACTTGTATCCATATTTCAAACGAGCTCTGCCAAAAGCGTAGGCCATTACAACCCGAATGACATCCTGTGGAGTTACCTCTGTTATCTGATTATACGAAGTACTCTTATCCTTAACCGGAAATGTAGATTCATTACAAAACTTCTCAATCGTCTTACGCCCCTCATCCCAATAGAGCGAAAGGAGTGTCAGAATAAAGTCGTTTTGTTTTAGCGCCACTCCACCAGAATTAACACGAACAAAGATCTCTGAAACATCTTCTTCCTCCGCATTAGCCTTAATATCAAAAACCGGAAGTTGATGCTGCTTCAAATTCGAAAGTGCAGTGATGTTTTCTGAAATCAAATCCTGCTCTTCATCGCTAAGTTCTTCTTTTTTAGATGTTCGATGTTCAACAAGCTTCTTGGTAAAGCTATTGATTAACCTTGTAATATTTGATGTAGTAAAGACTTCGCTGATGTTGTAAATCCATTCTGGATCCTTTTTAGTAGCCTGGTAACCAACCTCGAATTTATTTTTCAACGGTGCGTAGGAAATCACGATAGACTTCTCATCATATTTTGAATTGATTACCTTTTTCCCTTTCATAACAGCAAAAAGAGAAGTTAGTCTCTGCTGGCCATCAATGATTACCTGCCTCGGAGATTCATAGTTATGAGGATCAGTCCCTATGGTTTTCTTTTTCTCAAGAGTAGGACATTCCCATATCATCAGATAACCTATAGGGTAACCACGCATCATTGAATCGAACAAATCACGAACTTTTGAATCTTTCCAAATGAATGGCCTTTGGAGTTCTGGAAGTCCAAGCTCTCCGGTGTCAATTTTCTCTATTAACTGATTAACTGTTAATGTTGTGTTACTAAAAATCTGCTCCATATGATGCGTTCCCACTTAATCTAGAAACCACTAGTGCTTACTTCAAATAATTTCGTTCTTATCATGAACACGTTCATGGAAGTTTATCCAAAACATCTATAGGGTTTCCAAGGTTTAGTTTACAAGCAAGATATACAGCAAATTCTGACTTGAATTTTTGGTACATTTTTTTAATAGAACAATTTTTAATAAATCCATTGTGGCTAATACAGCCAATTATGTAAGCTTGTGTATTAGCCTCATCGACATAAACACGTATGTATATGTGCTTCATATTATTTTTTTCTTCTTCCAAAATATCATTTTTACTCAAATGCAGAGCAAACTTTTTGTTTACATAATCTAGATAATCATTAAAATCATTAATTTGATTATATGTATCTATTCTCAAATATTTTGGGTAGTCTAAAAAATCATCTGTGAGAATTTTTCGTAAATCAATGGTACCATCACTAAAATGTCTCTGGGTTATCCTTGTGGATTTAATTTCAACGATATAAACATGTGAAGATAAACACTTATGTTTTAATTGATCATTAATTTGTCCAGTTGCAGAAATCGATACTTGAGAAGTAATTTCATTTATCAGGGTATTCAATACCTTCTTGTCTATATTTTTTCTATAGATGAGGCCATCAAAGGGGGCGTGTTTTGTAAAATGATCATTTCTAATGCTATCATACGGTAAATATTCGAAATTAACTAAATGTTTCTCCGCATACTTAATAAAAGCCATTTCCGCGGTTTTACCTAACGTTGTGTCCAATTTCTTCACAGCAGATGTTCTATCCATCTGCCAAGTATTAACTGTATGACTTGATATTAATTCCGTCTCTTCGTTATCTAAAACAAATTCTCCGTAGTCAAGAATCTTTACATCATCGGGTACAATCATAGCTTCTCCAAAACTTAACAAAACACATTGGAGAGTGTACAACCAACAAATGCCAAATAAACTAGATCTTTATTACAAATTTATGTTTTTCAGTAAAATTTAATTAGTGGTAATTTTATACACAACAAAAAGCTACGTCAAAAATCTTCAACGTAGCTAAATAATATACTTAAATACTGAAAATTTAAAAATGTTTAGCTAACGGCTCCCAGTGTTCATCAGCCATATCTTCAGCAAATTCTGTATTATTGATATACAGCTGATTATCCTTATCTCTCACAAATCCCCATTTAAGGTTATGTTTACTTGCGTATTTCTTAAAGGCAAAAAATTTATTTTGAATTTGAAGATCGATATTTTTATCTTTTCCTTTAAATTCTCCACCTTTAGTTTCTATTACCCATACAGATCCATCTTTTTTCTTAACAATATAATCTGCATAGAATAGCCACTGACGCTGAAGATTATCTAGATATACAATTGAAAAATATTGTTGTCCTGCATCTCCATTCTTATATACCCAATCGATATCATCTCGACTTTCGCAATATTGCTCAAACAACTGTTCAGAAATGCTCCTTACGAGAGATGTTGCATAACCCGATGTATACTCTTCATATGCATTAGAAAGATACTCAATTTCATTCTTAACACCTGGATCATATTTAAAAAAATCTTGTTCAGGAATTTTAAACTCTGAAACTTTTGGCTCTAATGGGATTAGAGGCGCAAAGTATTTTCCGGCACCTGCAGTAATTTCCTTAAATTCGTGTCTTAATGTACGCTCGTTGTTGATGACAAATGCATAAAATTCGCTAGTATCTAAAGATAATAATTTATTATTTTGATTACCACCCTTACGAAACAGTCGTTCCAATATTGTTTTCAACTTATTTGTTGACATTCCTATTGACGTCTTTATGGCGTCTGTACTATGAAGTAAAAGCATACCGTGTCTATGCGTATTTACTTCTTTACGTGTTGTTAAGAATGTATTTGCTGTAGCTACAGCATCAGTACGAGCAAACGTACCCTGCAACGCTGAACCTAATATTTCAGTGCCAACTACATAGCCGTTCTCATTAAAAATTTGTTTATTTCGTTTTTTATCTGAAGTAAGATGGTACTTATCTACAAGTGCGGTATAAATACGCTTTAATACTTCTCGTTCACCTAGGCCATTAAAGTCACGATTTCTTGACTCCTTTTCTAGCGTGAATGTTTTACACTTATCTTTTAAAAACAGACGTCTTGTTTCATATGCCTTATCCATAGTAGCAAGAAGACCATTTTTATATTTCTCATCAAATGTATAAACATAACAATAATCAAGTAATTCATCGTCATAATGTTTAGCTTCTGGCATACGTCGAATACGACCGATTGTCTGAATTTCAAACTGTTCACTCATCCCTTCACGAAGTTTCACAAGAATTTTAGCTCGAGGACAATCCCAACCAGTACTGATAGCTTGTTTCATGAGCAGGAACACAGGAACACCATCATTATCTGTCAAATTCCGAGGCAGATCTCTTTTTTCCTCACTCATCCATTTGCTTACCATTCCGTTATCATATGTATATCCCATGGATTCAAGTTTTTTTTCTACGGCTTCAATAGTCTCAGGTTGTCCATTAGGGAATTGGATCAAAACCAGAGGTCTTATAATTTTCCCATCCGGTAGCAGTTTCCTATAGCGAGTTGCAATAGCTTTTCTTTTAGCATCAGCCAAGTCTAATAAATAGTCATAGTCATCGTCGATTTTAACATTATCTTTAACCCCTTCATTAACGTACAAGGCTTTAGTAATTAGGCCTTCATTAATCACATCAATTTCATCAATATTGATAAATTCATAACGCTTGTTTTCCGTAGCTGTTGCACTTACTCGAATAATATTCTTAGCCGAAAAATGATCAATGATATCCTTTGCTTTTGCCGTATTGTTTGAATGCTCTTCATCAATAACCACAATAAAATCTATACCGCTACGATGTGCTTCAGTGATACGATCATAAAGATTCTTTCGCTCACCTTCGCGTATGGCGGTATTTCCTTTTTTAGTTACTAATTCCCAATTAATAAAGGTGACACTTTCTGTTGGAAAACCATTCCTCAAAGCATCAAACAAATTCTGAGTGTCCCGATGTGGAGCCACACTTATCATGCGGTGACGACTCTGTTCTTCCAAATCTCCTTTACCGGGACAAAGCCAAATGAATGCTGTATTTGGATTGATTTTGTTTAAGTATTCCTCAACAAAATCAATTAACATTATAGTTTTACCAGAACCAGTAGGTGATTTAACAACAATAGTCTGTTTTTTACTGCTATCTGCCGCAAGATCTAGTAAACGCATTACTGTACGTTCTTGGAAATCGAATAAATTCATAGCAATACCACTCACCATGATTCTCCTACCTCCCTTAATTCAAAATTAAAATAATAATCTGGAATTACATGTATTTCTACATCCTTAAATAAAGAATTCTGCTCTGTGGTGAATAGCACATTTTTAGAGACATAGAGAGCTTTGACGTTAGAATATTCATTCCAATGATTTGCTAATTCATCAGCAGCAGCATCATCTAGAACCATGATGTATTGTTTGCCATCCAGTTTTACGCCATGTTCTAGCTGAATCATTTCTGCAATGTGATTTAACAAAGCTCCCGACAAATCTTCTTCATCTTTTGATACAAAATCCGTTCTATAGTATTTTAGATTGCCAGGAGCACATTCATCATACAAACTATCATCTCTGCGTTTGCCGCTAATTACCGTTTTTATTCGCTGATAAGTTATGTTTTCGCATATGCCGTTTTCGTTATTTGTACAGAGAATAAACTTTCTATTTCCTCTGTCTAAAGCATTTAATTCAAGAACAGCCTGTGCCGTTGTGCCACTACCTGCAAAAAAATCAAGGATAACATCTTGCTTTTGACAAATTTGTATTAATTGAGAAATTAAAGAAACTGGTTTAGGAAATCCAAATTCATCAAATCCTACACGAGTAATTTCCTTTTTTGCATTATCGTTTGAGAATTTATTTTCAACCAAAGCGATAGACGATAACTTGGTTTCTCTAGCTTTGTATTCAATTTTATATGGACGTGTATTAGATATAGAAGCTAACGCGTAAGTTTTGGTATATATACGAGGTCTACCCCTACCTTTTTTAATTACTACAAAACCATTCTCTAATCCAAACTTGAATTTCTCTAAGCTCCAGCGCCAAACCCAGTCTTTTGCTTTATGGTCACCGTTATGCCTCGCTATATGCAATTGCTCATCCCCACCGGGGTAATATGAAACTCCATCTACGTTAATTTCAAAATCCATTGCAGGGTTATACCAGAGAGAATCATAGTCTAAAGTTTGGTTTAATTTGTATCCGCCGCGTGTAGCAAAGTAATCATCTTGCATAGGATAATTTTCATCTGAAGAACTGATACCATTAAATAAAGCACAATCCTTACTTTTGGTGTATACAAGCACATAATCATGATTTTTTGCTACACCATCCGCGTGGTCTTTACCTGATTTTTTGGTAACTCGTGGAAGTATTGCTATAAAGTTCTTTTCGCCAAATACTTCATCACAAAGTAATTTTAAACCAGATTGTTCATTATCATCTATGCTAACAAAAATTACACCCGTATCAGCTAGCAGTCTTTGAGCGATAGATAGTCTTTGAAACATGAATGAAATCCACTTACTATGCCGATATCCATCCTCGGCATCGATATAAGCGTCATCATACATAAAATCCTTATTTCCTGTGTTGTATGGCGGATCTATGTAAATAACATCAATCTTCCCTTTATGCGTTTTCTCTAGCAACTTAAGACTATGTAAATTATCGCCTTCTAATAGAAAATTGTAATTTTCACCGGGTGCACCAGAAATTTCTTTATCCTTGATCTCAGTGAAAACAGGAATATGAGTTCGCATTTTTATATCAACAGCTTCCTCATGCTGCTCCCACACCAGACCGTACTTCTTTGAGTTTAATTCACTCTCAATTTCACCCAAAGCCATCAAAACGCTATCATCATCTTTATGCTCGTCACGTATTTTTTGCAGAAACTCAAACATACGCTGACGTTTCAACTGGGAAAGATTGGCCATTTATAAAATCCTTAACCTTGTTCATTTTCCTTAAATGCTATCAGCTCACTGCTAAAGACATATCATGCTTTAGTATAAACAATTCACAATTACAAGCGAAGCAAATAAACTATGTTATCAAATATGTCATTAATGCAAGAACATCATCACTTTTCAGACACTTTTTAGCCTTTGCATCAAGAACATAAAATTTTGCTGATGATAGCATAAGCAATTCGGCAAATCAGAGTTCCAGATAACAAAAGCGCCAAACACATAACCCATTCGAATACTTTTTATTCATTTTTCAACATTCATCAACTTTTCACGCTCAGACCTTTGCTGTTCAATTTCTCCCTGCTCACCTCTTGACCAAATCAACGACATACTTTGTACAATTGTTAACAATACGCACAAAAATT
>JAEEHF010000090.1 GCA_016280725.1 Bacillota bacterium | reverse complement strand
TGAATTAGTTTTATCTTTAAAATACTCAACTTGGCCAATACTAGATATTATAGCTCCGTCAAAAGAAGAGTAAATTTTGTTAATATTTGTTTTTATAAGTTTGTCATAGTTTCCTTTTGTAACGTTTGGAAGCACAATATATTTTTTGTTTTGTATGTTAGATATTTCATTTTCGTTTGCAATAAAATCTTTGAAATTAATATAGTACCCACTGACATTATCATAGTCTGCATATGTGTTTTTAAAATCGTTTAAAAGTATATATGCTTTTTTAGTAGTTTTTTTGTCTTCGATCTTTGGAAGAACAAGTGGTACTTTGTTTATTTCTTTTTCATTATTTTTTGCTAAAAATGTTTCATATCTTTCTAGTGCTACTCTTCTGATTTCATTTATCTTTGAAACAGGCAAGAAAATTGATTGTTCCATTTCTATTTTTAACTCAGAAATATTAAATGGTGTGTTTCCTGTTTTTCTAAATTGTGTTTCAATTTGCTCTTTTGATAAAGGATTATTTTGAGCAATTTCTGGAATAACATCAGATTCATAAGTAAAATCTGGGAATATTACTTTGACTTTTTCATTTGACTTTAGATATAAAGAGGCACTAATCGAACGCTTTATTAGTTTGTTTTGATTAATGCTTTCACGAGCAGCATCATTTAATTCTTTGCTAGTTGTTCTATATATTTTATCACCTGGATTAATATTACCGGAAATGTTTCCGATAGTGATATCATCCTTATTTTTAGAAATATATGAGATTACTGTTGATGGACTTTCATTTTCGCCATTCCATATTTCAATTCCATCACCATTGATTAATTCTATATCCTTATTTAGGTTAATTAAAACTTTGTGCTTATCTAGTGGCTTGATGACTTTTCCAATATAAATTCCCCAATTTTTTGGTTTTTCATAGCACATTACATCTTTTCCTGTTTTAGATTTCAAATATGCTGTTGAAAAACCTCCGCGATTAAATATTTGAGCTAAATCGTTCTTGTCTTTTTCAGATGGTATTTTATCAAGCTCATCAAGGTATTTTCGATAAAATTTAATTACAGTTGCAACATATTCAGGAGACTTCATTCGCCCTTCTATTTTTAGACATGCTACATTTGGAAGGTCTTTTAATATTTCAAGAGTTGATAAATCTTTTGGGCTAAGAAGATATCCATTTTTACATTTTTCTAATTTTCCATTTGATTCTTTTAGAAGAGTATATGGTAATCTACATGGTTGAGCGCATTTCCCTCTATTTCCGAGAGCGGTTTCCTACCATACTGCTAAATAAGCATTGACCCGAGTAGCATATGCATTGTGCTCCATGTGCAAATATCTCTATTTCAGTATCGGTATTTTCACAAATATATTTTATTTCGTCTATTGATAATTCTCTTGCAAGAACAACTCTTTTAAAACCTATTTTTGAAAGCTCTTTAACGCCTTCTAATGTATGAGTAGAAAGCTGAGTTGATGCATGAATAGGTAGGTTAGGAATATGCTCGTGTAGTACTTTAGCAAGGCCTAAATCTTGAACTATTACAGCATCAACACCAATTTTATATATGTCATATGCAAAAGATAAAGCTTCACTTAGTTCAGTATTATCTAATAGAGTGTTTAATGTAAGATGGATTTTAACATTTCGTAGATGAGCAATATTTACTATGTTTTTTAGTTCATCTAAGTCAAAGTTTGCAGCATTAGCTCTAGCATTAAATAGCTTTCCACCAAGATATACTGCGTTCGCACCGTTTTGAATGGCAGCAATAAAGGCTTCATAACTTCCAGCTGGAGCAAGGAGCTCTACATTAGAATTCACGGTATAATCCCTCCATTTCATATTGTTTGTGGATTTATTCTATAAAAGTTTATCATATTGTGAATTAATAGTCTACATAATATAGGCAAAAGTGTTGAAATAATATTAAAATTCTGTAAAAAATGGTTTTTTCCTATTAATATATGATAAAATACCATAGAGTAATTATATGCTAGACATAAGAAAAATGAAAGAAGTGAACAGTATGGACCCTAATGTTAGCTTGAAGCTATCAAAAAGAGCCGATGAAACACTTTTCGGAAAGGCAATATCAAATATTGGAAGAGTATTGTATTCATCGAATTTTTCGATATATACATTACTTGTTGCAACTAGACGTAGGAGTGTTTTAAAAGCATACGATAATTATATTAATATTAATAGCTTTAAGGAACCTAAAAAGCGTGAAACAATCGAAAATAAATATAAAAAAGCATACTCTAATTACATTAGTACGCTTGAAAGAGTTATCACCGAAAATATTTATGCCAAAATGCAAAAAAGGGCAGCTAGTGTTGATGAAGAAGCAGTTATGGCAAAGTATTATGAAGCTAATAAATATAAAGGTCATGATGAAGTTGAACACCGTATTAGAGTTGAAATATTGTGTTTAAACATGGACTGGGGAAATGTTCAAGCTCATAAGTCAGATATGGTTCTTGAGAAATTTAAAGAGTTTTATCTATACAACATAAAAGAACTATATAAGGGTCAGATGAGGCATAATGCTATTTTGCTTGCTAATGCAAAAGACGGTGATAGAGACCAATATGAAGCGGTCTATGGAATAATAGATGTTTACATTAAAGAAATTTTGCCGATTCTTGAAGAAAATGATACGCACAATAGAATTATCAAAGATTACAAACGTTATGTGTCATCTGTTGATTCATTTGAGCAAAAATCATATATAGAACTTAGAAAGAGACTTGCTCTTCTTGGATTTGCTAGTGATTTATTTGAGTTTTCACTTCCAAATGTTGCAAAAGAGCAATGTTATTTGGAAATAATTGAAATTGCTAGAGTGCTAATTACAAATGAGCACACTGAAAGTGATAAGTATTCTGCTTTTGAAGTGTTACTTGATGGAATAGAAGAATACGTTGATAATATTCTTGCAAAAAAGTCATATTGGCCAATAATTGAAGAAAAGAGAGAATATGAAGCATTAAATGAAAAATGGCAAGAACTAAAGAAACTTGCTAGAATTGATTTTGACTGTTACAAAAGAAAAAGAGAGGCTTTGTTCATTAGATATGATTTGAATATAATGAAACGTAAGAAAATTAAGCTTCCAGAAGTCAATGAATACTATCATGAAAGACTTGTTATTTTACATGAGTTAAGAGAGATTAAATCTAAGGCAAGGCTTTGGAGTGGTTATTTACGTTCTCATAGAAGAATTAAGGCTGATGATTTCGATGAGATTCTTAACGAAGAACTAAGACAACCGTTATGTTATACTAATGAACTTGGTAGTATTACTGTTGAACTTGAGGTTTTAGAAAAGATATATGAGTTGAAAAAAGTTGAAGAAGCGGACAAAGCACAGATGGAAAAAGAAGAACAGCAGCTAGATAAAAAAGAAAATAGAATGATAAACGTTGTAAGATTTATTATTTCAAAACAAGGTAGATTTGTGAAAAGGAAGGCATGTTAGCAAATATGATTGAAATTAAATATCAAGATGGCAGGATGAAAAAGGTAAACGATAAGCTTGTTAAGCAAGTAATAAAGACAGTATTAGAATTAGAAGGCATTTGCCATGATGTTGATGTTTATGTAACTTTTATGAACAATGAGGAAATTCATAAGATTAATAAAGAATATCGTAATGTTGATAGGTCAACAGATGTATTATCTTTTCCTATGTTTGAAAGAGAAGAAATCCAAAACTTAAAAGAACAAAAGAAGGGTGATATTGAGGAGATTCTAGGAGATATACTTATATCAATTCCAAAAGTTAAAGAACAAGCTGAAGAATATGGTCATAGTTTTGAAAGAGAACTTTCATATTTGGTGACGCATGGAATGCTTCACCTTCTTGGTTATGACCACATGGAGGACGATGAGAAGAAGATCATGAGAGAACATGAGGAAGCAGTACTAAAGAAATTAGGAATTGACAGGTAGCAGATTTGAAAGGAGATATTTCTTTGAAAAAGGGATCAGTAGAAATCATTGTTATTTCTTTTATAGTTGCAATTTTAATTATTGCTGGATTAGTTGCAGGTTTTATGTATTTTAATAATACAAATTATAAGTATTCAGGTGATAGATATTCTGGTGATGTTTTATCAAGTGGTGATGAAGAAGTAGAAAAAGAGCCAGAAGTAATTGAAGTTTATACAGGACCTAAGGTGTTTTCTGGTGACTCTAGGTCTGTAGCAGTAATGATAGATAATGATAATAAGTCTGCATGGCCTCATGCAGGTTTAAATAATGCTTATATGATTTATGAACTAATTGTTGAGGGAGGTTCTTCAAGATTTATAGCCTTTTTCAAAAAGGATAATCTTCCAGATAAAGTTGGTCCAATTAGAAGTGCTAGACATTATTTTCTAGACTATGTACAGGAACATGATGCAATATACTGCCACTTTGGTTGGAGCCCTCTTGCACAAAAAGATATTCCAAGACTTGGCATTGCAAATATAAATGGTATTTATGATAACTATTATTGGAGAGAGCCGCCAAAGTCATCATACCATAATGCGTTTTCTAGTAAAGAGTTGATTGAAAAATATATTGAAAAGAAAAAATATCGCGATATAGAAAAGCAAGATTGTATTGTGAGCTTCAATGAAAAGGACATTGATTTTGAGTCTGGAGATGGAAGCTTTGAAGCAACATCATTAAAGTTTAAATACTCTGGTGCACATTACTCTTCATACGAGTATGATCCTGAAACAAAAACATATCTAAGGAGCATGAGAGGCGTTGAACATAGTGATAGATTCACCAAAGAAAGATTTTATGCAAAAAATATCATTGCTTACAAAGTAAGAGATGTGTTACTAGATGATCCAGAAGATAAAGGCAGAAGAGAAGTATATAATGTCGGAAGCGGTGAAGGATATTATTTCTCAAATGGAAGAGGAATAAAGATAAAATGGAAAAAATCTGGACACGCTTCTAAGACGATATATACAGATATGGATGGAAACGAACTTAAAGTTAATGATGGTATTACTTGGGTTCAAATTGTTCCTTCAGATTACGGAACAATTTCATATGAATAGTAATTGAAAGGAATTTTTATGAAATCAGGATTTATAACTATTCTTCGGGAGACCAAATGTAGGTAAATCTACTTTACTAAATAAAATTGCTGGGCAGAAAATCGCAATTGTTTCTAAAAAGCCACAGACAACAAGAACGGCGATTAAGGCAATTGTTAACCTTAAAAATGCACAACTAGTATTTGTAGATACACCAGGAATTCATAATCCTAAGAATAAGCTTGGGGAGAAAATGATTGATACCATTGAGGATGCTAAAGAAGGTACAGATGTTACTTTGTTTTTAGTAGATGCATGTGATGAAGGTATTAAGTCATATAATAAAAAGATTTTAGATGGAATAAAGAAAGAAAAGAATTCTAAGATTCTAGTTATTAATAAAGTTGATTTAGTAAAAAAAGAAACCCTACTAAATTTAATGAAGCAATATAGCGAGGAATGCGATTTTGACGCAATTATTCCAATTTCTGCTTTGAAAGATGACAATGTAGATAGATTAATAAAAGAAATTGTAAAATTACTTCCTGAAGGACCAAAATATTATGATGAAAATGAGTTTACAGATCAAACGGAAAGACAACTTGTTGAAGAGATAGTTAGAGAAAAGTGCTTAAGGCTTCTTGACGAAGAAGTTCCTCATGGTATTTTTGTAGAAGTAATTCAAATGAAAAAAAGACCAAGAAAGAAACTTTATGATATAGAAGTAAATATTTATTGCGAGAAGAAATCACATAAGGGAATTATAATTGGTAAAAATGGTACAACACTAAAAAGAATTGGAGAAAGAGCACGAGAAGACATAGAAGAAATGATTGATGCTAATGTGAATTTGCAACTTTGGGTAAAAGTTAAAGAGGGCTGGAGAGATGATTCAAATAAACTAAAAGAATTTTTTAAGTAGGATGTGAGTATTTTGGGACTTATTAAGACAAAGGGCATAATTATTGCTCAAGCTAACTCATCAGATAATGATAGAGTACTCACAATACTTACTCCTAATCTTCGGTAAAATATCAGCATTTTATAGAAGTGCAAAAAAGTCTAAATCATCAACTCTAAATAGTAGTGAGTTCCTTGCTTTTTGCGATTTTATACTATATAAAAGTCCAAATGATAATTACTCAATTAACTCTGCGGAAGTAATAGAACTATTTTATAATCTAAGGACTGACATTGAAAAGCTAAGCTATGCAGTTACAATTTCAAAGATTATATATGATGTTACTGATGAAAATATACCGGCTGAAGATGTTTTACAGCTTTTTTTAAATACACTTTATGTTATATCCGAAACCGATAAGAATTTAGATTTAGTATATAGTATTTTTCAAATAAGACTACTTGCACTTTTGGGTTTTGTTCCTCAAATAAGTGAATGTGTATCATGTGAAAAAAAGATAACTGAAGATATGGAGCGTTTTTATTTCAGCATAAAAGATGACGGAATCAAGTGTGAGAATTGTGGTAAGTTAGATAAGGGAGCGATATCGCTTAGCAAAACAAGTTTTTCGGCATTAATATATTCATTGTCTTGTGATGCTAAGAAATTGTATTCTTTTGAAATTCCTGATGATGCTATAGCAGAACTTACGATTTTGGCTAAGATTTATACTACTCAAAAATTGGAAAAAGAATATTTGGTACAAAAATATTAATATTATAAATTTTAAGAAAGAAGGATTATTATCATGAAAAAAATTGTAATTATGAGTGTTCTATGTGTTATGCTACTAACTTCTATTTGCTTTGCAGCATTAAAAAAAGAACCTGCATTTTTGCTTGAAAAGTTTAAAATGAAGCTTGGAGTGGATCAAAGCATCGGAGCAATTATTAGAGGTACTGATATAAAAGTTGACAACTTGGTAAGTAGTAATCCAGGAGTAGTTAGAGTTATGCCAGATGGATATCTTAAGGCCGTTAGTACAGGTATTTCTACTTTAACTTATAAATATACTAATAGTAACGACGAAGCGAAAGAGATATATTGCTTCGTTGAAGTTACTGTAAATGATGCGACATATGATGAAGTAATTGGAACTAAAGCAGAGACAATAAATATTATGCTTGACTTAGGAGAGTATAAAATTCAAATTGAATCTGGAAAGGGTGCTATTCCTAACATTCCAGTGATTAAGAAAGAAAACTATGTTCTTGAAGGCTGGTACAAAGAGCCGGAACTTGAAAATAAAGTTGCTTCAAATGAACGTTTTTCAAAAGATACTGTATTGTATAGCAAATGGATAACCTTGGAAGAAAGCGAAAACAAGATTAGACCAAATTCAGCAGAGTATGATGATATTAATGAACATTGGGCTAGGAATGCAATTGAAACAGTTACAGCTCTTGGATTATTTAATGGTGTCGAAGATAGAAAATTTGGCCCAGAGATTACAATGAGTAGAGCGATGGCAGTTACTGTAATTGGTAGACTTGCAAAAGCTAATGTCGAAGGAAAAGAGAGTAAAGTTTCTGATGTTGTTAGTGGTTCGTACTATGATTCATATGTAGCATGGGCAGTTGAAAATAAAATTGTTAATGATATAGACGGAGATAAATTTAGACCAAACGATCCTATAACAAGAGAAGAAGTTGCAATGTATATGAAAAATTATATTGATTATTGTGGGTATAAGTATGAAATAAAGCTAGATCCTTCATATAAAGATACAAAGGGCTTATCAGAAGACGCATTAGATGCTATTGCTGCTTTATATAATCTTCAAATAATGCAAGGATTAAGCGTAGAAGATTTTGGACCTAAAGCTTCAGCTACAAGAGCACAAATGGCACAGATCTTTTATAATTTCAATAATTTTGTGAACAAGTATAAAGTTTAATAATCAATAGGAGGGTATACGGATGAAAAAAATAGTAAATGTATTAATAATATTAATTTTGTTGTTTAGTTTCTCTATTTGTTTTGCAGATTTGGTTCCTGTGAGAAAGGTTTTAGATATTAAGCCTGGATTAAATGGTACTGTTAATCCAGAGGCTAGAGTTGATTTTTTTGATGATTCAAGAGAAGTAAAAATAACATATACTGCCGATAAGGGTTATGTGGTAGGAAGAATTTTATTGGATGATAAAGAAGTTACTCCAAACAGTGTTTCAAAGGATGGCGGTACGAAAAAAGAAGTTACTATTAAGGCTTCTGATATAACGCATGGTATACATACTATCATTGCTGAATACACTATTAATCCAATTTATCTTTCAACAGTAACAGTTAGAGCAGATGATAACCTAATCGTAGAAACAAACATATCTGATTATGAGGTAAGTGAAGGTACAACAAAATACCATGTAAAAGCCTTTGATACATTTGATATTACTGTAAAAGCAAAAGACGGTTATAGAATTGAAAGTTGTACAGCTGATGGAGTGGAACTTTTAACAACTGGTAATTATACTAGGGAAATTACTCGACGCTATACTTCTTTAGTAGATGATATATCATTTAATTGTATATCTGTAAAAACAGATTTTGATAATCTGAAAGTAGTTGGCACGATTACCGTATCAATCGGACAACACGGAAGTTTCTTTATATCAGCTTTAGATAGTTTACCATCAAATAGTCACGAATCTAAATTCGAATTCAAGGAAGGTTCAAATAAGAATATTAAAGTAGGTTTTACAGGTAATACAGGGTTTGTACCTTCACAGATAATGGTTGATGGAGAACCTGCTAAACCAGAAGGGCTTGCTATTTCTCAAGATGGTGGAACGATTTGTATTTATGAATTTTTAGAAGTAGTTGGAGATCATACAATTAGTTGTGAATTCAAGAAGGGTGGAATGTATACACCAACTAGAAAAAAAATAACAATAAGCACAGATTCATTTGGTTCTACTACGCCGACTGGAGTGAATGAAGTTACTGAAGGAGACGACTTTACTGTTAGATTTGCAGCTAAAGAAGGATTTGTTTTAGATCAAATCTTTGTAGACGGTAATGAAACGAACTATACCTCTCTTTCAAAAGATGGTGGAACACAGGGTACTTTAACTCTAAAAGATATAAGTAAAGACCACTTAATTAGTATAACTTTTAAGCGTAGTTCTATAAGCCCAACAAATGCTCCTTTAACTACTCCTTCCTCGACTAAGTGGCCTACTCCTACGCCAAATCTATCAAATAAGCATACAGTTATTATACAAAGTGATACAAACGGATTTGTTACACCGTCTGGAAATATTGAAGTTGGTGATGGTGGTGAGGTAAGTGTAGCTTTTGTTGGAAAAACAGGATATGTTTTAAATCAGATTAGATTAGATGGAGTATTAGTTAATTATACATCACTTTCTAAAGATGGTGGAACTAGAGGAACTTATGTATTGGAAAATGTTAAGAAAAATCATACTATTGTAGTTACGTTTAAACAACAAGCAACTGTAACTGATCAACCAATTCCTACATATTTGCCAACGTATCTAGCTTCTGATTGGGCTAAGGCAGAAATGCAAAAAGCTGACAATGAAAAGTTAATACCGAACAGACTTATCACTAGTGACTTAAGAAGTCCTGTTTCAAGAGTTGAATTTGCAAGCATATGTATGAGTCTATACGATAGAATACACGGAAATTCAGACTTTCCTAATCTAATAAATCCTTTCACAGATACAAACGACGTTGACGCAATAAAGGCTTATTATTTAGGTGTAACCAAAGGGGTTAGTGAAAATGAATTCAATCCTGAATCAAGGATAACTAGAGAGCAGATGTCAACAATGTTAGATAGGCTTATTACAATATTAGGGCTAAATTATACTTTGAAAGTTAATCTTACATTTGCTGATGCAAATAATGTTTCAGATTGGGCAAAAGATGGAGTAGCTAGAATGGCTCTTTTAGGTTTAATTCAGGGAGTTGGAGATAACACATTTTTACCACAAGGTGAGGCAACCAGAGAACAAGCCTTGGCAATTTCGTTAAGAACAGTTGAAAAGTTTCTTAAGTAAATAAGATGATTTAATAAATATGGACATGATTTTTGAGAAAACTATAGGTTTTTTATCAAATTTTATGTCCATTTTAATTTTTTTGAAAAATAGTTGACAAGTAATATTAATTATGTTAATATAATGACCGATGAGGAAAATTAGTACCCACGGATATGTGTTTATGCGTGGGGCCGCTTTCCCACAAGTAGACAAATATCGTGCGTCGGCGAGGCGCACAGTGGGACTAGTGGACTAAGTTTTCACGGGATGTTGGCTGATGGACGAGCAGGTGCAAATGCTCAGCGCAGAGAATCCATCAGTCAGAGTAGCCTTAAAGTGCTGCTACTCCATACTTAACCAAGTATGACGAGCACTATTGCCTACGGGCAATCACCGTGAAATTATGTGTTGCTGTTACCGGTATGGGTGGAGCCCCGGCCGCGAGCATGTTGACGAGAACAGGTCAGCATGGTGTGATCTCGTGAGATTTAAGAAGGTCTCGGAGAGACCGAAGTCGTACCGCACTTAGCTGGTACGCCACAGAATAACTCCAACAGCACGGCCAGGGTTTGCACCCCTGGTTTTTTTTATGCCATTTTTCTCCTTTGGGGACACGACATTGAGGAGAATTTTTTCTCTTTTGGGGACACGACATCCAGGAGAAAAGAATCTGCTCAACGTCGTGTCCTCATAGGATTCAAAACAAAAATAAAAATAATAGTTGACATATTCTTTATATTATGTTATCATAATGCTCGTTGAGGAAAATTGATTCCCCGCAAGTGCTGAATAGTTTGCGGGGCCGCTGTCCCCGCTTACGTAGTAGGCAAAAAATGGGGACGGTGGACTTCAGCTTCATGGGATGTTGCTTGATGATCAGCAGCTTGTGCAAGGCTGACTGGAAAGTCATCAAGTAGGTAGGCGAAAAGTGCTCCTACCTCATGTGAAAAAGCATGTACAAGCACGTTGCCAGAAGAATGGCAATCACCATGAAAAAAAGCTGTTACCCGGAGGGTTGGGATCCCGGCCCACGAGCATGTAGGACAAAAGCAGGTCTGCATGGTGAGATCTCGTGGGTTATGCAAGGTCACGAAAGTGACCGAAGTCGTGTAGGCACGAAGCCGGCACGCCACAAAGACAATTCTCCAACAGCACGCCAAGGTCGGCGGAGCCAGGGTTTGCACCCCTGGCTTTTTTTTTCTCTTTTGGGGACACGACCTTTAGGAGAATTTTTTCTCCTAAAGGTCGTGTCCCCAAAGGAGAAAAAAAGTTTCAAAAAATGAAAAAAACACTTGCAATAAAGTAAACAACACCTTATAATAGAAATCGCTGTGATAATGCGATGATGTGAAATGTGGCTGCCATATAGGCAGGGAACTTTCACGGAGTATGTCCGATTTAAAACCGGGCGACAAGGGTAGTTTGACGCTATTTCCCCAGGTTTAATTCCTGGGTTTAAATATGGGTGTTCATGAAACACCCGGTTGCGTTGTTAATCACTTTTGTCGGAGGTAAGTATTTATTTTAAGGAGGGTAAATATAATGCCAAAAACAAAGAAAGTAGCAGAAGTAGGTAAAGAAAGAATCAGAATTAGACTTAAAGCTTTCGATCATGTTGTTTTAGATCAGTCTGCACAAAAAATTGTAGATACTGCTAAAAAGACAGGCGCTGAAGTTTCAGGACCAATTCCATTACCTACAAAGAAAGAAGTCGTTACAATCTTACGTTCTCCACACAAGTACAAAGATTCAAGAGAGCAATTCGAAATGAGAACTCACAAGAGAGTTATTGATATTCTTTATCCTACCAACAAAACAACTGAAGCTCTTATGAAGATTGAGCTACCAGCTGGTGTTGAAGTAGAAATCAAATAGCAGTTTTTAAACTGATCATGTTCATATTGAATATGAACCAATAATCAAGGAGGTTATATTAAAATGAAAAAAGGAGTTTATGGTAAAAAACTAGGCATGACTCAAATATTTACAGAAGAAGGCTTAGTAGTACCAGTAACTGTTGTTGAAGTTGAACCATGTGTAATAATCAAAAAGAAAACAGTTGAGACAGATGGTTATACGGCACTTCAAGTTGCAACAGGTGAAATCAAAGAAAAACATATGAATAAACCTATGAAAGGTCAATTTGATAAAGCTAAGCTTGCTTACAAGAAGTACATTAAAGAGCTTAGACTTGATAATATAGACGAATACAACGTTGGTGATGAAATCAAAGCTGATATCTTCGCTGCTGGTGAATTTGTAGACGTTCAAGGTATTTCTAAAGGAAAAGGTTTCCAAGGTGTTATTAAACGTCATGGA
>JAEEHF010000089.1 GCA_016280725.1 Bacillota bacterium | reverse complement strand
TAGTGTGTTAATTCCTGTACAGTGCGAATACTTTGCACTTGAGGGAGTAGGGGAGTTATTAAAAACAGTTGATTTGGTTAGAAAATACTACAATCCGAAGTTAACTATTGAGGGCGCAGTACTTACAATGTATGACTCTAGAACAAATTTATCTAATCAAGTTGTGGCTCAAGTGAAAAAGTATTTTGACAACAGAGTTTTTGAGACTCTAATTCCAAGAAATGTTAGATTAAGTGAAGCACCAAGCTATGGAAAACCAATTATTTCTTATGATCCATTAAGCAAAGGCGCTAGAAGCTACGATAAATTAGCTAAAGAATTTTTAAAGAAAAATATGAATGTACGAAAGGATCAATAAGATGCAGAAGAATTCAGGTTTAGGAAGAGGACTTGATGCGCTTTTCTCAGAGAGCACAGTTTTAAAAGAGATAAACGAGGAAAAAAATAAGGGCGAGACAATTATGAACATCAAAATAATTGATATTGAGCCTAATCCAGCACAAGCTAGGAAAAAGTTTGACGAAGAATCTCTTAAAGAACTTGCTACAAGTATTGAGCATTATGGAATTATTCAACCACTTATAGTTGAGAAAAAAGATAAATTTTATCAAATAATTGCAGGTGAAAGAAGGTGGAGAGCCGCTAAAATTGCTGGCTTAACTGAAGTTCCTTGCATTATTAGAAGTGAATCTGAGCAAACTAGCAAAGAGATTTCTTTAATTGAAAATATTCAAAGAGCTGACTTAAATCCTATTGAAAAAGCTATGGGATATAAGGAGTTAATTGATAATTATAATCTTAAACACCAAGACCTAGCTGACAAGCTTGGTATTTCTAGAACTTATGTTACAAATACTCTAAGGATTTTAAATCTTGATAAAAGAGTTATTGAACTTGCTCTAGAGGGGAAATTAACAGAAGGCCATTGCAAAACCTTGTTAGGCATTGAAGATAAAGATATTCAATATAAAATGGCTCTTTCAATTATTGAAAATGGCGGCACTGTTAGAGACTTAGAGAGAACTCTTAAAAACAAAAAGACTGCAAAGAAAAAAGATAAGAAAAACGAAGCTGCTTATAGAGATATTGAGGAAAGTTTCCAAAACTTCTTTAAGACAAAGGTTCAACTTAAGGCAGGACCTAGAAGTGGTAGGATTATTATAAATTATTCTTCTAATGATGAGTTGGAAAGAATTTTGGATATGATTAAGGGGCAGGAATAATATATATTTTATGGAGCACACAATGCTCCGCTACGAAGAATGATTTTTGCGACAATTTTTCCGCAGACCACTGGTCTGCGCTACGAAAGATTTTAAAATATACAAAAGCTAATAATATTAAGAGATTTATGGGGGAATGGTGAGATGGACTATGTTGCGATTGCAATTGTTGCAATATCACTACTTATAAGTATTATTAGCCTTTCCGTTTCTTTAAAGACAAAAAAGAGATATGAAAAATATCTTAAAGCTCTTGGAAATGGTAGCAATTTAGCTACGGAACTTGAAAAATATATTAAACAAGTTAATGAATTAAATAAAAAAGATGATGAAATTATTGATTATATATTAAAACTAAAGGAAGCAATTGAACTTAGCCTTTCAAAGGCAGGTATTGAAAGATATAGTGCCTATGGAGATTCAAATGTTTCTTTGAGTTTTGCATTATGTTTGTTAAATTTGAAAAATGATGGATTTGTTATAAATAATATATATTCTGAGGGCGTTTCAAGTGTTTCTATAAAACAGATTAAAAATGGCGTTTGCGACAAAAAGCTTTCAGATGAAGAGCAAGCTGCAGTTGTAAAAGCTATTTCTAAATAAGTTTCTGTAGCTCAGCTGGATAGAGCAGCGGTTTCCTAAACCGTTGGTCGGAGGTTCAAATCCTCTCAGGAACACCATGTAAATCACCGGTTTTGCCGGTGATTTTTGTTGTAATTTACATAATATTGTGGTATAATGATTATATTATTCGTAGCTATGCGAACTATAATAAGAATAGCAAAATGGTATTTTCTCAAAAACGATAGTTTAGGAGGAAGACATATGAATGCGGACACAACTGGTTTGGGCTATATGTTAGTCAGATTCACAACTATTCATGGAAAATCGTTGATGATACCAATTAATGCCATCAGCGGAATAGAACAAGATGGGAAAGATGTAATCATGTATCTCAGAGAAGACTGTGCTCTTTGTGAAGGAACTAAAAGAGTGTGGCTACAAGATTCGATGTATAATATTCAACAGAAAATCAAACAGACTATAATGTCCGCTATTAGGGAAATTGAGGGGAAAGTGTAAGCTTCCCCTCGTCCTCTTTTTGTGCTATAATAGTACAAGAAAGCAGCATTGCTGTTTTTTTAACTTATTGTTGGTTTAAAAGCCACAATAATTATCCACCTTTATGCTCTATTACTTTACTACATTGAAGAAAGGGGGAGAAAAAAGTGACTCAAGATACGAGCTAAAGGGGAACCAGTTTCTTAACTGATGTACAATCGACATTTTTAACTGGGGGGAAAGATGATGTTATCGAAAGACGTAACCATTAAGAACCTTGAAACTCAGTGGGATTTTTTGGTAAGCTATCTAGACCGACAAAAACTTGATGGAAATCCTTGTTTCATATATCACGGGTATATTTTTCCACTGAATATTACTCGGTTAGAAACTGAGGGATTTATTGTGGAACATTACCCAAAAGATGACCAATTCAGGAAAGTTTACTTAATCTATCCGAAAGAAGTTGAACTGGATGAAGCTCAGCTGTTAATGTCTAAAAAATACAGCCAAAAGCTGAAAGTGAAAAAAGAACAGGTGGAATCATCAGTTGAAGATCTTATGAGACGTGTAATAGGATTAGATGATGATGATCCTGATCCGAGTGATGAGGAAGACCCTGAAGGAGAAGAGGGATCAGATACTTCGGCACATCAAAAATCTAAGATTGATGAGGGAATGGGTGAAGCCTTCCAGCATCAAATCGACAATTACTTTGGTGTGTAATCCTAGAAATGAGTCACTAATAAAGGGATCACGCAGAAATGCGTGGTCCCTTTTTAAAAAATGATTTACATAATGTTTTAATCGTCCTGTTACTTGATATTCTTAAATCGGTTTTATATAATTGTAATAAGTTTATGCATATCGAATTATGTATAATAAATTCGCATACGAAGGAGAAAAACAAATGGGCTTATTTAGTAAGTTTAATAATAAGCAAGCTGAATTTCAGAGAGAAGAGGTTAGTGGTCAAAACCAACAAATGGCACAAAGTTATAATCCATATACAGGAAATGTGAGAATATCTCCAACTGTACCAAGTTATAATATGCAAAGTGCACAAAGATTTAATCAACAACAAGCATCTTTTAAATTTGATCCAGTAGGAACTAGACCTGCAACAGGTTATGTTCCAACAACAATGGATAATAATCAACAAAGATTAAATGATAATTTTAATAACTTTGTTCCAAATTATAATAACCCTGTAAATAGACCTGTACAAAATCCAAATAGTACAGTTAATAATAATGTTGAGAGACCAACACCTAACCAAAATCCATATAGAACATTTAATGAGAACAATACTCAAAGCACCCAACCAGCTCCAGCACCAGCTGCTCCAGCTGATCCATATAGTGCTTTAAATCCTTCACAAATTGCGGGACAAAATTCACCTCTTAATCAAGTAAAGATGGATGTTCATGTTATTCCTAAAGAAGATGCTCCAAAGCCATCAATAGATTCTTTACAAAACAAGATTGCTAACAATAGTCCAACACCAGCAGTAAAAGCAGAAAACAAAGCAATGGAAGAAGAAATAGAGAAGGAATTCAACAAATTATTTGAAAGTGGTGACTTAGATAAGAAAGAGCCAGTTGAAGGATTATCGTTAGATATAAATGATAATGAATCACTTGACCTTGAAATTGGAAACTCAGTTAAATCAGAAGCTAAGAGTCCAGTTC
>JAEEHF010000007.1 GCA_016280725.1 Bacillota bacterium | reverse complement strand
TCATGGAAAAGTTATTGGCATGAGTTTGCAGAAAAGCATCTTTACGGAATTGAGATCAATGAGCAAATTTCCCGTGTGGCTAAGATGAATATGATCATCCATGATGATGGTCACACTAATATCATTACAAATGATGGTTTAAAAAACAATAAGACCATAGAGATAGAAAACAGAAATCTAAACTTCCAAGATGGCACATTTGATTTGATAATGACTAATCCACCGTTTGGCTCTTCTGTAAAAGCAGACGAAGTCGGTTATTATAAAGAATACGAATTGTTTGAAAAGAATCTCGGTATCACAGAGATAAAAGATCGAATTATTGACAACGATAATAAAAATAAGTGGCGAACATCGCAAAGTACTGAGGTATTGTTTTTAGAGCGATGCTATAAATATTTAAATGAAGAAAACGGATATTTGGCAATTGTAATTCCTGATGGAATCTTAACCAATTCCACAAGTCAATATGTACGCGATTGGCTTATTGAACATTTTAGGATCTTAGCAGTTGTGTCTCTGCCACAACATACCTTCTCACATGTAAAAGCGGGTGTAAAATCTTCTATTTTGTTCCTTAAGAAACATTCGAAAGAGTTAACGAAGATGTTTGAACAAACTCTGGCAGAAATTAAAGTTCAGGTACGTAAAGAAAAAGGGCTCGACAAAGACCTGCGTGCAGAACGGATGTTGAATTTATACAAAGAATATGTTTTTAACTATTCTCAAGATTATGAAGTCTTGATGTTGGAGGTTGAGAATGTCGGCTATGATGCAACAGGAAAGGTTATTGAAGGTAGTGAACTACCTAAGGTGGCACAACAGATTAAAGATTTCATCTCTAAAGTGTTATGAAAATAATAAATGTACATATATCAGACGTCCTTTGTTCACAACGAATGGATGTTACTTACCATAAGAACAATAGGGGAATTAGTAATTTTGTTCCTCTTTCAAAATATGTGGATATCAAAGGTGGAAAGCGTATTCCAAAAGGGATGTCTTTTTCTTCTGAAAGAACAAATTATTTGTATTTACGGTTATCTGACATTGCTGATATAGACAACATTATTTTTGATGATTTAAAATGTATCAGCGAAGAATTGTACAACAAACTCAAAAGATACGAGATAAAAAACGATCAAATAGTATTCTCTATTGCAGGGACAATTGGACGCGTTTTCCTCATGAAGAATATTCCTAAAGGGAAACATATTATCCTAACCGAGAATTGTGCGATGTTATTTCCAAAAAATGGTGAAGTCCTTCCAGAATATGTTTCAATACTTTTGAATTGTAGTTTCGTTCAGAAACAAGTTGAACAAAATCGAATTCAGACTACAATTCCCAAGATTGGATTAGACAGAATTGGTAAGATACAGATTCCTGTGATTCCTTCTCTTAGTGTTCAACAAAGAATAATTGGAATATATCAAGATGCCATAAATATCAAAATTGAAAAGAGGAAAGAAGCAAAATGGTTATTAAAGAGCATAGATTCCTTCTTATCTAAAGAATTACAAATAGATCAAAAAACAATTATAGAAGAAAGACCGCAACCATTAATATTAAATGTATCCTCAATAATCGGAGGCAGACTCGATCCTATCCAGTTTCATTCAGAAAGAATGGAAATGATTGATAAGATAAAGAGAAGAAAATGGTGTTATCTTAAAAATGTTGTGAGCAGCGAAAAAACGATTATCAACTCAATATCACGAGATGACACATATATTGGTTTAGAAAATGTTGATGGTGAAACAGGAGCGTATATTCCATTGAAAGAAAAGGAATCCATATCGTCTGCTGCACTTTTTAAAAAAGGAGATATCTTATTTCCTAAATTACGTCCATATCTTAATAAAGTTTATAGAGCGGAGTTTGATGGATGTTGTTCAACAGAATTCCATATATTTCAAGCATATGATATAAATCCTGATTTCTTGACAATTGTATTACGCTCAAATTTTGTTCTTGCCCAAACAAAGCATCTAATGACGGGTAACACATTGCCAAGATTGCAAACTACAGATATAGATTATTTGATAATTCCATATCCTGATATTACAATACAAGAAGATATTGTTAATTCTGTTTCTACGATTAAAAACAATGCAAAAAAATTAAAAAAAGAAGGTGATGTCTTGTTGGATGAAGCAAAACAAAAGATAGAACAACTAATATTAGATTAATTATGGCAAAGTTAGAAGGAATTATTTATAAAACATTTGATCATTATGTCGTACTTAGAGGCTTTGCGCCATTAAAAGATTTGGCAGTAATTTCTCGTAGTCCCAAATCCTATCAACGCAATGCTATTGATGATCACAAAGTGGACATTATAAAATTCTTAGATTCTGGAGAATACAAATACTTTCCAGAAATTACATTGGCATGTCGCGTGGAAAGGTATTCTGAATTTGCTTCTAACATTGGAGTTGACAGTGCTGTAGATCGAGATGACGCCCAATTTGTTAAGGGATTACGTGTCCTTGGTGAGAGGTTGCCGTATGAAGGTTATAGGGCTCGACATGCTTACTTGGTAAAAACAACTAATGAAGATCTTGTTCGAGTTGACGGAAATCATCGTCTTGAACCTTTTGATAATGGTAATGACGTAATATGGGAAAGAACTGGTGCAAATAAAAAAGAAATCGAGAAACTTATTGTCCCATATACAGTCATTTTCTCAGAAAGAGAATTTGGTGACAAATTTGAAGCTGGCATATTTCACAATATCAATTTTCGTCAGTTACCTTTGAGGGAAGAGGCAAGTCTCAAAATTATTGGTGAATTAGATGCTTTTGATAATAAAGAAAATTTAGGCATAGCATACCCGTTGGCATTAATGTTGATGGATAATGTTAAACAAGGGGGATTTAATTCTATTCCATGGCTTAGAGTAGTGTCTGATGTAGATAAGTCATATTATAGAACTGCATGTTTGCGAATAGCACAATTACTTTTGTCTCAAAAGGAACGAATAAATGGAGTTTTATCAAAATCAGAGGAAGAGAGTATCGAGTTGGAAATCCAAATTGAAGAGAAAAAGAAGTTAATATATAATGATGAAAAGATAATTATTGAAAAGAAAAAAGAAATAGAAAAGATTGAAATTGAAAATCCAGATTTTACAATAATGAGTCTTTACAAATCAACGAATAAAGATATAGAAAGATTGCAATATGAACAAGAATTGTTAACTAACGAACATAAAACCCTATTGCAGCAAAAAGAACATATCAGTAGCATGATAGATTCATTGAAAAATTACATAAAGAAGAGTGAAGATAAAGATGCTATACTTTCTGAATTGTCGGCGTTATCTCATGTGTATAAAGATTTAGGTGACAATTACGGCAATATTTCATTTTTATGTGCTTGCGTGTATTATTCTTTACTGGATAAAGGGCAGTTATGTTCTTTTATTGATTGGGCTAAACAGAATGGTATAAATAAAATTATCAAACCAGATGACTTGTCAAAAGACGCATCGTTGAATTTGATAACCATGTTTGACAAAATTCATCAGGCGAAAAGGAATGAAATATTTATATCTATGCAGTTTGGCGATTCACAGAGTGAATTGATTTTCGAAAAGATAGTTAGAGCCATAGATAAATTTAACATAAAACATAGAGACATTTATTTGAGAGCAACGCCTATACGTATAGACAGGAATGTGGAATCAAATGTATATTCTATTCCTGACAGGATTAGAGAAGCGATTAAGTCTTGTGGTTTGATTATTGCAGATTTGAGTAGCGCAAACATCAATGTTTACCATGAAATTGGCTATGCTATGGGTATTGCGGAGTCAAATGGAATGATTCCCAACATGATACTTTTATATAAAGAAGATACAGATCATAATAAAGAGAAGAAAGATGTGGATAAATTTGTTGGTTTTAATCTTCGTAATTTGTCACAATTGCGATTTAAAGACTATGATCAACTCGTACAGGGCCTAGTAGTACGTTTAGAAAAGCATTATGGAGTTTAAGGTATATAGCAAGAATTTTGTTTTAATAAAAGAGTATAATGCAAGATCGAGTATGCTGTTTTTCAAAAGATGATTTGTTTGTAGGACACTCTCTGGAAATGGCTGAAAAGCGAATCCAAGAAGTGTCAGAGGAAGGCGTGCCTACAGACTTAGAGGGTAATATTGAATTATGGCATATCAAACAGTTATTTGAAAATGATTGTAGATTATTAAAATGGACAGATGATGAGTTTGAGAAATTAAAGTCATCTACGAGAGGATATAATACGATTATAGCAAACTTCTTTAACGGTCTTAACCCCACAAAAATAAAAAGTGAATTCGAATTATTGGAGTGGGCATATAAAAAAACATTTTGGGAAATAATAGAAGCATACAAATTATACCGATTAATAGAGCCAGAGACTTTACGTGAGATAGTCTCCAAAAACAACAATTATTTACGCGAAGTTTTAAAGTGTAAAGGTATAGTTGAAAAATTCAAAAATGTGATATGCGAAGTACTTTTGAATAATGTTAATAGTGCTCATATAATTCTAGATAAGTATGTCTCTAAACAAGATTTACATAGAGATTCAGAATTGCATCTTCCTTCAAATCTTACTACAGAAGATAAAGAGCAGATACTCATTAATTATTTGCAGAGCAATAATCCTAATGTAAACTACGTAAGGCTGATTACCCAAATAAAAGATGACAAGAATAATATAAAGCTTTCGTTAAAGACAAGACTCCTTGCAGAGAAATTAGAAAAGAAACTTAACGAAGAAATGTTAAGTGATCCAAGGACAGTAACAACGCATTGGTCTGTTGGCATTCAATTCATAGATGAAGAAGGAATTGCACCTGTAGTACTTAAGATAAACGAGAAGGGAGCCCCTACATATACCTATAGTATTCCATACATAAGAGAATGTGACAATACAAGACGTGTTGTAAATTGCATTTCACTTTTTGATTGGTTAAACGTACACTTCCTGGTAAATTTGATAAATAAGAGAACAGAGGTTGACACAATGGAATCTTTGTTAATAGATAAAGGACGAGATTCTTATCCTTCTTATATGAAGTTTGATCATAAAAATAGGTTATCATTGTACCAACTATATGCATATGAAGAGGTATTGAAAAAGAATGGCAGTTCTTTTGAAAAGGAACTTAAACAGTTTTATGAGTTTCATTTAAG
>JAEEHF010000088.1 GCA_016280725.1 Bacillota bacterium | reverse complement strand
ACGTAACTTTTTAGAAGATCCTAGTTTATCTAGAACTTTAACCGCGGATGGACTTGGAAGTTTTCTTGGCACGATTATTGGCGCTCAGCCTAACACTACATATACAGAAAATCTTTCTACTATTCTTATTAGTAAATGCGCCAGTGTATACGTCACACTACTTGCCGCAATTGAATTAATATTATTGGGATTTTTAGGGCCATTCAGCAGTTTTATTCAGGCATTACCAAATGCTACTTTTGCCGGCGCCTCTATTTGTTGTTATGGGATGATAGGAGCATCTGCTATTAAATTTTTAAAACAAACGTCTATTAATTTTAATGATGAAAAAACATTGTGGATTTTTGCTATTATGTTAATGGTTGGTACTTCTGGTTTAGCTATTAAAAGTGATGCTTTTAATATTAGTGGTATATGTTTAGCCATTGTAACTGGAATTATTCTGAATCTAATTATCAAAGATAAAAGTAAAAAAGAATAAAAAAATTTCTAGAAAGAGAAGAAAATATTGTGTTTCTTCTCTTTCACTTCTACTATTCTATTGGAGGGATTAAGATGAATTTAAAAGATAAAATAAATAAAATGATTGAAATGGGTTTTACATTCGGACAGTTAGGAAAAATTTGTAATTGTCATCCTACTAGTATATCTAAATGGATACGAGAGGAGCATAAGATTTCCGCGCGAATGGAAGAGTCTATTGAAAATCATCTAAAATCCTTCGCTAAACAATTAGATGAAGTATGGAGTGATAATAATGGGACTAATTTATAAAATTATAAATGCTGTAAATGATAAGGTATATATTGGAAAAACAACTCGCACAATAGAAATTCGTTGGAAAGACCATATTAAAGATAGCAATTTAAAAATTATTAGTAAGTTTCATAATGCTATAAATAAATATGGTATAGAACATTTTCATATTGAATTAGTTGAAGATAATATTCCCAATGAAATATTAAATTTAAGAGAGCGCTATTGGATTGACTAGTATGATAGTTACTATAATGGGTATAATTCTACATTGGGAGGAGAAGGCGCTAATAAATTTTCTCCAGAAGAAATTTTACAATTGTGGAATGAAGGATATACCTGTTCTGAAATTGGTAATAAATTAGGATGTAGATATATTACAGCTAGTTATATCTTACGTGATTATGGGATTAGTACAGAAGAAAAGAATATTAGATCTGCGCAAAAACGATAGAAAATAAATGGTACTCCTATAGAATAGTATACTCTTGACGGCCAACTGATACATATTTATGAAAGTTCAAAAGATGTTATTGCCGCCGGATTTGATCGTAATGAAGTAAATAGATGTTGTAATCATACCGCTCATTCACATAAAAAATATTTATGGAGAAGAATAGATGATACAATGACTATTGAAGAACTAGTTGAATAGAATAAAAATAAATTTAAAACCCCAGGACGAATTAGACCATATTGATTATTTGACAAATTATAAAATTTATATTATAATTTATATAGAAAAAGGAAGCCAATGAATATGTGCCACTTTGGTGCTGTAAGAATGTGGGTTGGTAAGTCGGTATTGAATAGGGAGGGTTGAGCCGATATGAAGAAAACTTGTGAAAGATGTGCTAACTGCTATAAAGAATATATGCTTGGAGGATATCCAACTCCAGTATGTAAGATTTATGGTTATTTGGAAGAAATAAATAATCCACATCATGATTTAGATGGTGAAAAATGTCCAGATTATACCTATCCAATGGTAAAGATTTCTTTTGACACAATGATAAATGAAATATATTTGATAGAAGATGTTTTAGGTAAGGAGTGTAAGTATGGAGCGAGGACTTCGTCGCAAAACGCCGATAGTTGAATGGGATGCTCTTATTCATCCTGATATGGAGGCAATCGCGCGTAGAGATACTTTTTTGAATCAACCACTCGCGCGCGACATACAATTTAATGAAGAGGGTATTACCGCTGATATTGATTGTGATATATGTAAATATCCCAATGAATGTGAAAATTGCGCTCGCGCGATAGAAGATAGATAACTTATAAAAAGGTGATAAATATAATGTCTGATATAGAAACAATTACTAAAAATTGCGAAAATTGGGTCAATAATCATAAAGGTGAAAATTTTCTATTAACATATTCATCCGTTCTTGAACTACTTGCCGCGCTGAAAGAACGAGAAACAAATCCGATAGAACCAGTTGAGGAAACAGTGAATGACATATTACTGTGGCATTGTGGAAAATGCGGATTTTATCTTGGTCCGAATGACAATTTCTGTTCAAATTGCGGAAGGTCGGTGAAGTGGAATGAGATTGATTGATGCTGACAAATTGATAGAAGTGTTTGAAGAACAAGACCATTACCTGTGGGGATTGCCCGATAAGGAAAATCCGCACAAAAGAGCAAAGCGAGGGCAATTAAACTGGTGTATCAATATGGTTCATGAACAGCCAACCGTTCCATATGATATGAAATGGAATCCAGAATGTGAAGATTGCTTACCGGAAGATATAAATGATTGTATTCGTTGTAGACAAAGATAAATAAAGGAGAAAAAAGAAAATGTTTGAATCAAAAGAAGTTCTTGAGGAACTATTTCCAGTAGGATATATTTATAAAGAAGAACAGGTAAGCCAGCGTTTTTATTGCGCTGATGATATAATCCTTGAAAAAATTAAGACCTATTATGGAACAGAAAATGTAGAATGGATTTCACCGCATCATGTAATGTATAAGCATTATGTTGCTTACACAGTAGATGGATATATCTATGACGGAAAGTTTTGGTATCCCGCAAATCATGATGCGCAAGGATGGCATATAATTCCAGAAGATCTATTAAAGAAATAATTTTAGGGGAGTTCAAAATTGAACTCCTCTTATTTGACTTTTTATTAAAATTATACTATAATATTTATAGAAAAAAGAATAGGAAGGTATAATATGTCCAGTCTGAAAGCACTAGCGTTGACAAGCGATGTCGACAAAAGTACGTATGACGAAGGCGTATATGGCTATATCACTCCTAAAATGTTTCAGAAGATAAATGAGAAGATACCAGGCAAGAATGGAAACTGGCGCACATTACTCTATTATCTAATAATGCAGAAACAAAATAGTGATGATTTTAGACCTGCTGAAGAAACCATATGTAAAGCTTGTGGCTTTACCAGTTCTTCTAGATACCGAGAAGCACGCGACAAGTTGTGCGAGTTGGGCTTCCTAACACATATACCATATAAGGAATTAAGAATTAATTATCAAAAGATAATGGAATAAACGACCGGTGAAAGGACGGACATCCGCTCAACGGTCACTTCTTTTTAACTAATTTATGGTAGCCGTTGAAAGGATGTACAACCGCTCAGCGAAGCGGAAGTGACCGGTGAACATACGCTGATGTGTCCGTTGAGCGTACACATAACAAATAAAACAAAATAAAAACAAAATAAGCGGCGCATGTGTGCCCTATCGGGCACACCGCCGCAAAGGAGTAATTATGAAAGTAAAAATTAAGGTTTCTTATGAATGGGAAGAAGATTTGACAGAAGCCTGGGAAGAATGGAAAGCCGATGGCTATACTATTGAAGAGTTTAAACAGCACGAACTTTGCTATCAGGATGCTATCTCCCGATTAGATACTGCCGCGGATAATCATATTTGTTATGACTATAAAAGAAATTTAGAGGTAAAATGGGATGAGTAAAACAAATTGTCGTAATTGTGGTGCCGCTCTTGATGTTTTCGCGCCCAAATGTGCCTTCTGTGGCACAAAAAATATTAATATGACAGATATTGATTTAGCATCTGGTGAGGCCGCGAATTTCATTTTTAAATTACCTAATAATTTTAAAGGTATAGAAGGTAAAGAAGTATTTCTAACTATGTTAGCAATTCCAGAACTTCAAACAATTGAAATGAAAAGCGAGCCAACTTATATTTATGGTGGGTGGAATGACACTAAACTTACCTATATGACTAATCCCACTTTTGAACTCGGCTTAAATTTACGCGCGGTTCCACATGCAGATAATTTAATCTGTAATTTGACAACTAAATAAAATTATGATATAATAAAAGAAAAAGGGGTGTCTTGAAATGAAAGTAATTGCTAGACCCGTTGGAACTGGTAAAACTCGTGAACTGTTAATGGATGCTTATCTTGATCACGCGCAGGTTCTTACTACAAATAAACGCGCGCTTCAGGCTAAGGCAGACGCTTATCAGATTCCCGATCTAAAAATTATTGATTGGCATGATATGATTTATGGTAATTTTGATGCGAAAGTTCCGCTCTATATCAATAAGGCAGAAGATGTTCTACAGGAACTTTTTGATTCAGATTATGCCGGAGTAAAGCTTGCCGGAATGAGTCTTCGAATGGAGGATTAATATGGAAAAGTATGATTATCGCACGGCTTTAGTAAATGATATTAAAGAATATATTAAAGATAATCCGCAAGAATGGGCAGATCCACTTGAAACTGATGATATTTTTGATCATTGGTATAATATTCTCTGGACAGAAGATTGCGTTACTGGTAACGGTTATAATTGGTATGCCACTGAAGAAGAGTGCGAAGAATTTATTTCTTCTAACGTTGATCTTGGATTTAAAGTGCTTGAAGAATTTGGCGTTGACATGAAAACACTATATAATGCCGCAACGGAAAATCGCGCTGCGAGGTATGTAGATTGTACTATTAGATGCTACCTACTTGGGGAATGTTTGGAGCAAGCATTGGAGGAACTTAATTCATGAAATGGGAAGAATATCAAAACCATGAATGGATTCTCTATAAGAATCGTGAAAAAACTAATATTGAATGTCCAGAATGCGGTGCGTTAATTTGGCGCCGAACTGATGTAGTTTTAACAAGTTATCCACCACAATTTCACTATGAATGTGATGCTTGTGGATGGAAAGGAACTGGATATTAAATATTTGACTACTAATTAAAATTATGTTATAATTTAATGTAAAGAAAAAGAAGGATGTGATGATATGCCTGAAAAAGCATATGATATTAACTCTATTCAGAGCCTCGATTTCCGCGAGGGAGTTCGTACTAGGATACAAATGTATCTTGGATCGGATGACAATGAAGGAACTTATCAGGCTTTGAAGGAAATCATCAATAACAGCACTGATGAAGCACTTGCTGGATATGGCAATAAAATTGAAATTATGCTACACTCTGATAAGAACGGTATCCGCGTACGTGACTACGGCCGTGGAGTTCCCTTTGGAATTCGTGAAGATGGAGAAAATGTTTTGGTATCCATTTATACCAAATCCCATACTGGCGGAAAATTTGATCATAACGCTTACAAAAATGCCAGTGGTTTAAATGGTATTGGTGGTTCTTGTGTTTGTCTTTCTTCTTCATATTTTGAAATTACAAGTATTAGAGATGGCAAAAAGGCACAAGCAATATTCAAAGAAGGAAACCTTGTATCCTATAAAGAGTCATCAGAAAAGACTCTAAAAAGCGGCACAGATATCTATTTTGAGCCAGATCCAAAAGTTTTTTCTAATGGAGAAATACAATATGACTATGCTCGAATTTGTCAAGATATTGAAAACATTTCATATCTATATCCCGGAATAACTTTTGTTGTAGAAGATAAAATATCTGGAGCAAGGCATACTTACTGCGCGAAAAATGGCATAATTGATTTTGTATCACAGGCTATAAAGAAACCATTACATAAACATGTCATTACAGGTTCAGCCGCAGATGGCACAGACTCACTTGAGATTGCTTTTCAATGGGGCAAGAGCCATGAGACAGCATATGTATTTGTAAATGGTTTGCGATGCCCTGAAGGGGGTAGCCCAATCACAGGCGCCCGCGCAGCTATTACAAAGACATTTAATACTCTTGCTAATGCTTCATTTGATGGGGAATATATTCGTAAGAATCTATTTTATGTCATTAACTGTAAAGTTGAAAATCCATCATTTGCGAATCAAACAAAGTCTAAAATTAATAATGCTTCACTTCGTTCTCTCGCTTCGATAGCATTCTCTAATGCTCTAAAAGATATGAACACTCAATATCCAAATGAGTTTAATGCTATTGCTGAAATGCTCACTAAAATTGAGAAAGCCGAAGCAGCCGCAACTCGCGCTCGTGAAGCCATCATGAATATGGAAAAGAAAGAGCAAGAGCAGAAGAAGCGTAAAATTAGTAGTTCAGATAAGTTTAAAGACTGCGAAAAACATGGGCAAGAATCAATGCTAATTATTAGTGAAGGTAATTCGGCATTGGGCGGTCTAATGCCTGCGCGCGATGTAAAGACTGAAGCACTATATGCTGTGCGTGGTAAGGTTAAAAACCTAATGAAACATCCGCTTGATGAATGTTTGGAGAATCAAGAGGTAAGTGATATTATTCTAGCGCTTGGATGTGGTATTCAAGAGAAGTATAATGCGCGCAAACTTAATTATGGTAAAGTCGCGATTGCTACAGATGCTGACGTTGATGGCTATGCTATTATGTGCTTAATTGCTACAATGTTCTATGTGCTAATGCCGAAGTTCATTGAAGAAGGTAGGCTATGCTGGCTGCGCGCACCTCTATACCGTTTGAGCAAAGGAAATAAACGTGTATTCGCCTACGATGACACTGAACTTGCCGAACTTAGAAAAAAGTATCCAGACTGGGAACAGGGTCGTAATAAGGGACTCGGAGAAATGACTAGTGAGGATATGGAAGCGTCTATGATGAGTAAGACCGATAGGCACTTAGAAGTACTTACTATTGGAGATGCGGAAGCCGCAGCTGAATCACTTAAAATGTTGATGGGGCCGGATGTTGATGATAGAAGAGATTTCTTGTTTGAGAATGTGGATTTTAGTATTATAAATAGTTGAGGATATATATGCGAAAAAAAATTGATATGACTGGATGGAAAATGTGGGAACATGGAGTTCCAGAAAGTTTAATAGAAGTAATAGATGAAAATCTTACTTATAAAAAAGAACACAATTTAGAATATAAAACTGATAGTTATTGGAATTGTAAATGTAAATGTGGAAAAGAAAAGGTTATCCAAGGCTATGAATTAAGAAAAGGTCATACATTATCATGCGGATGTTATAAAGGAAAACGATTAGCGCAATATAAACCCACACTTAATAGTTCTCCTACAAATAAAAAAAATTTAGTTGGAAAAAGATATGGAAATTTAACTGTAATAAAGGATTCTGGACAAAGAACCCCAAGTAAGGGAGAAGTATTATGGTTATGTCAATGTGATTGCGGAAATACAATTTTAGTTAAAACTAGTCATTTGGAATATAAAAATGGAACAGAACTTCATACAACTAGCTGTGGATGCATTTTATCTAAGGGCGAAGAAAGAATTAAAAGAATATTAAAAGAAAGTAATATTATTTTTGAAATACAAAAAACATATCCAGATTTATGTTTAAAAAAGAAATTAAGATATGATTTTTATATTAATAATAATTTTTTATTAGAATATGATGGTGAACAACATTATAAAGAATGGAATATTGGAAATGAAACATTAGCACAACGTCAAGAAAAAGATAAAATTAAAAATGAATATGCTAAATCTCATAATATTCCACTGAAACGTATTCCATATTGGGACTTAGATAAAATTACATTAGAAAATATTATGGATGATACATATTTAATTAATTGACAAATAATAAAATTTATTATATAATATAAGAAAAGAAATGAGAAAATGATTAAAAATTTTTCTCATTTCAGTAAAAAATATTATAATTTCATTCTAACTATT
>JAEEHF010000087.1 GCA_016280725.1 Bacillota bacterium | reverse complement strand
TACCACCAACATAAATCGAACAAATTCCACCTGTTAATTTTGCAATTCTTTTAGAATAAAAATCTTTTAAGAAATCTCTGTCAACAGTATCAGACATATTATCTAATGAATGTTTTATTTGTTCAACTCTAGCTGCAATTAATTCTTTAGAACCTTTACCATCAACAATTGTTGTTGTTTCTTTATTAACGATAATTTTTCCGCATTCACCTAACATATCTTCGGTAACCTTTGGAAGTTCTATACCAGATTCATAACTAATAACTTTAGCTCCAGTTAAAATAGCTAAATCTTCTAATATATCTGTTCTATAGGTACCATATGAAGGTGCTTTAACTGCACAAACGTTTACAATATTACGTAATTTATTAATTTTCAAATTTTGAATTACTTCATCATCATAATCTTGCGCAATTAAGAGAATTGGTTTAGACTTACGTACGGCTATTTCAAGAATTGGAACTATATCTCGCATAATTTGAATCTTTTGATCTGTTATTAAAACAAGACAGTTTTCCAATACACAATTTCCTTTTATAGGATCTGTTGCAAAATAAGGAGATTCATAACCTCTATCAAATTGCATTCCAGTAATAACATCTACGTAAGTTCGAATACTTGGAGATTCTTCAACAGTGATTACTCCATCTCTCCCAATTTTTTGAAAAGCTTGTGATATGAGTTTGCCGATTTCTCCATCATTGTTTGATGATATCGTAGCGATCTTTTCAATATCTCCGTCCTCAATAGCAATAGCTTGATTTTTAATATTCTCAACAACATTTTCTAAAGTATCTTTAATGTCGTTTTTAATTTGAATTGGATTGTATCCAGAATCGATTAATTTTTGTGCAGCTTTTATCATATTAAAAGCAAGTACAACAGTTGTAGTAGTAGCATCACCTGCTAATTCTACGGTTTTTATACTAGCTTCTTTTAATAATTGTACACCCAAATTTTCAAATTTATTTTTTAATTGGATGTTTTTTGCTACAGTTACACCATCCTTGGTTATTAATGGTTTTTCGTCAAGATAATCATCTATAACTACACATTGTCCTTTTGGACCAAGAGTAGAACCTACTGCTGTTGCTAAAACTTCCATGCCTTTCAACATGGAAGCTCTAGCGTCTTTGTTAAATTGTAACTCTTTATTTTGCATTAAAATCCAATTTTACACACTTCACGATTTTCAGTATAATCAGGTGTGTCTGGATTATATACTTCAGCTAAAGTCATTGGCTTAATTTCTTTGTGTCCAAGGTTGTATTTTTCATTAAGAATTCTAACCTTTTCTTCACACAAATCACCAAATTCATATTTGGCAATACAACGACCTTTTCTTAGTAAGGCTGGATCGATTTTGTTAATTGGAGCATTAAATGTACATATGAATTTAATATTACATACATCACTTAATAATCCGTCAGACATATTCAATATTGTATTAATTGCGCTATTAAATACGTTTTCACTTCTATCCTCTAACAATTGTTCACAATCTTCAAGAATAAAAACAGAATCTGTATGATCAGTAATAAAACTAATCAAATCAGGATCTCCGAGTCTAGAAGCAATACTATTTGGAACTACAATGTATTCTTTAGGAACAGTAGAACACAAATGTCTTATATAAGATGTTTTTCCAGCACCAGGTTTACCGTAAAACAACAATAGTCCACTGGATCTGTCATTTAAGAAATCAACAGTGTCTTTATGAATTTGTTGAAAATCATCATTATAATTTTCTTCAATATCGACTATCATTGGTTTAACATCGTTTTCAGAAGTATAATAATCTCCCTGATAAACCTTTATTAAATTAATTTTACCTTTCTTTTCTTCAACCTTTTTAAGAGGGAAAGCTTTGAAAAGTTTCTGTACAAGTTCTGATAAATCTTCTATTGCACCATCCTTGTAATAAACAGTGATTCCATTCTTTTTGATCAAAAACACCTTATTGTCTGCAGCAACACTAAGATAACCACTAAGTTCTATATCGTAATTATAAAACTCAAATTTACCTTTCTTAACCTCAGAAGGTTCTTCTACAGACATTTCATTATATTTTCGAACAGCAATAATTTTTTTAAAGAAATCCTTAATAACTTCAACCTTTATTTCACCAGGTTCTATTTCCATACTTTCTGGAACACTGTATTCAAATTTATTAGGAATTTCATTAAATAAAGTTATATACCATAATTCAGAATCAAAAACACCGTTATTGCTATATGCGTCTTTAGCATTTAACATAATTGTTCTTTTACTTCGTTTAAAATTTGAGATTGAGATATATCGTCCCAATCAGAGAATTTTCACACACCATCTCCATCTCGATACATTAACTCGTTATTATCAATGAAGAATGTTCATGGTTCACCTCATACTTCAAATACTTCGTTATTATGAGATTTTATGATGTTATATAATTCACTTTCAAAAGTAGAGATTTTAATAACTTTTGTTTTAGAATTATCAATAAGTTCAGGAGCTCATTTCAATAATGCAGCTCTTATTTGTTTTTTGGCAGGCATTCCTAATTTAAGTTGAATGTCTCCATAATTTCATCCATTCCTACGCAAAGCAATCACTGATTTTTCAAATGCAGTAGCTTCTGGAAATTCATCGGAAATATCGTCAATACATTTGGTAAATCCACTAGTTAATTGTAAATATCTTTTTTCATAATCCGGCATACTACATTTCCTTTATTTCATGTGATGATTCATCTGGATTTTCTACTTCAACTCCAGAATCTATAAGTGCACTGTAGTAACCTTCGTATAAACCTAAAGAATACACCTTAAGTGTTTGTTCATTAACCTCAGCAAACTTTCCAGGAAATCCTTTATCTTTACGATACATTACATGTGCTACTACCCAATCTAAAATTTCTTTACTTGTTACCATATTCTAAACGTTTTAAGATAAAACAACCTCCAGACTGCTGGAGGTATAAAAATCGCACCCTCGCAAGGACTCGAACCCTGATAGGCGGTTTTGCTTACTACTATAGCTTTCGCTACCAAAACTAGTTTGTTTGTAGTCTGGAGTACTTCTTCACCATGCATTTCTGTTTAGGTGGAGGATTATTTACTCTCTCGCGGCCAGATTACTCTGTTCCGACGTCGTTACCATCAGCATCATCTGTTAAGGTTTCAACGTTATCATCCTCTTCATTCTCTATGTTTCCACAGAGAAGCTCCATTTGTTTAAAATTGTTTTTGAATTCTTGGCAATTGTTTATTGATACAGATCTTGTGTATTTACTAGAAAAAGAAATTGGTAAAATATATAAGTCATTATTTTCAATATCAGCTCCTATGAAAAAGTCAATATCATCTTTTGTATATAATTTTATCTTATATTCTCCCATATTATGAGAAATCTTCCTAAGCGGAATAATTTTCTTATTATTTTCAGTCTGAATAGTTTTTATTTGAATTTTAAAATAGACATTATTTTTTTCTACAATTAAGTCTACTTTTCCATTTTCTAAAACAGGCTTAAATAAATTATAACCTTTCTCAATAAATTTCTTTTGTACTAATAAATCTCCAAGATAACCTTTCTCAATAGTTTTTCAATCATTTGCCATAATAACAGTTTTAAATTTTTATTTGAAGACCGCTGTCCTACCATTGAACGACAAGGGTGTATATTTACGCTAGTAAAAGTTAACTAGCGTAAAGTCACTTTATTAAAGTGAGTATTTAGTCGTTATTTTTGTAGTGAAGTTTAGATATCAAAGTTACAAAAATATTCGAACTAATCCAAATATTTTTTGATAAATTCATTGATATCGAAATCTTTGCTCAGAGTATCGAGTTCAAGCTGTCTTGCCACTTTGGCATAGTCCGGACGCTTAATTGAAGGGTGTTTTATGTACTTAATGACTTGTTCCTCAGAATACTTGTTAAGTAATTCATTATTTTCCTTCCAATTCCATCCATAAGTAATGGACATTTCTGTTGAAGTAAATCGATTTTCATTATCTTTCCACTTCAATATGATTTCTTTTGCAGCCATTAGCAAACTTTCCAACTTATCCTGATCTTGGAGAAAAGCCTTGATTTCACCATTGATCTTAGACTTATTGTTCTTTTCATAAGCTTCGTTAGCTACCTTCTGTTTTTCATCAAACTTCTCCTTGAGAAGACTGATTACTGCATCTTTTTGTGCTCTAGTTATCTTCATATTCTTTGGGTTTATTACAATATAACACTTTGTTATCTTGTTGTATTTCTGTTAGAGTTAGTGGTCTTGGAATTTGAAATTTAAAATCTCTTAATCCTCCATAATAAACCACAGTTATGCATCTACGACTGATGTCCCATATCCAACCACGATATATTACACCATCGTCTTTAATCCAAACATCATCGAAAAATTCAAGATCTTTTACAGTTCTTTGATTCAATTCTACTTTAGTCGTTGGATTAATATATTTATCTTTTTTGAATAACTTTTTTAGAAATGTAAACATAATTAAATTGTTTTGGTACCTCGGCTGCGATTCGAACGCAGGACCCACAGCTTAGAAGGCTGTTGCTCTATCCAACTGAGCTACCGAGGCGTTTTGCCAGGTGAAGCTAACCTGGCACACAGTTTATGTTACCTTACTGATTACGCCTGTCATGTAACAATTGACAAGGTCGTCCCGCTTGCTTATTCTTCTTCTAACTCAAAATCATCTTCATTTGATTCAAGTGGAATATCCACCTGCTCTCTCTTTCATTCTGAACGATGATCTTTTTTGTCAGAATGCTTTTTTTGCTTTAGTGGTTTTCTACGTTTTTCTCGTACTGGCTTACTAAACTTCTCATCATCAAAATGAGCTAGTTCATATTCAGATACTTTCGGCATTATTCTACTTCAACTAAATCATCAAAACCTTTATACGACTGAATCACTATCGATGGAATGATTCTCTCTACTTCTTCTGCCCAATTATCTTCTGTAGGAATTACTTTGGTGTCAAGAATTTGTTCCCAATTCGTTTCCCCTAAACGATAATAACCATGATTAATGTGGATATGATAAATATCCCATTTCTCTGAAGCCTTTGCAAGAATTTCAGAAGAAATTAAATCCTTTTCTGGATCTTCATCAAAATAGTGGTTGATACATCTCCTAGGAACATGACGATGAACTGGCTCATCACCAATAGTAATAAGAACACCCTTCTGGCCACGTTTCTCAAAAGCATCAGTAGCAGTATGATTAGCAGCAAAATACCATACGAATTCATAGTCTTCACCACCATTTCCTGCGCCTAATCCTTCAAGATAAATGTTCTTAAGCCATTTTTCCATAAGTTCATCCGAAGACTCGAATTCACCACACTGAATAGCACCTTGCTCATAACAATTCTGGCCATCTCCAACTCCACAGAAACACACCTGAGGATTTTCAATTCCAGCATCCATTATGAGTTTAATGATATTTGGAAATACTGACTTAATAAGTTGTTCTGGAACCATTCCCATGGACCCAGTTTCATCAAGAGCAATGATGATAGGGAATGATCTAGGATGTTCTTCACTATCTCTAGACTCTCTAATCTTCTTCTTACGGATATCCATTTCTGGAGAAAGACGAGATTGCCTAAAGATTTCTTCTCTTGTTTTTAGTGAGTAATCGTTAGCGCTCCTTGTAGAAGCGCTAACGTAATTGTAACTACCACTACCCATGATTATTCCTTGTCAAGAGCGTCTTTAATCTGCTTTGCAAGTTCGGGATTCTTCTTCAGGTTCTCGACGAAAGAAGTTACGTCGAAACCAGAAGGCTGCTCTGCAGGAGCTTCGGACTTTGCCTGAGGAACGATATTCTGAAGAGGATTGTTACCACCCATCATCTGAGACATGATCATCAGATTCAGCATATCGCTGTTCTCACCATCGCCCTTACCTGTAAGAGCCATTAACATGAGCGGATTCATTCCATTGGAACTTCCTCCAAACATGTTATTGTTTCCAGTCATCATCTGGAGCATGAGCATATCCTTGATGTCGAAATCACTGCTCTCATCGGAGAGGGCGAAGATGAGTGGATTGAATCCACCGGCATCAAAGTTAAATACGTTGACAAGCACGCGGATCATGGCCTGACCAAGAAGGAAATCCTGGACTTCCTGCTTGTTATGAGTGTATCCAGTGTAAGACAGAATCTTGAGAGAGCCATCAGGATTCTTCATCATTACACGACCATAACTGTTACCATTCTTGATAACATCGCCAATCTGAACCTGGTTCGAAGGCTTGTTAATAGAATAAACAGGGATGTCGATAAGGACCTCACGAGGATAAGAGGTAAGAGTACCATCGGACTTCATTCCGATATATTCATCACCAACAGCGATGCACATGGTTCCGTCCATAGACATCTTTACACCATCTTCACGCTCAGGAATCCACTGAGACTTGTACTTGTCTGCAATACCAGCAAACATGTTATTTGCTTTCTTCATTTCTTTGTTGTTTAAAAAATTGTTATTAATTTGATCTTCTTCTTTGGTAATTGATTTACCATTGATTGAATCTACATTGAGATTTTTTAGAGAAACACGTTCTCCATTCACATTGTACACAGTACGAGAGTTAACTTGCTTAATGTCGATAACCTGCATAGGAGTATCATAAACGTGATCTCCACAATGGCCAGTAATCATGTCGCCAATCTTTACGTCGTCGTCACAAACATAGCCATAATGCCGTTTCTTGCTAATTTCGTACGCGTTAAGCTTCTTTGTAGTAAAAACTACGTTAATTACATTGTACATTAGTTGTTCAAACTTTTAATAAATTGTGATTTAAGTTCCGAAGAAATCCAATCCGATAATTTATTAACTACAACTTCTTTTATAGTTTTATCGTGATTAAATGCCCATTTATAATCATCTATGTTTTCAACAGGTATCCATTCTACATCTGAAACTTCATTTTCTTCAGCACCTTTAGCATATACTGTTTGACCTTTGTAATAACGATCACTAAACGTATAATATCTAAAAGTAACATTTTGTCTATTTGCAGATGGATTATCTTCTATTCCATATAATATTAATGATTTTGGATTAACATTTAAATTGGTTTCTTCCATTATTTCTCTTGAACAAGCTTCTGCAGTAGTTTCATCAAAGTCTAAATAACCACACGGACAATTCCAATATCCTTGAAAGTCCGGAGTTCCAGAACCTCTTTTATTAGCTAATACAAATAATTTTTTATCATCTAAACAAAAGATATATCCGACTACAGCTACAGCTCTACTTATCCAATATATTTTACCTTCGTGTTCAATAGGAAAATTCTTCATTATTCCCAAGAAATTGTTAATACGTGAAATTTATCAACGCTTACATTGAAACCTTGTTCAGTAAAGAAACGTTTGATATTATTCAAATTATTAAAAACAACACCAGACCAGCGTTGTTTTCCCTTTACCGCTAATGCCTGCATTTCATACAATATTCGTTCTATTGTATCTGGAGTTTCATTAGTCAGTACCCGAAATTGATCTATGAGCATCTGGATTAAAATATAAAAGTGTAGGATTATCTTTATGAATATCAACACCTGGAAAAATTTCAGAAAATGCTTTAGAATCAAACTTTTTTGTTATAACATGCATTCCATTTAAAGTTGGAACAGTATATCTAAATGCATTTACTTCTGGGCTCATTAAATAATTAATGATTTTAGCAGATTTTTCATTTAATTCTTCTATGTTATCTGCATCAATATCAACTATCCATAACTTGTCATATTCAGAACATGTTTTTCCAGCAGCAGAAGGAACAAGATTTTTCAAATGTTGAAAATTCTTATCCTTTAAAATTTGCGCAAGATCTTTATTAACTTCTAGAGCAACTTCTTCGAATGATCGTCGATTTACTCTAATATACACTCGACTTTTGGATTCGTCTGAAAGTTTCTTGATTTCGTTCTCTAAAGAAAGATACTCCTCTAGAGAAGAAATGAAATATGTTTTAACCGTTCGGTTATTTGCAGGAAAGGAGGCGTCATCTTTTTTACGTTGTTGTAATTGAATCATGTAAAACTTAGACGAATCCGAAAAGTCAAGTCTATCCCTTAAATATTTCCAATTATCTATCATAGCGTCTTTTTTCCGTCTTTATATGCTGCATACCAAAGAATCTGTTCTTTAGTTAAATTATTAATCCAGACTTCAAAATACTTTAAATATTTTACATGATTATTCCATTTCCATTCATGTAAAAGATATTCTTTTAATTCTGGAGTCATTTTAGACTATTTATGGTATTTGCATCAAAATATTCTTCATTTATGAATTTTTGAAAATCATAAACAGTATCTGCAGCAACAACTGGCATTATTGAATTATCTGCATCTAAATCAGTACACAGTAATATTACTGGAATACCCAATCCATACGCATAACCTAATTCCCAAGCAGTTCCAGAATCTGAATAATGTTTATCATATACTGCAACCATCATATCAGACTTCTCTAATGCTTCCGTATCCATTTTGAATACTGCCTTGGCCCAATCCATATTGGACATTTTTTCTCCATCTGGAATAAAATGATCCATTGGAACAAATAAATCATAACGATCTTTACGTTCTCCAGAGTTAAAAAATGTTCTAACCATTTCTATACGTTCTCTTTCACCATCATGAAAGAATGGACCTGCAACGTATACTTTAATCTTGTCTTCCATACATTACGACATTGTACATTGATTGAGGAATAAATCCAACTTCTCCATCACAAGAAAGATAACATCTTTCTGAAAACTCAGGAAATTTCATAAATTCCTCTAACAATTGTCCGTCAACTAAAATATATTTTTCCATTATTTAAAAAATTGCTCTATAAACGAAATATCGACATCTGTTATTCCAACTTGATAATTAATTTTATAAAAAAATTGTAATTGTTCAGAGTCAAAATCAGAGATGTCGTCTAATATTAAATATTTATCTACCTCAGGATGTTCTTGCAAATATTCATTGATTTCCATTCCCCTGTAGTAAATATCCATAGGTATTTTAAAAATTAAATCAGGTGTACAATCGATCACATTTTCTAAATCAGCTTTTCGTAATCGTTCAGTACAATATGAATCAATCTTCCAACTAGAAGAAATAACAATTTTTATATCATATTTATTTGTTACTTCATTCAACATTCTTATTATATTTGGATCCAAATCTGGATCCTTATACTCATTCTTGTAATAGGCTTCACTATTATACCACGCCTTGTGGTTAAGAACACCATCTATATCTAAAAATATAACTTTCATAACAAAACTGTTTGGTTGAGGCGCCAAGATTCGAACTTGGACTGAGAGAGCCAAAATCTCTAGTGCTACCATTACACCACGTCTCAATTACCGCCCACTAATGTGGGCTATTTTTTAAATGGTCTTTTCCATAAGAACATACTCGCAGTGATTGGACCACCAGTCATGACTTCCAGTAGAATCGGAATCACCAATATAACGATATCCGAGACTCTCAAAGAAATCCTGAGTACTACGTCCAATACGGAAACGAACGGTGATTTTACCACGATATCCGCGATCCTTACGAAGATAAGTTGCAATAGCAGACTCCATCTTCTTTAATTCTTTGTTGAGGAAGTGCTTTCTACCAGTAGAATTACTGCAGTAATCACCGTATGCATGCTCACCACCCTCAGATGTAACTTGAGACTGAGTGAATGTAACTGTACTACCGTTTACAATAGCATTGGCCTTAAAATAAATAATGTCCTCAGGGACATCATACCTCGCCAGGGTGAAGGAATTGTCTGCACTGTACGTCTTGTCGACATGAATTTGCATGCTTTCATCAAACCAAATAATCATCTCTATTTTCTTTTTAAAGTTAATAAATTATTATTACAAATCCAATTTAGATTTGTGTTTTTCTTTACGTGTATATTTTTTCTTGTTTCTGTGTTTCTTTGAAGGAATTATCCCATATACTTCTCTTGCTATTTTACGGGATATTTTCTCTATATCTTTACTAGATACCTTTCCTATTTTTATAGTTTTTCCCATAATAACAGCGTACTTTAACTGGAATTAACTTACCTTCAGATTCAACTTTACCTATTTCAACCTGAAGATTAAATATTCGCTGGATGAAGTTCTTTATTTTCGAGATCATATTCAAAGATTGCTCTAGAATCAATACAAGTTCCATTACCAACAGTAACGGAAGATCCAGTCTTTTCTAATTGAGTATGACTAAATATTTGCTTAATAGTCCAACCCCCTGGATCTTGATACTCACGAACATCATCCCAGAAAGGACCACCATATGTACTATCTCCCCAACGAATTGCTCCTACTTCAAAAATAGGAGATTCTAAATAACTAGAAAATCCATGACGTATGACACCATCTCTATTAAGTTCGTTTCTGAACTCATTATCAATGTATGTTACAATATTATCTTGATTTAATCTAAGGGAAGAGTCTTTATGCTCTAACATAGTATTTATATGATCAACCCAACCGTCACTTACACCAGCATGAGTAAATAGTGTATCATCAAGTTTAATACAAGAATTAAATAAATCAATATTATCTCTATATAGTTTATGAAGTTCTTTGTAATGTATATAAGATGTACGTTCCCATCTAAGAGCATCCCATATCCAAGAACAATCATGATTACCTACTAACAAAGTAACATTTTTATTATTTCTTGCAAAATCTATGATTTCTTCAAGATTTTCTATTCCTTGTTTATCAGTGAATCCTTCGTAACTATAAGGATCCATATAGTCACCTAAAAATATAATAGGTTTATCCTTAACAGTTAAAACAGGTTTATAAAAGTCTCTACAATGAACATCAGGAACAATTATTATATTATTCTGATCCATCGTATTCTTCAAATTTGAATATAAATTTAAGCAAAGGACATTGATACAATGTATCTTCATTATCTTCAAAATGAAATACAATTCCAACTCTTGGATCATACATTACTGCATGAATTTTTCTACCAGTTTTCTTTTCAATCCAATAAGTATCATCAATGTCTACTCTGATTTTAATGCAATTTAAAATACAGATTACTAATGCAATAATGAGAATTGTTTTCATTCCATTACAGTTAATTTAGAATTAGGAGAATCTCCAAGATACACATGCTCAAAAGTTAAATTAATTAATCTAACAATTTGCCATGCTGCAGAATCTGGTTTCACAAAATGTGTTTGATTGTTATAAATATATTCAAATGCATCTCCAATGCAATCTATATGATTTATAACCAGATTATATTTTGCATTTTCAATATTACTCAAACAACATCTGTCGATTGCCCGATTTATCATGTCGATATCCAAAATTCCTGTTTTGAAGTTACCCTGAAATTCATTATTCTTATTTGCCTCAAAATGAGGATATTTTAAATAACTACTTTCTAAGGGCTCGTATCCAGAACCATGTCTAGTTGTATAAGTTCTAGTACAAAGATAAATTTCAATATCGTTGTCTTCAGTAGGATTTATAATAGAACTACGAACATTACCAAGAGTATCAACAAATGGCATAATTTGCGCGGGTGTGATGTACGGTTTTAGTCCAAATCTTCCATCAAGTAACAAACCTTGAGAAGATTCCATAATGATTACATCATAATCACAATCGTTTATTAAAGGTTGTTGTTTTATAAAGGTTAAATCTTCAATAAACTTATTTTCCAGTTCTTGATTCTGCTCAAAACCGTAAAATTCTCTTACTCTCTTCAGAGATTCAATATTGTTTTCAGTAGAATCAAATAAAAATGGTCCACAATTAAAATCGCATAGATTTCTACGCATTGTTTCCCAAACACCACAACCACAAGTACCGTTTCTCAAAGAGTCTTCATTCTGACGATTTGCAATAACATCATATGGTGTAATGATATTACAATTTTCAGATACATAAAACTTAGGATCAAGTCCTTTACTTTTCAGAACATCATATTCTGCCCTTAGTGCAATTGGATCTACAAATGTATCTGTATCATCAAGAATTAATGTTGGAACCCCAAGTAATACACCCGATCCAAAGGATGCGCAAATATGTGTATTACCATTACCCATCACAGTATGAGATGCTTGAGGTCCACTACAATATCTTACAACTAAAGGACTCTTTCCTTCTTTAATTGCTTCTTTACATAGATACTGTACTGTTTTGCCTTTTCCTTCATCTCCGAACTGTGTTCCAATAACATACTGTATTTTTCTCATTTTCTAAAAAGCGGTTTGTTGAGCCATCCTGTTTTGACAAGTACATCTAACAAACAAAGAAGAGGTATTACTATATTAACAACTGGAATAGCTGCAATACATATGCACCCAAGAAATTCTCCAATTGTAATATCTTTCCATTTTACTATACCGTTATATGATACGGTCATGTCCATCCAACTACAAAATATTGCAATTGGAATAAAGATAAAGTATAAAGTCCAAAACATAATATAAAATAATTAAATCAACTCCCGCTACTCGAATTTCACGGGAGTTGATAGAAAAGTTAGAGGACCAAAGTCCTCCGCGACCGCATAGCCATGTACACGGAATGCTGTCATCGCAGCCAAATGGAGTGGCGTCTCTGTTTTTTCTGCATTTCTCCATTTTGCAGAATTATCAGGTTTTGAGCGTCTATAGGTAAATAGTATACCAGAGATTATTCTTCTCTAAGAATTCTTCAAGCGTTTGATTGGCTTCGTAAGGAAATACTAAACCGAGTTTCAAACAAAGTTTTCCTAGATCGATACAATACTGTCTAAATCGTTCGGTACCAAACGACTTTAGATACTGACTGTGAATTTCAAATAATGACATTATTTGTTATTGATCTTATAACTGGCATTAGGACTCATAACTTGACAGATTGCTTTTTCTCTAAATTCTTTGAGAGAACGAGAATCACAATAAGACATTGCAGAACGCAAATAAGAATTAAAGTTGTCTACCCATCCTTCAAGAGTATATTCCTTTTGTAATTCCAGAGTTCTACCTTCTGCAGTTTTAAGTTTTGAGTTACCCATATCTTTTTGAGCAGATTTGGTTGACATTCCTCTATAAATGAACTTGTCACCAATTTGATCTAAATCTGCATGTTTTGTTGCTTTTGCAAACAACATTCCACACATTACATAGTCTGCACCAAGAGCTAGACATTTATTAATATCTGAGTAATTGTCCATTCCGCCATCTGCAACAATCTTGCAATGACTATGATATCTATACTTTAAGTTAGAAATATCACTAATTAATGAGGCGTATGGATAACTTACACCCAGTTGTTTACTTGTTAAACATCCAGCTCCATCACCAATTCCAACACGAAGAAAATCAAAGCCGGCCATATCATATAAAAGATATGCTGCAGGGTGTCCAATATTTCCACCCATAAGAGTTAAGGTTGAACCAAAGAATTCTTTGAGTTTCTTTCCAACTTCGATTTCTTCTAACATTGTACCATTGGCGATATCGAGTAAAATAAATTGCTTTTTCGGATAATCTTTATTTGGATCAATTAAAGATAATGCTTCATCCAATCCAAATGCGCAAAAACAAGTTCCCATTATTGAAGTTCTCAACTCAAAAGAAATTGTTCTTGGAATTACACAAGATATTTTATTACGATGATACTCTGTCCAGTTATCTGTCGTAACAACTGAATCCATAGGTGCTGCAATCAAGGGATAGAAGTCCTCTTGTCCCTCTATCCCCTTTCTGAACGGATTGCATTCACTTCTAGATTTAATATCAGTTGATACTGCTGGAATGATAGTTATATCATTCAGCGAGTAAAGAGGTTTTTCTACTAGCATTAGAGAACGTAACTTAAAGTACCTGCATCCTTATACAATGAAGGTTTAGCAGTAGGATTCTCAATGAAATAGAAGTTGAAACGAGAATTGAATTTGGTAACAACAATCTTCTTTTCAACATCAACTTTAATGACTTTCTCACCATTAAATTTATCTTTGCCAGTACGAAGCTTATTCCAAGCCTTGTCCTGATTATAAATGGATTCATAATCAAAATAGGCTTCACGACGAATACTTTCGTAATATTCATTCTTAAGCTTCTCACGCTCCTCATCGGAACTTGCAGCGTCTAATGCAGAACGGAACTTTTGATCAAGTTCATAGCGTCCCTTATAAGATGTGAGCTCTTTAACGAACTTGTTTACATCATAATGATGCTCCATGAGATCACTCTCATCGATTTCACCACAGATTGTGTAATAAGTATAGTGAGCGTTTTCAACGTTAAACGAATTCTTAAACTTTAAGAACTCTTCAATACCGTGAATATTAACCTCTTCAACAATAGCCTTAAGGATATCAATTGTAGAGATTGTAAGAGAATCGACATAATCGATAAGTTCGTTTTTACAACTCTGATCCTTAAGTTCATCATTAAGAAATTCTTCAACAATCTCCTGCTCGAGATTGCCAAACTCTCTGACATAACGAATTCGTGAAGGACGACTCATTAAGTTAGGGTTAATTGCAAGATCATTTGTCGTTAACAAAAAGATCTTTCTAAATTCGGAATTATAAACTCCGTCCATAATCTGAAGAATTGAGCAGTCACCTTCAGAAAATTGTTTTTCGAATTCATCGAAGAAGAAGATGCAATCGAAATTAAACGAGGAAAGATACGAAATCAATCCAGGATTATGCTCTCCCATTGACTTAACTAATACAATAGGAAGATCTAATTCGTTTGCAAGAATTTTCGCAGTAACTGTCTTACCAGTACCGCGAACTCCGTTGAACAAGACACCAAGATTACCATGCGTTTTAGCATAAGTTTTCTTAATGTGATCAATGAAACCCCTCTGAAGATGATATACCTTATAATCAAAGGTAAACTTATCTCCAGTTTTAATGAGATGCCATCCTGACAAATCCAATCCAACCTCATAGATTCCGCCAGTAAGCTTCTCAAGATTTCGAACATCGCCTTCTACACGATGATAAATAGATCCTGATTGGACCCAACTAACACGTGCCATAATCTATATTCTAAAAATTGTTAATTTATTAAATGATTTGTAACGAAGGAGGGATTCGAACCCTCAGGACTTTCCGCCGAGAACAATAGAAAGATGTCTGCCCTTGCATCACTTCGTTATTTTGGCGGGCCGCATAAGAATCGAACTTATTACCCCAAAAACCAAAATTTTGTGTTCTACCAAATGAACTAGCGGCCCTGGGAACAATATCATATCCATCAAAATGTTCCCCAGTACTTTTGTAAAATATCTTCAGCAGTTTTAGACTAATGCTTGTTATACGCTATAACGACTCAAGTACTAACCACTATACGACTCCGCCTTATTAATTTTTATTAGAGGCGGAGGCGGGATTCGAACCCGCGATTGTGAGTTTATTTGTGTAATAAATTCACTGCTGATATTTTACATTAATAAGAAAGCTAAAGCTTTTGACCCAATGCTAAATCTAATTATCTCGGATTTGTCATGCTGAATCTTAAGCTAAAGCTTTGGTCAATATATTTTTTATTTAATTATTTACTCTACAGAAAGAGTTAGAATGGCGCTTCTATCCGTTTCTATGTTTCCAGTAGCATCCATTTTTGTGTTAACAGTAATTCTGTCAGCGTTAATTCCATACTCGCTAACAAGAACATTCTTAACAACGTTGGCACGATTCTGAGCAAGAGCAAAATTGCGCTGTTCAGTACCAGTCTTTGTATCTGCAGAACCTACGATCTGAATCAAAGTATCATTATCGAGACTTTCTGCAAACAGTCCAACTTTCTGTCTTTCGACAGTGGAAAGTGCACAACTACCAATATGGAATGTGATTACAGTACTACCAACAAGTACACGAGTATCACCCTTAATCATAACTTCCTTCTCTTCAACAACAGTCTTAACAACTTCCTTGACCTCTGGCTGCCGGATGCTGATGAGTTCCTCGTTTTCAGCTAGGAGAGCATCATAGTCTTCCTGAGTTACGCTATAGGGACAGAGTCTAAAATTATGGCCCTTGGACTTAGAACCAAACTTATAAGTTACACCAACCTGAACGTTTGCACGAGCATCACTCATGAAACGAGGAAGAGACTGATACTGAGTCTTGGTATACTTATTGAACCACATTACACCAGGACGAACGTTAATCTGCCATGCACGAGCTTTATCAAGATTGATATTAAGCTCAGCACCAGCATTATAAACTACGTAATCCTTATCAGTAGGGATTACATCGTCCGTATAAGGGTTGACCCCAGATACAACGGGGAATTCCTCTCCCATTGCTGACGGCATAGATGTATAAGTCTGAGTAGAACTATTAATGTAGTCATGTCCCCAACCCATTCCAAGAACACCAACTACTTCTACTCTACGGGGCTGACCCTTATAACCTCCAAACCAGTTGGAGAAGTTGAGTTTACCATTTGCAAGAACTGCACTCTCATCAATAAATGTCTGAGATGTAGTTGTATTATAAAATGCAAGTCCTTCAACGGAGAAACCAACCACAGGTGTTACATACTTGCCAAATTCCAATCCAGCAAAAGGACGAACACCATTTGCTACACCCTTAGCTCCATCCCAGAAGAAAGGAGTAGGAACCTGATTAAAATGACCTATAGTAACACCTCCACCTACAAGGGTAACGTAGGTGTTTTCAAAAAGACGACTGCTTTCAACAGTCTGTGCACCTGCTAATGTAATCATTAACAAAGATGCAACAATAAAACTAATAAATTTCCTCATAATTAAAATTAAAGATCCATCGCTTATTAACCCTTATAAAGATAGTTAACAAGTTCATCTACGTTAAGATTCGGCTTTTCAACTGCAACGTCATTTACGACCTTGAGCGCTTCAATAACAGCAGCGAGAAGCTGAGAACGTCTACGAAGAAGTTCTGCTCTCTGACGCTGAGTCCATTCGCCAGTAAAGTTCTGCTGAGTATAATCACCAGTCTCTACAGTCTTGCTCTTAACTGAAGTCTTAGCCAAATAATTTGCTGGAAGATGTGCGGGATCTAAATTCGGATCCTTTAAAATAACTTCCTCTTTTTCTGTTGTGCGAGTGACACCTTTAATAAGATCTGTCTCAAAAACCTTACGACCAGCATATTCTGGATCAGTAGTAGGATTCCAAACTTCAGAATCACTTCTTACTGGAATATTAACGAAAACAGACTCGAGATCCTTGTTAGTAAGGATACTCTTAAGACGCATTAACTCAAGTGCAGTAAGCTGACCGAAAGACTTACCGTCAACAACGAGCTCTACACGATTTGCTCCAGCGGAATTAGTGGCTTCCACTTTAAACACGTCATTAAGCCAAGCTTTAAACTGTTCGTTAAACCAGTCAAACTTTTCGTCTACGGTTGTAGCGACAACAGATGTACCCATCTTAGATGGGTCCTCAAAATAACCGTCACGAGGAACAAAGGTCTTCTTATAACCTCTGAACATTCCTTGCTTAGTCTTGAAAAAGTTTGCATAATCTGCAAACAATCTTGCAATACTTGCTGTACCATGTTCTAGCTTAGCAAGTAAAGTGTTCATCTTTAAAAGCTCTTTCATATTATTCTCTAAATAAATTTAAAATTCTATCTTTTGCTAAATCTCAATTGTGAATATATCCATTTTCATCAACATCGATATAAATATAATCACCGTATCCATCATCCTCTAAATCTAAGAATCCAGGAACATAATAATCTCCAGATTTAATAGAATCTCAAACAACTTCTCAGTTTTGATCTAATATTTGATAAAGTCCATCGTCACAGACTTTAAAGTGAGTTTGGATACAATATCCTTTTGGTCAGTCTTTTATTTGACCAGTATCGATATCGATTGTAAAATGTCAATAGTCACCCAATCCATATTTAATATCTTCTTTATACACAAAAGGAATATGAGCCTTAAACTCATTACTTATTTCTTCTGTATCGTCTTCTGCTTCAACTCACGTTTTTCCTCCGTCTTCAGAATATTTACAATCATTTCAATATCTTACTCCAGCAGACACTTTGATCTTCTTGAGGATAACGTCTTTCTCTACTAAGATTTTAGCAATCATTTTTATAATTTTAATTAACTTTCTCTATTGTCCCATTTCATGTGGTTTACGCCAATCATCTGCATGATCTGCTTCATATTGCCAACCATAATCAGAAATACGTTTTTCAAGTATTTTAATCGGTTTTCAAGCCAATCAATTTCATTGTCTTTCGCTTTCTTGAATGTATCAGAATCTGCAAATTGTTTTGAAGCTTCTATTGACTTTATACAACGAGATAACATTCTTTCGTCTTCCTCATTCCACTCTACTAATGGAATATCTACAGAATGATTCTCTGCGGGAATAGGTTCACCATTTATTGTGACTTTGTTCCACTCTTGGTTTAATGGAGAACTAAGATACTCGAGTCGATCAATAGTTTTTCTCATTGAGAGAGGACAAGAGTCTGTTGATATATCCTCTGCTTTCTCAAGCAATAATCTTCTTTTCAGCCAAAAGATTGCACAATCTATGGTCAGTTTATCCTTTTCACTCCAAGTTGGTTTTTGTTCTATCAGTTTACCCCACTCATCAACTTTGCCACACTCCATATATTTAATATTCCTTGGGTTGTCAGACTTACCATCAGTAAAGATTTCAACCTTATACTCTATATTTCCCAGTTCATTAACATGTCCAACCTCAAGGATTTCATATGTAAGATGAGGATTCTTTGTACTTACCAGTTTATCGCCAATTTTAAATTTTGGTTCTTTCTGATCACTGTAAGGAAAATCATCAATGAAATCTCTAAGTGATTGCTTTTTCTGCATTTCAAGAACTTCCATTAAAAATTGATAAAGAGCTTCATCAATAGTATCACCAAATCCGCAGATTCCCTCTTGAATATTATCACCAGCAAGGATACACCATTGATTTCCATCTTTATATGGTTTCAATCCAGCTCTTGTAAGAACTTCTTCTGCTGACATAGAATGCTCTTTCTGCTTTTCTTCGCCATCTTCAAACCAAGCGGCAGAACATGGGAGTACTCGCGGAACAAACTTGTTATCTTTCTGCTTTTCAATACCGAATAAGTATCCTTCACGGAATCCCTTGGCATGAGCACATTCTACATAGTCATCCTCCAACTTGTCGACATTTTCATATCCGTTGTGATAATCATTCCAAGCCTTTTCAAGTGCGGATTCAAAGGATTCTCTTGCATCATAGATAGGCTTCATCCTATCATATTTCTGCTTTTCGAGGTAGTCAATAATGGAAGAGAATGGTACACCATTAAAAGTTTCATCTTCGTCTCGATAACTATTACGTTCATTAAAATACTCCAACAGTACCTTCCTTATTTTCTCGTCCTCGCTCTCGCGGAGTTCGGGGAAGATTTCTGGCATAAGAACATCATAACCCTTTGCCATATATTTTCTAGCCCGTTCTAAAGCCTCATCATAGGCTTTTGCTTTTTCTTCAATTGACATACTAATTTTCCTTAAGTATTATGACCTGAACGTTATCATCCACATCTGCTCCAATTTTCTCAAGAACATCATCTTGTTGTTCTTGTGTATAGTCTAACTTTGGACCATCATACCAAAAGACTTTACATGAAATTGCATTTTTCATCAGTTGTTCCTTCTGCCATTTAGCTCCAGTAATATAAGCTCGTTTAGCAGCTCTAGCTAATGCACCATTAGGATCCGAATAACTATTCTTATAAGTATTTGCAGCTTCTTCAAGATCGTCTGATATTTTTGACTCTTCTATATTATTAAAAGGAGGAATGGGCATCCACGCAACTATCCAATGTGGAAATCCATCACAATCTTTTAGACCATCGTGATTAAACTTTCCGTTCTTTGTAGAATCAACAAAGCTTTCTTCGTGATCAGTAATTACAAGTACTCGATCACTTTCAGTCCATTCATGATGTCCTTGTAGACTATCAGATTCATATTTTGTTTCCTTGGGCATAGCCTCAGTAACTTTTGTCCAATGTCCTACTGCTATCATATTATCTACTATATTTTCGATATTCAGACAATCGTACATATACTGGTACAACTTTAGTTCTATGTTGTACAGTTTCATAAGCATACGTATCCACTAATACAAAAGCACCAACGATTTTTCTACCATCATAGTATACTTCTTCGCTGGTGATTACTTGGATTACGTTTAATTCATCATCCATTGCTAATGCAGTATTACTATCTAATACTTGAAATATAGTTGCATCTACAAAATGAGTGTTAAAACTATTTCTAGTAATAGAACAGGATGATAACAAACAAACTAATATTAGAATTATAAACTTTTTCATTATTCGAATTCTAGTGCTAACATTATAATTTGATCTAACATCTTACAGAAATCTTTATCTGTTGCCATTCTATTGAAATTAGTGCAACCCATAAAAACTTTATCGATTTCTGTTTGTATTACAGAAATAAATATTCCTTGATTTATAAGATAATCTAATACATCTGCATATGTTGGGATGATTACATCATCGTTACTCATTGGAAACAAAGGTCTCCTAAAGGGAAAGTTTGAAGATCTAAGTCGTTCTAACAACTCATCACTTACTTTATTTGTATAATATCTATCCATAATTTAAAACTTTAGTACCCTATAGAGGAGTCGAACCCCTATCTTCAGATCCGTAGTCTGATGTTCTATCCATTGAACTAACAGAGCGTAAAATTGTGCGTCATACAGGATTCGAACCTGTATAAGACTGGTTTAGAAGCAGCTGCCTTACCAATAGACTAATGACGCGTTTTTGCCAGTTAACGTACTGGCAGACGAATCTTATTCGATTAACTTTAAATTTCTAAACATTTTACCTTCATCCTCTACAGCAATAGCAGTAAGAGCGTTATCTAAATCAGGTTCTCTAAATAAAGAATAATCAATACAATACTTGTCTAATTTCTTTTTCCAAGCGTTTACATCAGCTCTTAAATAAATAAGATACTGATTGTTCCATTGTTGTTTTGGATGTTCTAATAAATACTGTGCTACAGCATGACCACCCTGAACACATCCGTACACTGATGGTAAATCTTTACTTATCAGTACATACAGTCTCTTCTGGGTATCTTCCAATGTAGTCATTTACAACTTTTCTGAAACTATTTTTTTCCCAATCATTTCGAAGCGCTTTATAAGAGTGTTTGATGTCAGCCTCAATAAATGCTTTTCTCTTTTCGGGATCTAAAATTTGATGCTTTACAATATAATAAGCACAATAAATTGGATGCATCCAATGGTTATCTTTTCCTTCTTTATACGCAGCGACCCATTCTTTGATGTCGCTCTTAAATTCTAATACATTTTGTCTCATAATTTTTATAGTTTTTAAATTAAATAATCTTCATTCTTTTAATCCAAAGTACTATAAAAATTTAAGGAGGATCAGTAAATACAATCTAGTGTCGCATAATAACAAATTTTAAAATTAAAGAATAAATAATTAGGTATATGATACCATGTGATCCCTTCGTGGCTCGAACCCGAGACCAAAAGAGGTTATTTGTGTTCCCGATGGGAATCGAACCCATATTTGTCTGCATTAAAAGTGCAGTGCCATACCGTTAGGCGACGAGAACGGTCCATTTTTAATTATATTTCAATCTCCAAACAAAACCTCCTGCTGTCACACGTTTGCCTTGTATTACCTGCGTTTTTACGAAATTCTTTCAATTCTTACAACCATTCAGCAAGTTGCCTATGCTCAAGGACGCATTGTGTGTTATCACAAGCCTTTTCCTTGCAGTGTATTATTGCTTCTTCCAGTGTCATAATCTACTCAGACATATATTTGCGAAAAGTCTGTTTCAAGATTTCTAAAGAAAGGCTTAGTTTCACGAATTCCAAAGAAAGGTCTAACTCCTTTGCGATTTCCTCAGGCGATTTACCAAGGCAATAACGAACTATAATTTCATCTTTCATATCTAATCTTTTTCTTAAATATACAAAATATACAAAAAATCTCGTTAAAAATCAAGTTTTTACGCCGATGCAAAATGGAGGCTTAATCGGATTCGCGCTTTAGCCATATCTATTTAACTTTCATCATTTACAACCTCGATTTTGTTTAATGGAATTGGTTCATAAACTCGTATTTGCCAACACCCATCAACATAATTGTTATCTTTACTATTTATAAACGGGTCATAATCAACTTGAAGAACTATTTCTCCATAGCATTTTGCTTCTTGAATGTTTGTAGCCAAATATGTACATCTATCTACACCAAATCCTCTTACTCCAAATAGAATACCTTCGGTTTGTATTTTTTTCCAACATTCTTTACTTGTTCCGTGATATCAAATCATATTAATTCATATCTAAATCATTTCTGTTTCCTTTCCATTGATGTAGCGAATAATCTCGTTGATTTTTTCCATCAACTCATAGTTGCTTGGTGATTGTTCGTATTCTGACTCCACAAGTCTTTGTGTAACATCATCGAAACAATCTGCTTTAGTAGTTTTTGTTTCAAGTTCTTTAATTATATCTGATCGTTTTTTCAAGCCATAAAGTTCAGGCATTTCTAAAACCTGATGTATGCCTTTATTGTACCATTCTGCTGATTCTCTGTCTTCTATTTCCTTTTCATTGGAATCAATCAATTCTTTTAGTATAGCTCCAGTTGAGGAAAACTCTTCAACTGTCCTCCTTATCTCTTCAATCTGCTCATCTGTAGCATTCGCTAAATAGGCAGATAATTTTGTTGCCATAATACCCATAGTTCGGTTTCTTGTTTTAGCATCTAATCATTTTCGTTAAAAAGTGTTGTGCTCTACCTACTGAGCTAAGAGGTCGATCCATTTATGAATACTTTTCGTCTAATTGATTAATATAATCTAATGGTGACTGTCCGGGATCAAGCATATAAATTTTTTCAAATCCGTTCTCTTCTGTTATTAATGATTCTTCTGGTTTTATACTTCCTTTGTATTTATCACCATAAGAACCAGTTAATTTCTTAGTAACTGGATCTAAATCACCCCAATCATTTCTATCACCATTATCTAAAGTTTCTACAAAATAAGTTTTACCCGTTTTTAATGATTTCACAATAAACCTACCTGTTTCATCTCTATTCATTAAAAACTTTTTCTTAAAATCATTATCCATAATTATTTGTGGGCTTGGCGGGACTCGAACCCGCACGCTACTATTACTTCGCACCAGTTCCTAAGACTGGCGTGTCTACCATTCCACCACAAGCCCGTATAAACAGCCTAACAGTGCTCCTTGAGAATTACCTCGTGGTCTGTCGCCATGACGGGGGCCCGTCTCCAGTGGCTCAGGGTTTCTGGTTTGCTGTTTTCTCCTAAACCCTTTTCGATTATTTATTATATGACACAATATTGTCTACACAACCATACTCCTTTGCTTCCTCAGCGGTAAGCCAAAAGTCTCTTTGACTATCTTCTATGATTTTTTCAACAGGCTGTCCCGTATGTCTTGATAGAATGTTATAAAGAGTTTGCTTAGCATGATTAATGTGATTAACATCAATAGTCATATCTGCAGCAGTTCCGTAAGTTCCACCAGAAGGCTGATGGATAAGAACTTGTCCATTAGGAAGGATCCTTCTTTCTCCTTTTGAACCTGCACAAAGTAAAACAGATGCCATTGATGCAGCCATTCCTGTACACACAGTTTTTACAACTGGTTTTACAATTTGCATTGTGTCATAAATTGCAAGACCATCTATAATAGATCCACCTGGAGAATTAATATAGATCGTAATTGGATCATTATTAATTGCTTCCATGTAAAGAAGTTGTGCAGTTATTATATTTGCAACTTGATCATCAATTTCATCTCCAAGAAAGATGATTCGATTCTTCATCAATCTTGAAAAGATATCGATCGGAGCTGAAAAAGATTTACTCTCTTCCAGAATCATAGGGTTTTGGAAACCCTTTAGTACATAATCATTTAATACCAAAGGGTTTACCTTACCTCTACTAAAAAGATTAAAACCTTTCATTCTTAATCTTTGTAATCATCACGTTCAACGTCCCAGTGTTCTTCAATAATCTGAAGAATAGGTTCGAGTTTGTTGAGCTCAGAAGTACCCAATACCTCACGAAGAGCCTTAACCAACTTCTCAGGAGGAGTTTCAGTAACATCCTTCTTTTGCGCAAGAGCAACTTGTCTCTGATAAGACTCTACACTTGCCTTGATATGGAAAGGAGTTACCTTATTGTCATCCATAAAGATGAGCTTGGACTTGGCGGATTCAACGATTTCGGCCATAAATGCGGGAGCAATTCCAGCACCTTCGATATATTTGTATACATCGGTAAAGTCTCCATCGAGAATATATCCTTCCTGTTCAGTGAAGGACGCCTTAATAAACTTTTCAGCAGTCTCTGCATCCAAGCAGTCCATGGTAATCACAGAACCAATTCGCTTACCACGAAGGAAAGTCGGTTCAATGAGCTCAATGTGATTAGTTGTAAATAACGTAATTACGTTAAGGTCTTTCGTATCACCACCATCAAGGGTATTAAGAATATCCTGAAGTTTGGCATCACGATTTCCTCTAGTGACCTGGTCAATATCTTCAACAAATACGACCACACCATAACCAGAACGATCAATTACCTGACACATTCTGAGAACTTCAGCGAGAATCTCAGGATTCTTCAGATAAATAAATGCCCAGTTATGCGCTACTGCATCCTTTGCAAGCTTAAAAGCGTACAAAGTCTTACCAGTACCATACTTACCTTCCAGCAAGCAACCGTACTTAAGAGGAATTCCCTTCTGAATACACTTCTCGGGATAGAAAATTCTGGAACGAAGCGGCTGAAGTTCAAACTCAGTCTTCTGAGAAAGAACCATAAGCTGCTTATCAATGCCATCAAGATTCATAATCTTGGGCTCATTGATATCTGTGATTTCAAGAATCTGATTCTTATAAATCGATTCTGTTGCGAGAAGCTCCTTAGTTCTAGCAATGATGTCATCCATCAAAGACTGGAACTTATACTGGCACTTACCCTTTACTTCCAAACGATGTTTGTCAGAGTCATAGGCAATAGAGATAGAACTCCCTTCACCTAAATCGCTCATATCAATTGTACCGTAAGGAACTTTTGTTCTGGTACCATCAGCTAAGATGATATCCAGAGTTTCGATAGGAGTTTCACCACCACTCGGCTGTGAATCCTGCTTTGCTCTTGCAACACCGAAAACTTCAGTGATTGCTTTGTTAAGCTGATAAGCGCCATCAGATTTCCAACACTTAATAGTGTAACGGAAATTAGACATTTTCTTAGATTGCTCAATTTCATTTTCGATAAAATTGAGAACATCTGCGTATTTCATCTTACCAGAGCACACAGAGATGATTCGAGCCTTCTGCTCTTCCTCAAAACTATGAGCCTTCTGTCTGATAACACTCGACACGCCTTTATTAGGACTTGTTTGAGTTGCCATAATAGTCTTAATCTTTTATTTTACTGATATTCTTTTTAATGCTATATAAATTTTCTTTCGTAGTAGTTAAACAACCCATATCAACAGTAGCTTCAGAAAGTTTAATCACAAGATTCTTTTCTGGAACTTCTACTCGATCTGCATTGTTTCTTAATGCCTCTAACATTATATGTAAAGGCAATACTGTATTCTTACAGAATACATAATCTTTTTCAGGCATATAAAGTACGTCATGCCCTTCAATTTGCCCTACAACAATCTTCTCCATACTTAATAAGGTTGACGTGTGGAATTCGAATCACTGTAAACAATTATTTTTGTTTAGAATAAGTATCTGTTTGAGCGTGACAATTAGGACATAAAATTTGTAAGTTTTCTAAACGATTATCTGTATGATCTCCATTTATATGATGCAATTGTAGTGGAATCGGTTTATTATTCCATTGAGTATTGCCACAGCATTCACATTTATATTCTTTTAATCCTTCTTTTAAAAGTCTATTTTTAACATTGTACGAAGTTCATCCAGAGTTTTCTACTAAAATTTCAGAAATATCTTTTTTTCTTATAACAGAATTTTCTTGTGCTGTTTGACCTTTAGCTCAAGATTTTCCAGTAAAATGACTAGTATCTAATCCTAATTTATTAATTTTCTTTTTAATATGTTCAGGACTGCCACCACGATCACTTATACCTAATTTTCTACAAACTTCTCTATAAGAAAAAGATTCTTTTACTGCTTTTATTATATCCACATCTGTATATTTTTTACTTGCCATAATTTAAAATTTTAAGTTAAACATTTTTTGTATAGGCAAATATACACAAAACTTTTCACAAACCCAAATTTATTTTTGGTTGACGTATCAGATTCGAACTGATATATACATCGACCACAACGATGCGCATTACCAATCTGCCAACGCCAACATGTTAAATGTCGTCTTTTGGAATCAGAAACCAAGCAATACCTAAGATTGCAATAAACAAATACTTAATCATTGGTAATTAATAATAAATCATTGTCATTAACTGGATCACCTGGTTTTGTTGATAACAATCCGCATATTACGCACCAAGACACACCGTACTTATTTGTTCGTATCCTGTGTTTGCTCTTGTTGCAATTCCTGTCCAGAAGTATCTGGTGTTGTTCCCTTGTTATCGATTTCATCATCTCAAAAGTAAATGTGTTCGTCTTTCATTATAATTCTAATGTAAAAACTTCATTTCCATCCTCAACACTAAATTCGCCAAGGTTTTCACAAAGTCCTTTTAGTAAAAAGTGAAACCATTTTGGATTCACCTCAGGAAGTTTATTGTAAATTTTGTTGAAGAAATTGAGTTTATCTTCATAAGACAAACCAATTTCAGAAACCCCATCCACTTCAATATTATCTGAAATGGAATTAGAAACCATTTTAAGTACCATTACAAATAATTTTTAGCGTCTTTGGATTCAACAAAAAATGAGAAATTAGTATTCTCCCTCGTAGAAAGTTGTTCACAAAGAACCATGGGAGAATCATCATAATGTAATTTCTTTGTAATCACCTGACTACAAATGTGACTAAAGGCACACATGTCACAATACTGATCTGGTTCATCACCAATGACATATGCATACTCTTTGTCTTTCCATTTAACAAATTTATTTACTCTTTTTGCCATATTTTAATAATAAAAAGAAAAGTTAGGAGAACGATGCTAAACTCCTAACTCGCAACGTCAAACCTGTGCCTATAGAACGCACCGTTTTTTAACCTCAACAAAAAAGAAAATGGTGCCCCAGGCCGGAGTCGAACCGGCACGACCGTTTCGGGCCGAGGGATTTTAAGTCCCTTGTGTCTACCATTCCACCACTAGGGCATTTTATAGTTGAAGTGGGACAGGTGAATTGTGGAAGAGAGTGGAATCGAACCACTGACGCTAGGCTCTTCAGGCCTACGCTCTACCTTCTGAGCTACCCTTCCTTTTTATTTTTAGCGGGGACGATAGGACTCGAACCTACAACCTGAGCTTTAACAGAGCCCTGCTCTACGCAGTTGAGCTACATCCCCAATTGTGGATAGTACGGATTCGAACCGCCAGTATCACGGCTTACCCACTCAGTCCGTGTGGTTGTCAGCTACCAACTTAGCAACTACCCATATATTTCAAACTTCGTCACTCTGCCGTTTAAGCTACCCACCGCTTGTCATTGGGGCAAGATTTGAACTTGCACCTGCGAAGTTATTTGCGGTCCATAGGGGAATCGAACCCCTACCCCATGATAGACAGTCATGTATCCTAGCCTTTAGACCAATAGACCGTATTTTATTTTATATAATTTTCAAAATTATAATCTTTTTCAAAACGCATTCCTTTCTTCCTTATTCCATCATAAGAATCTAATCTAATTATAACTGTTCCTAAATCTTTTATTTCAGAATAAGGTACTAAACATAAACTTTCCGATTCTATACAATATAAAACAAAAAAGTCTACTTCTTCATCGGTATAATTTTTCCTAGATCCGTGATATCCGTTTTGGTGGGTTATTGATCAACACATAAAAGAATTCTCTAAAATTTTTTCAGTAGTTTTAACTTGAATTTTATAAAGTTTATTATTTCATTCTGCTATTAAATCAACTATATTACCATCACCAAACGGAATATAAACACGAACACCTAATTCTAAAAATTTCTTAATTGCTGCAATTTCTCCTAAATTTCCAATTTCAGAAGTGTTCATAAATTTATAAATTAAAATTAACAATAGTACATGCTAGATTTGAACTAGCAGACCCAACATTATCAATCTGGCATTCTAACCGGACTGAACTAACGCACTAAATTTTTGAGGGCACGATCAGATTCGAACTGATGCATAATGGTTTTGCAGACCACTGCGTTACCACTTCGCCACATGCCCTACTCTTTCCTTACAGTAAACATGTCCATTACGAGTTTGATCATTTGCTTTATTCCAAAAGCGAGTATTGCAATAACCATAATTGGCCAAAAGAAAATGAAAGCTAATGGATAATCACAAACATCAATGTCTAATTCATCGAATCCATCTAAT
>JAEEHF010000086.1 GCA_016280725.1 Bacillota bacterium | reverse complement strand
TTATCTACATCGCCAGAACCTGAAGCTACTGCTACGTTAACTAACGAACCTGCAACGATATCTGCTTCTGTAACTACATATGTTGTCTCAAATTCTTCACTTGCATCTGGTGCTAATTCTTTAATTGTCCATTCGCCACTTGTAAGTTCATCAGTAACTGTAATGTCTGTTAGTGTAACGTTACCATCGTTTGTTACTGTAATTACGAATGTAACTTCTTCGCCTAAAGCATATGTGTCTCCACTTGCAGGAGTACTTGTGATTTCTTTTTCTACTGTCATATGTGGATTTGGTTCGTCTATTGGAACTTCTTTTTCTCCACTATTATCTACATCGCCAGAACCTGAAGCTACTGCTACGTTAACTAACGAACCTGCAACGATATCTGCTTCTGTAACTACATATGATGTTTCAAATTCTTCACTTGCATCTGGTGCTAAGCTTTCAATAGCCCATTCGCCACTTGTAAGTTCATCAGTAACTGTAATGTCTGTTAGTGTTACGTTACCATCGTTTGTTACTGTAATTACGAATGTAACTTCTTCTCCTAGTGCATATGTGTCTCCACTTGCAGGAGTACTTGTGATTTCTTTTTCAACTGTTAAATGAGGATTTAGATCTTCAACAGGAATATCTGTATCACCACTATCAACTGTTTTATCTCCACTAGTTGATGCTACAGCAACGTTTTTAAGATCCTTACCAATATCTGATTCTGTAATAGTATATTCATAAACTAAAGTTGCAGTTTCTCCAACTTTAAGTTCTTTAACAATTTCATCACCAGAAACTAAAACTACTCCTTCTAGTTGATCTTCAACTTTAACGTTTTCTAGTGCAACGTTACCATTATTTTCAACCGTTACTAAAAATACAACTTTTTCACCTAGTCCATATTTGTCTCCACTAGCTGGTGTGCTTGTAATCTCTTTGCTAACATTCAAGCTTGGATTATCTGGAACTGGTGTAGCTGTTGGCTTTGGTGTTGTCTTTGGTCCACCTCCACCACCGCCTGATGGTTTCTTAGTAGGAACTACTATTTTGTCCCCACTTCTATCGATTTCGATATTTTGCTCTAACTTATGAAGTAGTTCAACTGTTTCAGCTCTTGTTACGTTTTGAAGAATTCTTAATGAACCATCTTCGTAACCATTGATAAAGTTATGTACTGAATAGCTATGTACAGCTTGATAAGCCCATTCTTCAATTTGTTCTCCATCTGAATACTGAGCTAGACCATCTTTATGATCAGCTGGATATACTTCTTTATCAATTCCTAAAATTCTTGATAAAATTACTGTTGCTTCTTGACGTCTGATAGGTTTTTGAGGTCTAAAAGTTCCGTCAGGGTATCCTTCGATGTAACCCCTGTTAACTGCTTCAGCAACGTATCCAACATACCATGCGTCTGCAGGAACATCACTGAATTTATCAGTTGTCTTTGAAGAATCATAACCGAAGAAGTTATTTACAATTTTAACAAATTCGGCTCTTGTGATTGTGTTATCTGCTCTAAAAGTACCATCTTCATATCCGTCGATAAATTTTCTATCTAGGAAATCCATGATCTTTTCATAACACCAGTGTTTTGTAGACAAGTCACTAAATGACTTTGGTGCTACGGCAGAAGCTGCTGAAATTGCAAGTGCAAAAACAACAACCAATGATAATAAAATTAAAAATGCCTTACTAATACGTGTTTTCATTACTTTCCCTCCACTTATTTTATATTAATTTTAATTGTTTTCTTAAGTTTATCATCTAACGTTTTAAAATGTATTTCTGTTGTGCCAGACGATGTGGCTGTTAATGTATTAAAATCATTTGAATAATTAATTATACTATCATCAACTGTTGTGATAACATCATCGTACTCTTCTGGAAGAGATATCGAGAGTGTAATAGTTTCACCACTAATCATTTCAAATTGCTCGTCTATAATGTTTACTTTGATTACATCACCAGAGTAATTCATTACTCCAACTTGTATACTATCTATGTCTTCGTCTATAAGTTCTATAGGCAAAGCACTTGTAGGTCCTCCAGAGCCTTTAACTCTCGAAAGCATCGTTATGAACTCTGCCTTAGACAGATTTTTTTGAGGCTTAAATGTATTATCAGGATAACCAATGACAATGCCCTCTTGGCAAACTTTACTAACATACGGAATTGCCCAAGCCGTAATATCCCCTGAATCTTCAAAACCAATATCATTACTAGAAATCTCCAGACTTAGTAATTGACAAAATATCGCACATGCTTCTTCACGCTTAACAAAATCATTTGATTTTGCATTAAGCATAAAGCCATGCTCTTGAGAAACAACAATCGCATCATCAAACGAAGAAGATTCGTCAAAAGAATAATACTTGTTTGCGATATAGCTAAATTCACCTTTTGTGATATCAGAATTTGGATCTGAAAAATCAGTATTACTATCTAAATAGCCATTTTCGTTGAATATAGATATTAAATTGCTTGACCAATGTGAAGAGCTAGTATTAGCCAATACAAACCCTCCAAAACATAAAATAATCAACAAAGCCATTACTATTGTTGATTTTAAACAATATATTTTCATACGTAAAAACCTTTCAAAAATCTACATAATATTGTTACAATTCTGTTACATATTCATATCATAAATAAGAAAAAATTTCAATAAAAAAACACATAAAAGTTTACGGAAATTTAGCTTTTAGACGAATTATTCGTTTTTAGTTTACATAAGTCTTGAAACTGGACATAAAAAAATTTTTTTTATTATTTCTTTATACTCCCCGACTTGTTAATTTCCTTATTTCCGTAAGCAGCAATAACTTATGTTGATTGTTCTTCAGTGCCTTGTATCGCTTGTACCGCAAGGGTTTCACTTTACTTACGGCTATTTTCATGTTATAATTAAGTTAACTTAAAATATATATGCTCATAACACAAAAGAAAAAAACTCCCATTTGGGAGGAAGGAGGCGAGGCATATGACAAAAAGATTCCTTTCTTTTAAAAGTTGCTTAGCAAGCTTGATAATTATTTTAATCGCTTGCTTTACAGCCGTGTCATTTGCCTTTGCAACTACTCCTATTGAATACAACATAGTACCAACACAGAATACGAACTCTATTATTGATACTAGAGTTCAAAATAATCTATCGTTTTACATAAAAGATATTAGTTCTCCAATATTCTACGAAGGAAATCAATTAATTCCTGTTGAAAATATAGTCACTATTGATGTTACTAATTTATCAGGCCATAAGGAAATTGTCCTTTATGATGATGCTGGAGAATATGTATCATTTAAGTACTACTTTTGTGATAAAAATGGTAGATTAAATGACTATACTTTAGTTGAAGGGAAAAAACTAAATACATTCGTAACAACGTTTAATAATATCAAAATAGTCTATTCTGACAAAGATAAGTCATCATTAAAGAAGCTAGAGCAGTACATTTCAAAGCTACCAAGCAATATGTTATCTAATCTAACTGAAATTAAGATGATTCCTTATTCCAATACATCTAATATTGCAGGCACAACGAAGAATAGAACAATTACACTTTACAACTTTGGAAAATATGCCAAAACTACACAGATGAACATTATTTATCATGAGATAGCTCACACTTGGGCAAGTAATCTTATGGATAATAAAATGATTGATTATTCTTATACAAACTATCAAAATATAGTTAACCAAGACAAGAACTTTATAAGTTCGTATGCAAAGAAATTTGCAGAAAATCATGATGGAAAACTTAGTGAAGATTTTGCAGATAGTGTAGCATTTTTCTTTATAAACCAAAAATCTTTTGCAAAAACATATCCTAATAGAGCAGTATACATCAATGAACTCCTTAATATATAAAATAAAAAAGCCTCCATATGGAGGCTTTTTTATTACACCAATTTTGCTACTAAATCATAATCCATTGCTTCTATTATCTTAACTTTTACAAAATCACCAATAATAATGTCTTTTGTATTTTCAACGTATATCACACCATCTGTATCTTCAGGCACTTCTCTATATGATCGAGCGATGTAATATTTCCCATCTTCAGTTATATTTTCAACAAGTACTTTAAATTCTTTGCCTATTAAAGATTTATTGTTTTCATTAGAAACTTGCTTTTGAATTTTCATAATATCATTTGCACGCTTCTTCTTAATCGTCATTGGTAATTGTCCATCCATTTTTTCGGCAGGAGTACCATCTTCCTTTGAATATGCAAAACATCCTAATCTATCAAATTTAACTTCCTTAACAAATCCCTTTAACTCATTAAACTCTTCCTCTGTTTCTCCTGGAAAACCAGCAATTAGTGATGTTCTTAAAACAACATTAGGAATCTCATTTCTAATTTTTTCAATAATCTTTCTTACCTGATTTCCAGTTGTTCTTCTCCCCATTCGTCTTAAGACATTATCTGATATATGTTGTATTGGCATATCGAAATAGTTTACTAATTTTTCCTCATTTTTAACAGTTTCAATTAGCTCATCGGTAATAGTTTCCGGATATGCATATAAAAATCTAACCCATGTAAAATTCATTTTGCAAAGCTCTCTTAAAAGCTCAGCAAGTCTTTTGTTACCATATAAATCCTCACCATATCTTGTTGTATCTTGTGCTATAACAATTAGTTCTTCAAGACCCTTGTCACTAAGTGCCTTGGCTTCTTTAATAATATCCTCAAATGGTCTACTAACATATGGTCCTCTAATCTTAGGAATAGCGCAATATGTACAATTATTGCTACAACCTTCTGCTATCTTTAAATATGCATAATAACCATTTGTAGATATTTCTCTTTCAAAATAACTAAGTTTCGTAAAATTGTCACCTTCATTTGATATAAGACCTGCAACAAGACTATAAAGATTATCATACTCATCAATAGTAATAAAAAGATCAACTTCTGGTAATTCTTTAATTAAGTCTTCTTTATATCTTTGAACTAAACAGCCAGTAGCAACTAAAGCCTTACAGTTTTTCTTTTTATATTCAGCCATTTCTAGTAATGTATCAATTGCTTCCTTTTTAGCACTTTCAATAAATCCACATGTATTTACAATTATAATATCTGCATCTTCAGGATTTGATACAATAGTGAAGCTGTTTTTCTTAAATAGTCCAATCATCATTTCTGTATCAACCAAGTTTTTACTACATCCTAAGCTTATAAATCCAATTTTCATATATATCTCCCTTTTAGTCTTATTCAATAATCGTAATAATACTACCACTATTTAAAAAAATTATCAATATTATGTTTACTTTAAAACATGGACGTGGTATAATTTCCTCTGCAACCATATTTAGCTAGGCACTTCTGATTCTTTAATATTACCATCTGCATTGCACAATGAAAAAGGGGGCAAAGAAATTGGGTAGCGAATTCTACTTTGATTGCCTGTCTGGCGGACTCGGGTATGTTGGTATCAGTGAAGGAAACTCTGAAAAGAATCTTGCAAAGCTTGAAGAGTATTTGGAAAAGATGTCGTATATCCCTGAATTGATAGTACGCGGAAAGATTTTCTTTGCGCAATCATCTAAAAGTGATACTGGATATAGGATTAATCTTATGGCTACTGGCCATGATGGTTCCACAGTTTTTGATCTGTACATTGATGCCTTGGAAGGTGGATATGATGGTCCTGGTCCTAGGGCAACTATTCGCTGCTTGGAGCTTCTTGGCTTTAAGCTGAGTGAAGAAGTTAAGAGCAAAATACTTACAAAGGCAGACCATCCTAGGCCTATGGTTCTTGAGCATTGAGTGCCTTTCCCTCATGGAGTATTCCATGAGGGATTTTTTTGCAAAAAAATATGCCTATAAATAATAGGCATATTCACACATTTAATTAATCTTATTCATCAAATAGGGCCTTAGCAAATTCACTAGCATCAAATTTTTGTAAGTCATCTATTTTTTCTCCAACTCCAATGTATTTAATTGGAATATTCATTTCTGAACATATACCAATAACTGCCCCACCTTTAGCAGAACCATCTATTTTTGTTAATACAAGGCCAGTTATCTTGGCAACATCACTAAATTCTTTTGCCTGCATTATCATATTTTGCCCAGTAGTACCATCAAGAACAAGTAAAACTTCTTGTGAAGCACTATCAAGCTCTCTATCAACAATTCTCTGAATCTTTGCAAGTTCATCCATTAAATTCTTTTTTGTGTGCAGTCTTCCAGCGGTATCAACTATAACAACATCATAACCTTCGTCTTTGGCCATTTTAATTCCATCAAAAACAACAGAAGCAGGATCAGAACCCTCTGGTTTTCTAAAAAATGGAACTTCGGCTCTTTTTGCCCATTCTTCTAATTGTTCTATTGCAGCTGCTCTAAAAGTATCACCTGCAACACACAAAACTTTCTTTCCTTCATTCTTTAAAGAATATGCTATCTTCCCAATTGAAGTCGTTTTACCTGCACCATTTACACCAACCATCATAATAATAGATGGTTTACTATCTAATTTTAATGATGAATCGTTTTTAGATAATTCCTTAGCAAGTTCATCGATAAGTGCATTCTTAACTTCATCTTTGTCCTCAATTTTTTCAAGCTTAACTCTCTGGCGTAGCTTCTCAATTATCCTTTGTGAAGGTTCAACACCAACATCTGAAAGAATTAAAGCTTCTTCTAATGATTCCATTAGTTCTTCATCAACTTTTCTAAAGTTGGCCATTACTTCATTAACTCTATCATTAAAAGCATTTTTAGTCTTTGTTAATCCATTTTTTAGTTTGTCAAAAAATCCCATTTAAAACTCCTTAAATCTTCTCAATATTAGCTAAAATGTTCTTCATTTTAACAATCAAATCGTTCTGCTTATCAATTATTTTATCATATTGCTCAAGCTTCATACCCTTAGCAATAATTAAATCAAGAATATCATCTATTTCTTTTGAGACAGTAATTGCATCTTCATTTAATGTCTTAGATGAACTTTGTATAATTTCTAATAGGTTCTTAAGTTCCTCAAGTTTTTCATCAGAAATCTCTGCAGTATTTTCAACAACTTCAATCTTCAATGTATTAATTTTTTCTGCAGCAGTTTTAATCTGATTACTTAGTTTATCTTTACACTCTTGTATTTCATTGTTGTTCTTTTTAATAATATCTACTTTTGCCTGTTTAGATTTTGACAAAAGCATAAGTTGTTCAATTGTAAGAGATGGAATATTAATATCCTCACCAGATCCATCAGCTAGAATAAATGAATTTGTTGAACATAAAATTATAAAAGTTAATAGTAATGATGTAATCGTCTTCTTCATATTACACCTCACTATTCTCAAGGGTCTTATTTAGTTTTTCTTCATCAACAGTAGGCACCTTTCCTACCGCTTCTAAAAGCCCTTGAAGAGCATCATCAATCTCTGACAGCACTTGTTGCTTATCTTGATTAGAAGTTTCATTATCAGAAGATATAATTGGCTCAACTATAATATTTTCATCTTTTTCTATTTGAGGAACAGATGTAACAATCGGTTCTTCTGTAATTTCTGGCACAGGAGTACTCGTAATTTTTGGAAGCTTTGTAGTCTTTTTAGCTTCTATTGTATTAGTCGGTACAGGTGTATCTTGTATAATCACATTACCAGAACCATTGGTTTCAACTAAATCAGTTATATTAGGAACTGCTAAAGGAGATGTAGTTGGTGTAGATGTTAATTCTACATCACCCGAAAAATCATTTTTAGTTGTGACTTCATTTGGTTCTTTCTTAACATAGTTAAAATAGATAATTATAAGCACAGCAATAAGAAGTATTAACATTATAGTTGTAATTGTCATTATCTTTTTGTTCATGATATTTCGTCATCTCCTTTCATTTATTTATTCTTTCATTTCTAAGTTTACCGGAATATGAATGGTTATCTTAGTTCCCTTTCCAAATTCACTATCAACTTTAATTGTTCCATCATGCATATCAACAATGTTTTTAACAATATTAAGTCCAAGGCCTGCACCATTTGTCGCCGTTCCATACTCATTAGCTGTATAAAATTTATTAAATAGATATGAAATCTTATCTTTTTTAATACCTATTCCAGAATCAATTATCTGGATAATAGCATTCTTATCTTTTTTATTAACTATTAACTTAATATAACCCTTGTCAGTAAATTTGTATGAATTATTAATAATATTTATAAGGATTTGTCTAATCCTGTCTTTATCACCATATATATCAATATTCTTTACTTTTTCTTCTAAAATAAAGGATAAATTCTTTTCTTTAATCATTCCATCAAGTTCTAGTTTAACATCTTTCGCTAAGTCATTTAAACAAAAACGTTCTTTATTTAGTTTTGTAGAACCTGACTCGAGTTTAGCAACCTCAACTATCTCCTGGGTTAGTTCTTTTAGTCTATTAGATTCATCATAAGCAATTTTCAGATACTTCTTTTCATCTTCAGGCTTAATTAAACCATCAAGAATTCCTTTCAAAAAGCCTATAATTGAAGTTAGCGGTGTTCTAAGTTCGTGAGAAACATTAGCTACTATATCTCGTCTCATTTGTTCTGCAACTAATATTTCTTTTTTCATGATATTGAAAGACCTCGCCAAATGACCGATTTCATCTTTTGATTCTATTTCAACATCTGGAACTTCCCTGCCACGTCCTAATTCAATAGCATAATTACTAATTTTTACAATCGGCTCTGAAATACGAATAGAACTTCTCAAAATTGTTAATGCACTTATCAAAATAGCAACGACAATTATCAAAAGCATTGTTTGAAAAACTTCTTTAGAGATATTGTTAAGTTCAGTCATAGGAGTAAACAATAGTATTACTCCAGAAATCTGGCCATTATACTCTAGCGGCATTCCAACATAAACAACTTCATCCTCAGAAGAAAGTTTAATAGGATTCATTCTTTGAACCGTTGCACCATTCATTATTTCTGTAATGTCAGAAATAATCTGAGAATTAAGTTGAACCTGGCCATTACTATCTCCTACAGAAAGTCTGGTTGTGTCTGGATTTAAAACATATATTTTGATATTTGAAATATAACTCATTGCATTTATCCATGAATTAAGCTCTACTCTGGTTATTTCATTATTATAGTATCTTTCCATTAAAGCATTTGTTTTCGCTCCCGCGTTTTCAAGATTTGAAGCCGCTTGAACAATAAATTCTCTATAAAAAATACTAATCATGAAAAAAGAGATAACCACAATTATTGCTAAAAACAAGGACAAATATGTAACAAAGAGTTTCATATAAATACTCTTGAACATGTTATTATTCCTTTACTTCAAATTTATATCCAACATTCCAAATTGTTTTAATTTCCCATTTGTTCTTTGAGCTTGAAAGCTTTTCTCTAACACTTTTAATATGTACATCTACTGTTCTTGTACCACCATAGTACTCATAACCCCATACTTTATCTAGTAATTGTTCTCTAGTAAAAACTTGATTAATATTAGTCATAAAGAAATACAAAAGCTGTATTTCCTTTGGTTTTAGATCAGTTACTAATTTATCATTTAATTTTACTTCGTAAGTATCTAAATTAATCTTTAAATTGTCAATTTCAATACTTTGTGATTTTTTTTGCTCTACAACTGGTGCCTTATCTTCCTCTCTCCTTAAGTGTGCAGCTATTCTTGCAACAACTTCTGTTGGTTCAAAAGGCTTAACAATATAATCATCTGCACCGATGTTTAAACCTTGAATTTTATTCTCCAAGGTATCCATAGCGGTAAGCATTATAATTGGCACTTTTGAAAATTGCCTAATCAATTTACAAGCTTCCCATCCGTTAATTACAGGCATCATTACATCAAGTACGATAATATCAGGGACTTCTAGTTTTGCTTTGTTTACAGCGTCACTACCGTCATACGCAAAAACAACATCATATCCTTCATTTTTTAGATAGATGTTCAATAGTTCACATATATTCTTATCATCGTCAACTACTAAAACTTTCTTCAATGTAATAATCGCCTCCTTAAAAGTAAAAAAAAGAGATTAATTTCGGAAGGACGTGCCTTTCTAAAATAACCTCTCTTTTAAATGAATGCCCGAAGGCATTCACGAAAATACAATAAATTACTAAAGATGCGTGGTAATCCACATCTTTGTGAACTTAATAAGATTATACATGAATCCATTAAAGTAACCTAATTTTGCGAGAGTAGATACAAAATTCGGAACTTCATGGAACATACATAAACCACATAAGTTCGTAATTTATCTGCAAGCGTCCTCCGCTTTCGTAAATAATAATATACAACTTTTTTTAACAAATGTTAAGTAATTTGTTAAAAAATTGTAAACGTTACTTCTTATTTATGTGAATCCCTTTCGCTGAAATACCTATTTCCAAAACATTCATAGCTGTCAGCCTGTCTATTTCTTTACTAACCTTTTGCTTAAATTCTGCAAGTGCTGTCTTAACTATAACTCCATATTCAACAATAACGTCAATATAAATCATTATACCGCCTTGCTTCGTTTCAACGTTTATTCTTTGAACCTTATATATAGCGTTAATTTGAGTAGCAACATTTTTAATTATAGTCTTAAAAACATTATCCGAAATAGTATATTTTCCCAAATAACTAAAAGTTGGTCTTATTAAAGACTTTTCTAACAATACTGGCTCACTTCCACGCCCCTTCCACCTGAAAATTTGAAGTGGATCTAGAAGGTACCCTGAAAAGTCTTTCTTAAGCTCAAACGTTGGTACAGGAATAACATGTTTTCCACCAGACATTCTGGCACTTCTAGCGGCTGCGATTTCCTCCGGGCTTGACACATCCTCAATATATATCGTTTCCTCAATTTCAGGAAGTTTAAGATTTCTAACTATTTTTTGGACCATATCATCAGAGGTTCCTAAAATAAGGATGCTTTCTGGCTTTTCTCTATCTAAGACTTCTTTGATTTGTTCCACTTGGCCCTTAAAAGAAAAAAGTGCTCTTTTAACCGCTTCTATCTTAGTTGATGCTTTTTTGGCAGAATCTCCGCAGATAATCTTATTTCCTTTGATTAGTATAGCATCATCTATTATATATTCAGTTCCTTTCATTTTGGCAACCATTTGAGCACGATGACTTTTACCCGTGCCGGCTTGGCCCTACAAAAGCGTATACTTTCATCAAAAGCCCTCTTCCTAACTTTTCTTAGTATTTATTATAACTAAAAATCCAATTTCTTTAAAGGATTGTAGTTAAATTGTAATAATTTACAAAAAAGTGAGGGATTTTAAATCCCTCACTTAATGAATAAACTTATAATTATCAAAATTAAACTATTCTGCTTTATTTCCAATATATTGGCTACTACCAAATCCAAGAATTAAAACAAAAATTGTATTTAAGAATATCAAACCAACTGTGAATCCTGCTCCATGACCGAAGTTCTTTGAAAGTCCATGATATACCAAAACTATTTCAACAATCAACCAAATAGATAAAGCAAAGCATACAATTCCTAAAATAGTAGCAACGACGCCACTACCAACAGCACCAATTATTAATGGTAAAATATACAAAGCTACAGTTATGCCAAATATTTTCCAGAAGTTTCTTCCAGCAATCTTACATAAAATATACGTGTTGTATATGGGAATAATTGATTTCCAACCCTTTTCTCCAGCTTTAGTGAATATTTTCCACATAGCAACGATAGTAAGTATACCTATTACTAAACAAATGATTGTAAAAGCTATTCCCATTCCTGCAAGTGCACCAAAAACAGCTGCTATTCCAGCTTGATCTTGTGGTGTTAAAGAACTAATTAATTGTTCATTCATTATAAAAATCCCCCTTAAATAAGATTTGAAAAATACAAATATGATTATAAGTTTACTCTAATATAATCCTAAATAAATGATACACTATTTATTATATTTTAGTCAACAATTCTCATCATATTAACTCTGCCTTGATCATCTATTTCAATTACTTTTACCCTTATAGGATCACCGATAGCAACAACATCTTCTACCTTTTCTACTCTGCCTTTATCAAGTTTAGAAATGTGAACCATACCTTCTTTGCCTGGAGCAACTTCTACAAAAGCACCAAAGTTCATTATTCTAACTACTTTTCCATCATAAATTTTACCAACTTCTAAATCCATTGTAATAGCTTTTATGATTTCTAAAGCTCTATTAGCAGCATCTGTATCTGGAGAAGCAATAAATACTCTTCCATCATCTTCAATATCGATTTTAACGCCTGTCTCTGCAATAATCTTGTTGATCGTTTTTCCACCACTTCCGATAACGTCTTTAATCTTATCAGGGTCAATAGACATTGTAATAATTTTTGGAGCATATTTAGAAATCTCTGGACGAACTTCAGGAATTGCTTTAAGCATTATGTTATCTAAAATATACTCTCTTGCTCTGTGTGTTCTTTCAAATGCTTGCTCAATGATATCATAAGTTAAACCATCAATTTTAATATCAACTTGAATAGCTGTAATACCATTTTTAGTACCTGCAACCTTAAAGTCCATATCTCCAAAGAAGTCTTCAATTCCTTGAATATCAGTAAACATTACATATCTGTTTCTATCATTTTCATCTGTAACAAGTCCTGTTGAAATACCAGCAACTGGTGCCTTAATTGGAACACCTGCTGCCATAAGTGCCATTGTTGAGCCACAGATACTACCTTGTGAAGTAGAACCATTTGAAGATAGTACTTCAGATACTACTCTAATTGTATATGGGAACTCTTCTTCTGAAGGAATAACTGGAACTAATGCTCTTTCAGCAAGTGCACCATGTCCAATTTCTCTTCTTCCAGGGCTTCTAACACCTCTTGCTTCACCAACACTATATGGTGGGAAGTTATATTGATGCATATATCTCTTTGATGTTTCCTCATCTAAGCCATCTAACTCTTGTTCATCTTGCTTAGTTCCAAGAGTACAAATAGATAATACTTGTGTAAGACCTCTTGAAAACATTGCACTACCATGAGTTCTAGGTAAAATATCTACTTCTGCAGAAAGTGGACGAATTTCATCTAGTTCTCTTCCATCAACTCTCTTGTGTTCTTCTAAAGCCATGTATCTTACAACTGTTTTTTCAAGCTTATAAAGAACGTCTGCAAGTTTCATTTCTGCTTCGTCAAATTCTTCACCATATTTTTCAACACAGTATGCTTTTACTTCTTCTGTAAGAGCAGTAACATTTGCATCTCTTTCATTTTTGTCAACTACGCAAACTGCTTTTTTCATCTTCTCTTCGAAGTTTGATTTGATTTCTTCAAAGAAATCATGATCTACATCAGCACTTACATATTCAAATTTTGGTTTGCCAATTTCATTTTGAATACCTTCAATAAACTCACAGATCTTGATTATTTCTTGATGGCCTTTCTTAATGGCTTCAAGCATCAAATCATCTGGAATTTGATCAGCTCCGGCTTCAATCATTGATACTTTTGTTTTTGTTCCTGCAACTGTAAGATTTAATCTGTTATGCTCTCTCTGCTCTAATGTTGGGTTAATAACTAATTCGTTGTTAACATAACCAACTGAAACAGCAGCTGTTGGCCCATTAAATGGAATATCTGAAATTGAAAGAGCAGCTGATGTACCTATTTGAGCTGCAACTTCAGGTGAACAATCTGGGTCAACAGAAAGAACAATTGCATCAATACATACATCATTTCTTAGATCTTTTGGAAATAAAGGACGAATTGGTCTATCAATTGCACGTCCTACTAGAATTGCTTTGTCTGCTGGTTTTCCTTCTCTTCTATTGAAAGAACCAGGAATTTTACCAACAGAATAAAGTCTTTCTTCATAGTCTACAGAAAGTGGGAAAAAGTCTATCCCTTCACGTGGTGCTTTTGAAGCTGTGGCATTTACTAAAACACAAGTATCACCATATTTTACAAGTACACTTGCATTTGCTAAGGCTGCCATCTTACCTGTTTCGATAACTAGTGGTCTCCCAGCTAGTTCCATACTGTAACTTTTTAACATTTTTTATCTCCTTATAGTTTATTTGATTTAAGGATATTATACAGTAGTTGTAAATTCTATAGCTTATGTAAAGCTACACAATTTACACCTACTAACCTTAAATCACATACATTTTACTAAAAATTGGTCCTTTTGACAACACAAAACAAAATAAAAATGGAATGAAAAGACGAAAATCTTATCATTCCATTTTTGTTTTAGCTTTCCATTATTCCTTAATTTGTTTGGTTTTTTGATTTCTAACTTATCAGACTCATCTAAAACCATTAAAAATGATGATACTTCTCACTTTGAAAATATTAGACACAAAATGTCACATCAATTATCAATGTTGATATAACGTATCTAAATTATTATATTGACCAGTGATATCTTGGTGTCATATTATACAAGTCTTCGCGATAGATTTTTTCATAAATAAATCTTGTATCCCCATAGGCATTACTAAATTCACGGTTCCAAGCGACACCAAACGCAACACTAACGCAATACAATGCATCCCTGCATTTATTGCATCGATATTTTATGTCTTCCATCCAGCTAACGGAAATTCCTCCCGGAATAATTCCCATCGAGATATCATCTTTTCTCCATCTATATGAACTGATTATATTTCCAACACATTTCCCTTTTGAAAACAATCTAGTACCGCAAGCTGTGCACTCTTCTAGTATTTCATGCTTATAAGTTAAAGACCCTACTGGGCTAGTTTTGGTTGTCCAATTTATTTGCGATTTTTTCCATATTAGTTCACGTCTTGAACTCTCATCATGCGGAACATTATCAAAGAATTCGTGTTCACACTGAGCACAATATGCAAATGTATAATGGTCTGTTTTAAATATTGGATTTGTAGTGTTCGGTCTATGTTTAATTATAGAATCATTATATCTCTCAGGAGCATTCATATTTAAAGCATTAGAATTCAAGTTTATTACCGCCTGTTTTCTTGAATTCTCATCATGATGTAAATTACCAAACCACCCACAAGCGCTACACTTAGCAGAATGCCAGTCATCATCCACATATTTATAGCTTCCACTTAAAAAGGTCTCATTCTTGTTTTTGCCACTATCATGTCTAACTGGTTTATCAATGCGACCTGGTCCAGAGCACTTTGAGCACATTAAAATAGTGAAGTGACCAAATTTAGGTGATTTTTCATCGTTAGTAGTATAGTAATAGAACCCTCCAACGCCTTTTTTAATTTCATCAGATGCATAATCACCATTATAATATTTTTCAGCAACTATATAATCTTTACAGCTTTCCTCTATTGTTACGTTTTTTGTTGAACACACACTGCACTTACCTGTAATCTTATGTTTTCCAAAAACAAACGTGTTTCCATCGCTTTCGCCAACCTCAGAACCGGAATGCTCTTTCTTTTTAATATCTTTATCTTGTATTACATGTTTGGTAAGATCAATTTTCCCATCATCTTTTTCATCAAAATCAATTCCACAAACCTTACATTTCTTATATGTTACATTCCCATGCACACAATTTGCCGGCTTTGGTTCTTCTGGTTCTTCATAGTTTTCACTATTTTTCACGTTATGGCTTGCATTACACTTTGTACATTTATGCAAATAAGAATCTTTTTCGTTTGCTTTAAAATTATGTTTTTCAAGACTAGCTGCACTAATTCTATTACAATAAATACACGTTGAAACTATTATATGATTATTATTTTTTTGTTTTTCATTCAAATCTAAGATTTCTGTAATAGCTGCCATCTTGCCACTAGATATATTTTCATCTTTTGGATTAATGATTTCCTTCGTTGCATGCTCATGCTTACATATCTGACCGCAAACACATTCATATGTTTTATTTTCTTTTTCTTCAAAACTATGATTTTCAGTATATGTTTTTATTATCTTATTACAAATTGAACATGTCTCATTATATGTGTGTTTTGTATAACTTCTTGATACATAATTAGTCTTTATTCTCTTATCTTCTGGATGTTCACATGTTTTTTGAATATCTTCTATAGGTCTTGGTGTTGTTTGGAAATTTGAATAAGTAATTTCTCTATATTTACATCCGCTGCATTCTCTATAACTTCTCCCAGCCACATTATCCGGAAGCCATGGCCCAAATGTATGGTTTGATGCAGCTGACTGCCTTGTAATTCTTTGCTTACAATTTTTACATGCAATCCATACTTCGTGAGTCTTACTATTTCCAACATCTACATATATGCTTTCTTTTGCAGTATGTGGACATAATGTTGGA
>JAEEHF010000085.1 GCA_016280725.1 Bacillota bacterium | reverse complement strand
TTTTCATACTTTTTCATAGAGCTGTCAGAGAATGGTTAACAATCTTCGTGATTGTTTATATTGGTCTTGGGATCTATTTCTCCTTTCAAGAGTTTCATTATTTACTTAGTTTAATACGTATGGCCACCGATCGTATTAAAACTGTTCCAAACTCTGACAGTTCTATGAAGAAGTATGATTAAACTATTTAAAACTATAGTAAAACAGGAGCAAACATTATGGGAAGACATCCAAAGTTAGATAAAAAAACAAAGAGAAGATCTCCTCCAGCTAGAAATCCTGAAAATAGAGAAAACCAATTAATAGATTTAGCATATGATCTTGCGGAAGAGCGTTTATTAGATAAAACAGCATCAGCTCAAGAGATAGTTCATTTTTTGAAATTAGGAACAGCTAGAGCTCAATTAGAAAAGAAAAAATTAGAAGCAGAAACATTATTATTGGAGTCTAAAAAAGAAGCAGTTGATTCTAGTAAGCGTAGTGATGCCAAATACCAAGAAGCTCTTGCCGCTTTTAGAGTTTATAATGGATTGTCTCCTGAAGAAGATGACTCAAATGAATAAACGATCTTATAGTGAGTTAATACGCATACCGACATTCATGGAACGATATAGGTATTTACAACTCCATGGTATAGTTGGCGATTCTACTTTTGGATTCGATCGATATATTAATCAAGCGTTTTATACATCATCGGTATGGCGTCAACTTAGATCAAGAATTATTGTTAGAGATGAAGGGTGCGATTTAGGTATTCCAGATCGACCAATTGGCGGTACTATATATATTCATCATATTAATCCGATCACACTCGAAATGTTTGAAGACGATGATCCATTACTTTATGACGAAGACAATCTCATTTGTACTTCCAGAGATACACATCAAGCTATACACTATGGTGATACATCGCTACTTATTCCGGATTATTCTCCAAGAACACCAGGAGATACAAAACTGTGGTGAAAAAAAAAACAAAAAATAAAAGCAAGTAAAAGAAGCGAAAAAGCTAAGAAGCGATTAACTCCTTTCTTTATCGCTCTTAGCTTTCTGGAAAACTACCATTCCCAAATTTCCGTACCTATATACGATAATTTCCCTAAATCGTTTACTATTACTTTACCATCTTCATAGTGACAATCGTCTACATAAATACCGTCTGGTAGCAGTCCCCATCCAAGGCCTGCTGCTTCGATATCTAGTACAACTTCCCAATGATTATGGTAAACACCTTCGAATTTTTTAAGTTCATTATCAGTTGTAGTTACAGTAATCATTATTAATCCTTTCTGTAATTGCTTTCCTATAATACAAAAGGTATTTTCAGCGAGACAAAAAAAATAAAAGGAAGTTGTGCGCTTCGAACACACGTCTCCGAAACTAGTCGGTATTCTACCATTGAACTATTAGTCCGACCTAATTAAGGGCTCCGCGCAGTGGTAAGACACCTTAACCTGCCGGGGTTTATACTCCTCTTCCTTTCATATTACTAGTGGTTTTTCTAGCGAGGCAAAAAAATTTAATACCTGTTTTTCCCACGGCATTGCCGCCAGCTTTCTCGCTGTATCCTCTTTGCCTAGTCTCCCTCATACCACCTAGGTCCGCTCATATAAACAAGAGTTAAAATTGCGAAAAAGCTAAGGAGCAGTTAACTCCTTTCTATATCGCTCTTAGCTTCTTGGAAATCTATAACTCAATTCCCATGATAATAGATTGAGCCATTAAAGTTGTAGCTAGTTCAATACTTAGTTCTTTTTTTATTGCATAAAGTCTCTGGTGATCATTTCTGACAATCAAGTTGTCGTTGAAAAGTTTTTTATTTTTCTTTTCTACTTTCTTGATTTTTCTTTTTATCTTCTTAGACCTATACCCAAGTTTAACCATTGCTATGGCTTTTTCTCTAACGTTCAAATCTTTCATGTTTACCTCCTTATAGAGTATCCTATAATAGGAAAGGTAAAATCCGCGATTAAAAAGAAAGGGTAGGTTTTTAATCCTACCCAATCTTACTTCATTACATCCAAATAGGATATTTCATGAGATCTTTGCGATCTCCCTTAGTTAGCAGTCCAAGTAGATACGATGCCTGCTTATCGGTCATGGTGCACCATCCGCCCATAAAGAACATTTCAACATACTCAGGTTTGTTCTTCTTACACTTTCGTGCTCCATGCCAATTAGCATAGAATCTATCGACTGCTTTTCTTTCTTCTTTACTCATATTCTATCCTTTCTGTTTGTAGGACCCCTTTGGTCCTTCCTATTTTATAAAACGTTATTTTTGCGAAAGGGGGATTTCTATGGCTTGGATAAAGACGCGCATAGTTGGTTGTCGAACTGCGTCGATTCGTCGAACGCCATGGATTCCTTTACATGATAATGAAATTGTTGGAATTCGTGATGGCCCCAAACAAGATAGAGATGAATTATCTATTCAAAATGGTTCTATTGTAGAAATTAATCCAGAAGAAATTTGCTATGACTGGACTGATAAAAAATTTTATAAAGTTCGTAATCCAGAAGGATGGATTTATGAAGGCGTAATAGAGTATGGGGGTGACACTAATGTCTGATAATTCACACGACATAATACTGAATGATGTTAAACGAATGCTTGGCATTCAACCTGAAGTAGATGAGTTTGATATCGATGTCACTTCACATGTTAATAGCGCATTTTTTACATTAAACCAGCTAGGAATAGGACCAGATATTCCGTTTATTATTGATAATACTACTGAATGGTCGGCTTTTGAAACTAGTATTCCAAAAAAAGTTGTATTAGATTATTTGTATTTAAAAACTAAACTTGTATTTGATCCGCCAGCCGCTTCTAATATTTTTGAAGCGTATAAAAATCGTATAGCTGAATTAGAATTTCGAATGAATGTTATGGTTGATAATGGCGGTGGTATTGTAACCGGTTAATATTAAAGGGGTGCAACAATGAGTTATAATGAAAACTATCTCATGCATCATGGCATTAAAGGCATGAAGTGGGGTGTTCGTCGTTATAGAAATTATGATGGAACTCTAACTAATGCTGGAAAGGCTCAACGAAAATCTCAAGGTTCTGGTTCATCTAGTGGTGGCGGAAGCAAGGGTATGTCTGATAAAACTAAAAAGCGTCTTGCTAATGCTGCAAAAGTTGCAGGTGCAGCTGCTGCTGTAGGCGGAGCTGCATATCTTGCCAATCGCGCAAGCGGCGGTAAGCTTGCTGGTGATGCTAAAGCCGCTGCTCAACTTGCTAGAGAGGCTGCAGGTAAAAGGGCTAAGAAGGTTGCTGGAGATGCTAATGCTGCTCGACAACTTGCCGGAGAAGCTGTTCGAAATTCTAGAGCTGGTCAAGCAGTTTCTAGAGCAGCAGGAAATGCTAGATCCTCTGCAAGGTCTTATGGTCAGACAGCTGCTACAGGAGCTAAAGCTGCAGGAAATGCTGCAAGGAATTCTAGAGCTGGTCAGGCAGTTTCTAGAGCAGCTGGAAATGCTAGATCCTCTGCAAGGTCTTATGGTCAGACAGCTGCTACAGGAGCTAAAGCAGTAGGAAATGCTGCAAGGGATAAAGCATCTAGCATTAAAACTAATGCTTCTAATAGATTTAATGCGCTTGCTGATAAGGGTCAACAGACTTTAGATAATAGAAAGTATGGCAGAACTAAAACTGCTGCTGGACGAGTAGCTAAAGATCTTACTCTTACTAGAGGAGAACAAGCTCGTAAAGCTGCCGGAAGAGCTAGAGATGCTGTTGCTGGTGTAAAGAATAGAGCTGGTCAAGCGGTTTCTAGAGCAGCTGGAAATGCTAGATCCTCTGCAAGGTCTTATGGTCAGACAGCTGCTACAGGAGCTAAAGCAGTAGGAAGCGCTGCAAGAGATAAAGCATCTAGCATTAAAACTAATGCTTCTAGAGCAGCTGGAAATGCTAGATCCTCTGCGAGGTCTTATGGTCAGACGGCTGCTACAGGAGCTAGAGCAGTAGGAAGCGCTGCGAGGAATTCTAGAGCTGGTCAAGCAGTTTCTAGAGCAGCAGGAAATGCCAATGCTGCTCGCCAGCTTGCTGGAGAGGCTGTGGGCAAAAGAGCTAAAAAGGTTGCTGGAGATGCTAATGCTGCTAGACAACTTGCTGGAGAAGCAGTTTCTAGAGCAGCTGGAAATGCTAGATCCTCTGCGAGGTCTTATGGTCAGACGGCTGCTACAGGAGCTAGAGCAGTAGGAAGTGCTGCGAGGAATTCTAGAGCTGGTCAAGCAGTTTCTAGAACTGCTGGAAATGCTAGATCCTCTGCAAGGTCTTATGGTCAGACAGCTGCTACAGGAGCTAAAGCCGCCAGAGATTATCTTCGCGATAGAGCAAGTTCTCGCAAACGCCGTAAATAATTCAAAATGGAAGTGATGCCGATGAATGAGCTTTACCATCATGGTATTAAAGGAATGCATTGGGGTGTCCGTCGGTATCAAAATCCTGATGGAACTCTAACTGCTGCTGGGAAACGCAGAGAGCGAGCTAACGACAGAGCAGTTAGACGCGATGCAAAACAACAACGATTATGGAATGCTAAAAATTCTTCTCAACTTAGTGACAAAGAACTTACTGATCAAATTATTCGTCTCCAAAGAGAAAAGCAACTTAAAGATCTTACGAATCAATCAGTAGCTCCTGGTCGAAAAAAAGTTAAAGATTTTCTTGCTAGACATGGAGATTTAGCATTGTCTGCAGCTATAACAGCAGGAGTTACTATCGCTGTGAATAAGCAAATAAAAGACAGACTTGATCCTAAGAAAACTGATCGCGATCGTAGAATTGATCAGATAAATCTTGATAGTGAGATGATCGAAAAGGGTTATTATACTGTTAATTCTAATGGTAAGATGAGAAGAACTAATAAAACTGATAGATTGAAAAAATAGAAAGAGGTTGGCATGAGCCTATCTTCTACGGCCGTGCCGAAATATTACGGCCTATTTAGAGATGCAGTTATTCGTGGCGAGATTCCGGTAAATGAAGAGATTTCTATGGAGATGAATCGCATAGATGATCTTATAGCAAATCCAGGAATATTCTATGATGATCAAGCAGTTGAAGGCTGGATAAAGTTTTGCAACAATGAGTTAACCCTTACTGATGGCAGTGATTTGAATCTGTTGGATACTTTTAAGCTTTGGGGCGAACAAGTATTTGGTTGGTATTATTTTGTAGAAGGTTCTGTCTGGGAGCCTTATGAAGATGGTCATGGCGGGCACTATGTTCGTAAGTCAATCAAAAAACGTTTGACTAATAAACAATATTTGATAGTTGCTCGTGGTGCAGCAAAATCTATGTACGCTGCATCTATACAAGCATATTATTTATCGGTTGATCCGACAACAACTGATCAAATAGTTACTGCTCCAACTATTCGACAGGCTGAGGAAACTTTGTCTCCAATTAGAACTGCTTTAACAAGATCTAGGGGTCCTTTATATCAATTTCTTACAGAGGGATCTATTAATAATACTACTGGATCAAAATTAAATAGACCTAAACTCGCTTCGACAAAAAAAGGTATACAGAATTTTCTTACGGGTTCAATAATAGAAACTAGACCAATGTCGATTGATAAACTTCAAGGTGCTAGGTCTCGAATTAATACAGTTGATGAGTGGTTATCTGGTGATATTCGTGAGGATGTAATAGGTGCTATAGAACAAGGCGCATCCAAAATGGATGACTATCTTATTATAGCTACTTCATCCGAAGGTACTGTTCGAAATGATGTTGGCGACACAATTAAAATGGAGCTAATGTCTATTCTTAAGGGCGAATATGTTAATCCGCATGTTTCGATTTGGTATTATAAACTTGATGATATTTCAGAAGTTGCTAAACCAGCATTATGGATTAAAGCTCAACCAAACATTGGTAAAACTGTTAGTTATGAGACTTATCAATTGGATGTTGAACGAGCTGAAAAGAATCCTGCGTCTCGTAATGATATTCTTGCTAAACGTTTTGGTATCCCAATGGAAGGTTATACATATTTCTTCACATATGAAGAAACACTTCCTCATCGTAAACATGATTTTTGGTCTATGCCGTGTGCTATGGGTGCTGATCTTTCTCAGGGCGATGACTTTTGTGCTTTTACATTTTTATTTCCATTACGAGACGGAGCATTTGGCGTTAAGACTAGATGCTATGTATCGGAATTGACAGTTAAAAAATTACCATTAGCTATGCGACAAAAGTATGAAGAATTTATTAATGAAACTAGTTTAGTTGTCATGGATGGCGCAATACTTGACATGATGCAGGTATATGAGGATCTGGATAATTTTATTGTGAATTCAGATTATGATGTGGTATGCTTTGGGTTTGATCCATATAATGCTAAAGATTTTGTAGCCAAATGGCAGACTGAGAATGGTCCATATGGCGTTGAAAAAGTTATTCAAGGTGCCAAGACCGAATCAGTCCCTCTTGGAGAACTCAAGAAGTTAGCAGAAGAGCGTCTTTTATTATTCGATGAAGAATTAATGTCTTTTTGTATGGGTAATTGTATAACCATAAAAGATACTAACAACAATCGTAAACTTTTAAAGAAGCGAAACGATAAAAAGATTGATAGTGTAGCGGCTATGATGGATGCTTATGTCGCTTATAAGCTTAATCGAGAGATGTTCGAATAATATTGAAGGGAGGTATTATGGAATACGTTCCTTCTTTTAGAGATCAACTTCAAAATGGAATTGATCATAACTGGTGAGACAATTTAACTGTTTAAGTAAATAATTGTATTTATCGATAGAACTAGTTAGGAGGTGACTAATGTCATTAAAAGACAGATTTGCTAGTGCTTGGAATGCTTTTCAATCAGAACCAAAAAGGAATAAAGAATCACTGACTAGTTCTTCTACACAAACTTTAATTGGCAATCTTGGATCTTATGGTGGATATTATAGACAAGATAGACGTCGAATACATTATAACAATGAGCGATCTATTCTTAATACGGTTTTTAATAGAATAGCAAATGATATTGCATCTATTCAAATCCAACATGTACGAGTAGATGAGAACGACGGATATATTGAAACTATAAAAAGTGGATTAAATGATTGTATAACGTTATCGGCTAATCTTGATCAAACGTCTAGAGATTTTTGGCTTGATGTTGTTTTGTCAATGTTAGACGAGGGCGTTGTAGCAGTGGTACCAGTTGATACTGATCGAAATCTTGATATTAATAATTCATTCGATATTCTGACGCTTCGTACAGGACTTATAACTAGTTGGTTACCAGCATCTATTAAGATAGAGGTATACAATGATAGAAAAGGAAAACGAGAAATAATAACTTTACCGAAAGATAAAGTTGCTATTCTTGAAAATCCATTTTATTCTATCATGAATGAGCCCAATTCTACTTTGAAGCGATTAGTGTATAAGATGAATTTATTAGATCAAATAGATGGTCAAAAAGCATCTTCCAAACTTAATATGTTGGTTAAATTACCATATTCGTTAAAGTCACCAACTAGAATGGCTCAAGCAGAAGAACGAGCTAGAGTACTTGAAGATCAGTTAACGAAAACTAAATATGGTATTGGCTATATTGATCAAGCAGAACAAGTTACACAACTTAATCGTGCTATTGAGAACGATCTTCCAGAGCAAATTGAAAAATTAACTGAACAATTGTATAATCAAATAGGTATTAGCGGCGATGTATTTAGAGGTACTGCTAATTCAGAGCAAATGCTCGTTTACAATAAAAAAGTTCTTAAGCCTATTTTAGATACTATAGAATTAGAATTTAGTAGAAAATTTCTTACACCAACTGCTAGAACGCAAGGACAAAAAATTAAATATTATATTGATGCATTCGATTTGGTTACACCAGACGAGATTGGCAATCTTTCTAATTCGCTTAGTAGAAACGAAATATTATCTGCTAATGAATTCAGATCGATTCTCGGGTATAAACCAAATAATGATCCTAGATCAGATCAATTAATTAATAAAAACATGCCTATTCAAACAGTTGATCCTTCAGTTGCTGGAGGACAAGGAAATGATGTTGATTTTAATTCGGAACTTAATGAATTAGAACAAATGCTTGACGAAGATGGCGACGGTATACCGGATCAGCCTAGTGAAAGTGAAAAACTTTTAGATCAAATAAGTAAGCAATTGGGGTGATTAGCATGGCATATGCTAGTAAATATTATGATCCTCAAAAAGCTCATGAATATTATATGAAAAATCGCGAGTTGAAGGGCTATGAAGATCGATATGGTGGTTCAAGAGGAGACGGAACAAGTGCTGCTAGTAGTGGATCACTTTCGAAAACTCAGACAGCAACATCAACTCAAAAACACAATCAATCAATCAAAATAGAAATTCAAAGTTTACGTGATAAATTAAGTGCTATGAGCACAGAAGAGCGTAAGAGAAATAGAGAAAAAATTCAAGATCAGATTCAAGCATTACGAGAAAAAACCAAAGGTGGTTCTACATCAGGTTTTAATCAAAAGGGAATGGAAGCTGCATCTTATATAAAAGATCAAATGGAAAAAGAACGAAATAGTATTATTAGTAAAGCAAATAAAGATGCTGATAAAGAGATGCTTTCAAAAGTACAGCATCTTGCAGATGATATAAAAAATACGAGAGCTTCGGGACAGTCAGTAGACAATTCTCGCTTTATGTCTCGTGTTAAAGCTTTACTTAATGAGACTAAAAAGAAAAAGATTAAATCTAAACGACAATATACTAGCGATTACAAACAAAAGTATAAAGATGAGATAGATAAATTGCGTAGTGATAAAACAATGTATTCATACTATGATAGAAAAAATAGTAATAGATCAAAACTAAATGATAGTATATATGTATCAGCTGAAGAAGAAAAAGATACTAAAGCAAAATCGAAAAAAAGTACTTATAAGCGAACCAAATCTAACACTTCTGCAAGAAATAGTGTTAGTGGAGGTTTTAAAAAAATCGGATAAATTAATTTTAATAAACAAGATAAACAAACACATGCTATTTTTATGTTAAACATTTTCAAGATACATAACAGACTTGAAATATATATTAAAAAGATAGCTGTGTGTCTTATCTTTTTTGTTGTTGAAAGGAACATTTATGGATTACGATTTCAGTGGCTATGTCACTAAGAATGATCTGCGATGCGCAGATGGTCGCGTAATCCGTCACGATGCTTTCAAGGATAATGATGGACAAACTGTACCTTTAGTTTGGCAACATGTTCATACTGATCCTACAAATGTTTTAGGTCATGTTCTTCTTGAAAATCGTGATGATGGTGTTTATGGTTATTGCAAATTTAATAAAACCATAAAGGGTAGACATTCAAAAGAAATGGTCGAAAATGGCGACGTTAATTCCATGTCTATCTACGCGAACCGGTTAAAACAGTATGGTAGCGACGTCGTTCATGGAGTGATTCGCGAAGTTAGTCTTGTTCTTGCTGGCGCAAATCCTGGTGCATTTATAGATAATATTAGCTTTGCTCATGCTGATGGTACTTATACTGAAGTTAATGACGAAGCTATTATTTATAGTGGTCTTGAAGATGCTATTGAGTATGTTAGTCATGCCGATGATAACGAGGAGGATGCGATGGCTAATGGACAAAGTACCGATGTAATTGATCAGTTGACTGATGAGCAAATAGAAGCGATCAATGATATTATTGATGCAGCTTTAGATGGTGCTCTCGATGATCTTGAAGAAAATGATGTTCTTGATGATCTTGACGATGATCAACTTAAAGCCGTTGGCGATATTGTTGAGAATGCTGTTAACGAAGCTCTTGAGCATGCTGATAGCGATGATGATTACGACGATTATGATGACTCGTATGATGAAGATGACTCATATGATGACGATTACGAAGATTATGACGATTATGATGATTACGAGGATATTGAGCATGCTGATGACGATACGATCGGCGATGTTTGGGATACATTAACTGATGAACAAAAGAATATGGTTTATTATATAATTGGCGAGCAACTTGAGCAGAATAATGTTGAGCATGGTGCTCTTAATGAAGGAGATTTTGATATGAAGAACAACGTTTTTGATGACGCTTACTACGAGGACGAGATGGATGACGTTCTGACCCATGACGAGTTTAATGCTATCATGGAGGATGCTTATAACGCTAGTTCTCTCCGTGATGTTTTCCTCGCTCACGGTATCACCAATCTTGATGTTCTCTTCCCTGAAGCCAAGCTAGTTACTCCTACGCCCGAGATGATTTCTCGTGATATGGGCTGGGTTGATCAGCTTTGGAATGGTATTAAGCGTACTCCGTTTGCGCGTATTAAGTCTACTGCTGCTAATATTACTGGCGAGGAGGCTCGTGCGAGGGGTTATGTTAAGGGCAATCTGAAGGCTGAGGAAGTTATCACGCTTCTCTCTCGTGAGACTACACCTCAGACAATTTACAAGAAGCAGAAGCTTGATCGCGATGATGTTATTGATATTACTGACATTGATGTGATTGCTTGGCTTAAGCAGGAGATGCGTCTCATGCTTAATGAGGAGATCTGCCGTGCAATTCTTGTTGGTGATGGACGTAATGTTAACCATCCTGACAAGATTAAGCAGGATAAGGTTCGCCCGATTTATCAGGATGATGATGTTTATACTATTCACTATGCTGTTACTTATGGTGAGTCTGATACTGCTGATCAGAAGGCTAGCAAGCTTGCTGATGCTGCTGTTCGTTCGCGCAAGGATTATAAGGGCTCTGGTATGCCTTGGATGTTTGCTAGCAATGAGACCATTGCTGACATGATTCTTGCTAAGGACACGATCGGTCGTCGTCTCTACAAAGATGAGGATGAGCTGAAGGCTGCTTTGCGTGTTTCTAAGATTGTTGAGTGCCCAATCCTTGAGAACGTTCAGCGCACTACTGGTACTGGCGGTTCTGCTAAGACTTGGGATCTTAAGGCTTTGATCTTCAATCCTATTGATTATACTGTCGGTGCTGATAAGGGCGGCGCTGTTTCTTTATTCGATGACTTTGACATCGATTACAACCAGATGAAGTACCTTATCGAGACTCGTATATCTGGTGCTCTGACTAAGCCTTACAGCGCTATTGCTTTGGAGACTCAAAATTTTCTTAAAGAGCTCTCTGTAGCCCCTATGGCAGAGAGTGATGACCTCTGGGGCACTTCGGTTTCTGATGTTCAGTCCAACGTCGTCTTCAACGGTAATTCAGTAACTGGTACTCTGAAGCATGTCGCTTCTGGCGCGCTTGCTGACGGTTGGGGTGCTGGTAACTTTATTGCAGTTGATCTCTCCGACAATACTTTCACTGGTCTCACCAGTGTTAAGGTTGGTATGGAGCCCTCTGCTGGTGCTGGTCTTCAGGAGATCATCGATGATCCCGATAAGGCCGGTGTCTTCAAGGTTACCGATAAGTACAACCAGAAACTTGTTGTTATTCAGACCAATGGTAAGGACACGGTTACTCAGAAGTACACTCTTAGCGGCCTGACGCTTGAGACTGCTTAAGATTAGTTCAAAATGGAAGGAGGGTCGGTCACATGGGGCTATTCTATGGGCCGATCGGCTTTGTAGAAACAATTGAAGATCCCGTCGGATCTGGCATTTGGAAAGAACAGCCAACGGAAAGAAGGTATCGAGGAGAGGTTTCTAGATACAGTAAACGTTGGAGTGATAATTCACAAAAAGTCAATCCAAATTTAACAATTACTAATACAATTTCGATAGTGGCCGACCCTTATATATCTAATCATTTATATGCTTTACGCTATATAAAATGGTTAGGTGGATATTGGGAAATTGCTTCTGCAGAAGTTGAAAACCCAAAGATAATATTAAGTATTGGGGGTGTATACAATGGACCGACGGTTGAATCTTCAGCAAATATTGGTGAACATCCTGGGATCCAATAATGTTTATTTTCAACCTCCAGAGAATGTAAAACTAAAATACCCCTGTATAATTTATGAAAGAAGTGATATCAGACAACGGCATGCCGATAATTTACCATATATTAGTATGGTTCGTTATTCGTTAACTCTAATAACTCGATCGCCAGAAAGCGAATTAGTTAAAGCGATTCTTGAGTTACCTTATTGTTCATATGATAGGTATTATGCTGCTGATACGTTAAATCATGATGTGTTCACTCTCTACTATTAAGGAGATAATATGCCTACTCCTAGTTTTGCTATTAATTGGGATGCTCCTGGTCATCGTTTATATGAGACTGGTGTAGATAGAGCAGTCCTTTATCCTATTCGTGATACTATTACCGATCCTACAGATCCGTATGATACAGGCGTTCCTTGGAATGGTGTCACCGGCATTACTCAGTCTGGATCTGGCGGTGAGCCTACTCCATTATGGGCAGATAACATTAAATATCTCAATCTTATGTCTGCTGAGGAAGCAAGTCTTTCAATCGAGGCTTATACTTATCCCGATGAGTTTGCGCAGTGTGACGGTAGTCGTGAGATTGTTGATGGTGCGATTATTGGTCAACAGCCTCGTAAGATGTTTGGCATTTCATATCGAACTCTTATAGGTAATGATCAGAAACAAACTGATTATGGTTATAAGTTGCATATAGTTTATGGATGTCTTGCTTCTCCATCAGATCGTAGTTATGCTACCGTCAATGATTCTCCCGAGGCTGTTGGTTTTAGCTGGAGTGTTACTACAACCCCTGTTGATGTTCCTGGATTTAAACCTACTTCTGTTATTATTGTTGACAGTACTACCGTTAGTGGTGTGGCTAAGCTTACTGCTCTTGAGAGTATTCTTTACGGTACTGCAGCTGTTACTGGCGATAATCCTTCTGAAGCCGTCGCTCCGAGACTGCCTCTTCCGAAAGAGATTATTACTATTCTTGGGAATTAATTCTTAATGTAGATGATTTGTAAAACTCTTGAAAGGAGAAAGCTACAATGCTTAAAAAGACTATTACTTATAAAGATTATAATGGTGATACCCATACTGAAGATTTTTATTTTAATCTTACAAAAGTAGAGTATATGGAACTTGAGTATGGCTTGGGTAATGGGGATACTCTTACTGATTCTATTAAAATTTTGATGAATTCTAATGATATGGGAACTGCTATACGTATAATTAAGAATATTGTTCTTACTGCGTATGGTATTAAGTCTCCCGATGGTAAGCGATTTATTAAAAATGATGAAATAAGAGAAGCTTTTATGCAATCCCCCGTTTTCGAGCAGATTTATTGGGATCTTGTTACTGATGCTGAAAAAGCAGCTGATTTTATCAGTGGGATAGTTCCATCAGCTATTCGAGAAGAACTTGGAGATAATCCAAAAGAAGAACTTCTTAAGCGAATGAAAGATTTTGAAGAGAACAATAAGCAATAGTTAAATAGATTATAGGAGAAGAGAATGCTTCAAATTGTTGTGCCAGAAACTGAATTATTTGATGAAAAAACGGAAACGTTTATTCATACGAAGGATACTCAACTAAAATTGGAGCATTCTCTTCTTTCAATTTCAAAATGGGAGTCAAAGTGGTGTAAACCGTTTTTGGGTGATGGTACGAAAGTACATAGAACAACTAAAGAAATGATTGATTATATAGAATGCATGACTCTTAATACTGTTCCGAAAGAGGTTTACAGCGCTCTTACTAAACAAAACATTAAAGATATAAGCGATTATATAAATAGTCCCATGACTGCTAGCACGGTAGTTACATATAAAAAGCGCAATCAAATTAAACCAGATATTGTTACTTCTGAACTTATTTATTACTGGATGATTGCTTGTCAAATACCATTTGAGTGTGAAAAATGGCATATTAATCGTTTAATTATGTTGATTAAGATTTGTAATGCTAAAAATGATTATAAAAAAATGAGTAAACGAGAGATCATGGAACAAAATAGAGCACTTAATGAAGCTAGAAGGAAAGCCCTTCACACGAAAGGCTAGATGGTTATGATAAGCGTTAAACAAAAAGGTGATTTTAAACGAACTGAAATGTTTTTGAAAAAGTATAATAATGATAGTGATATTTTGCCGATTTTGGAAAAATATGGTAAACGTGGTGTAGAGCTACTATCTCAAGCAACTCCAATAGATAGTAGTAAAACTTCTTTATCATGGAGTTATGAAATAGAATCTAATCGAAATGAGTATCATATCTATTTTACAAACTCTAATATAGTAAATGGTACTAATATTGCTATTATACTTCAGTATGGTCACGGCACTCGTAATGGAGGGTATGTAAAAGGCCGAGATTATATTAATCCTGCAATTAAACAAGCGTTTATGGAAATGCGCGATGAGTTGATTAAGGAGGTAAAGAAAGCATGAGTGGTGTTATCGATAAAAATGTTGTCCAGATGGTATTTGATAATGTTTTATTTCAGAAAAACGCTGCAGATACCTTGTCGACTCTCGATAAATTAAAAGAAGCATTGAATTTTGAAGGTGCTGTAAAGGGTCTTGAAAATCTTAGTAACCAAGTAAAAGGTACTAGTATGGATGCTCTTTACAATGGTGTTGGAAAAGTTCAAGAAGGTTTTAGTGCATTAGATGTAGTTGCAACAAGGGTTCTTCAAAATATTACAGATAAAGTTCAAAATGTTGCTATGGATTTGGCTCAAAAATTAACAATAGAGCCTATAAAAGCTGGTTTAGAAGAGTATGAGACACAGATAAATTCTGTTCAAACGATTTTAGCCAATACTAACGATGCTCTTATAGAAAAGGGTTTAACTACTGAGCATGACCGTATTGAAAAAATCAACGGCGTTTTAGATGATTTAAATAAATACGCTGACATGACTATTTATAATTTTACTGAGATGACACGCAATATTGGTACGTTTACTGCAGCAGGTGTTGAACTTGATACGGCTGCTACATCGATTAAAGGTATTGCAAATTTGGCAGCTATGTCAGGTTCTAATTCTCAGCAAGCTAGTACAGCAATGTACCAGCTTTCTCAGGCTATTGCTGCGGGCTCGGTAAAATTACAAGACTGGAATTCGGTTGTTAATGCTGGCATGGGCGGTAAACTATTTCAAAATGAGCTCATTGATACAGCAAAGGCAATGGGTGTTGCTGATGAACAATTTATTGCATTAACACAAGGGGCTACTACTTTTAGAGAATCTCTAAGCTCTGGATGGATTAGTGCAGAAGTTTTAACCAATACTCTTGAAAAATTTACAGCCGGTTCAGAAGGATATACTAAATCCCAAGTTGAACAGATGCAACAACTTTGGAGAGCTCGAGGATATTCTGAACAACAAATTAAAGAACTTACAGGATCTATAAATGTACTTACAGATGAACAAGAGAAAAACCTTCGAACTAAATGGGCTGAAAAAGGCTTTAGTGATGAACAGATAGATCATATTCTTAGTATGGGTACTGCTGCTACAGAAGCTGCAACTAAGGTTAAAACATTTAGCCAGCTTTTGGAGACTGTTGGCGAAGCATTACAATCTGGTTGGACTCAGTCATGGGAATATATAATCGGAGATTTTGAACAAGCTAAAATGCTTTGGACAGAAATTTCCGATATTATGAATTTATATATTGGTAAATCAGCTGATGCTCGAAATAATGTTTTAAAAGAATGGTCTAGAGCTGCATATTCTTATAATGAGAATGGCGAGCTTATTAAATTAACATATGATGAAGCTGGCAATTTAATAGAGAATGCTGATAATCAAGTTGTTAAAGGCGGCAAAATGATCCGTGAGGAGATGGGCGGCCGAGAACTTGTTATTCAGAGTCTTAGAAATGCTTTTCAAGGAACTTTCGAAGTAGCAATGGAATTTGGAAAAGCTTGGGAAAAAGGCTTTATTAAAAAAGGAACAGCGGATGATATTTCTATAACGGCTAAAACACTTAAAGATCTTAGTTTGGCATTATACGATAATACTACTGCTTTTAAGAATGCTTTAAGTCAAAGAGATGCTGCTGGAAATGCTATAGGATTATTAGGTCAACTAAGAGATTCTTTTGATTTCTTTGCAAATTCTGTTAGAAAAGGATACGATGGCATAAAAGATGTATTTTCTGGTTTAGGAAATATATTTTCAGCATTTGGAAAATCATCGTTTTTTAGTATCGATACTTTAAATGCTGCTATAGGAGCTTTTTCGGCTATTACGGGACGAATTCGAGATTTTGGTGAAGCATTTCAAAAGCATTTTGGTAATGATAAAAATGGTCTTAATAAAAATGGACTAATAAATTTCTTTAATGGATTAGAATCTATTTTAGAATCTAATATGTTTGTAAAATTAGAATTCTTTTTAAACTTATTCGATGGTATAGGTAAAGTAGTTGAACATCTAATTGAACCGTTTGGAACTTTTTCTCAGCTTTTAGGAAAAATTGGTTCAAAATTATCCATATTTAGTGATGCTTTCGAATCTATATTCTATAATGAAGATGTGTCAAAATTTGATACGTTCTTTGACGGATTAGCTAATGGTTTTAATTCTTTTATAGATTCTCTTAAATCTTCTGTTGATTTTAGTGGTTTTTCAAATTTCTTTAATAATCTTGTAGAAGCTATGTCGAGTGATAAAATAGATTTATTTAAAATATTTGAGAATGTTTTTGGAGGATTAGTTGATATTCTAAAAGCATTTCTTGCTATAGCTACTCCAGTAGCAGCAGCATTTGCTAATATATTTGGTGGTGCTATTGGCGAAGCATTACAATTTGTTCGTGATTTAAGCGATCGTTTTAAACAATTTACAGAAAGTCTTATAGCTAATCAAGAAGTTATAAGCAGTGTTCAGCATTTATTTGAAGGTATTTTTAGTGTTATTAAAGCTGTTGGAGAAGTAGTAGGTAATGTATTACTTGCTGCTTGGGATAGTTTAACAAAAATCTTTGCTAATTTTTTACCTGATGGAAAAAGTCTTAGCGAGACATTTAATAATATTGGTACTAAATTAACAGAAGTATCTAAGGGGATATCTTCGTTAGTTAGCGGAGATAATGGTGTTCCGAAATTATCTGAGCTTATAGGCAGGATAACTGATAAATTTATTGGCTTTTTTGGATCGTTAAAGGATGTTCATTTATTAGAAAAACTTGCAGATCTTCTTAAAAAAGTGGGAGATGGTATAAAACATGCTCTTGGCGGATCTGAAGACATGTCTTTATTTGATACTATTATTGAAAAAATAAAGAACTTTTTACAAAGAATTAAAGAAGTTTTATCTGATGAACATGGCGAATTAGATTTTGTTAAAGTTGTAGAAGCCGGTGGAATTGGTGTAATTATTAAGAAAATAATAGACATGTTAAAAGATCTTAAAGACGGTGGCAAGAATTTAACTGGTGTAATGAAATTTATTAATGATTTAAAAGAAGCATTTGTGGGTTTAGCCGAATCATTAAAGGAAAAATTTAAAGCTGAATCAATAAAAGCCATTGCAACATCTATATTAGAAATTGCTGGTGCTTTATTTATTATAGCAATGATAGATCCAGTTGCATTAGCTGCAGCTATTGCTGCAATAAAAGGCATGTTCGTAATGATAGAACAACTTCTTCAGTCTACAAAAGGCTTTAATAAAACTGATATCGCGGCTTTAACAGCATGCGCAGCAGTTTTACAAACTCTTGGTAATGCAATATTAATGATGGCTGGAGCAGTGTATATTCTTGGTAGTATGCCATTAGAGAATGTTATTCAAGGTTTAGTTGCACTTGGTATAATGCTTGAGGGAATGGTAACAGTTATCAAGAAATTATCTAAAATCGAGAAAGATCTTCCGAAAATTTCAGCCGGTCTTATGGGCTTGGCGGTTTCTTTAAATTTATTAGTTATTCCTGTTGTAGTTTTAGGAAATATGGACCTCATTAATTTAGCAAAAGGTCTTCTCGCAGTAGCAGCTATGATGGCGGGGCTAGTTGGTTCTGCTATACTTTTATCAAGATATGGTAATAAATTTGGTGCTAGTGAAGGTCTTGGCCTAATGCTAATGGCTGAAGCTATTAATATATTAGGAAGCGCCATTAATAAAGTTGCTGATCTTTCATGGGAACAAGTAGCAAAAGGTCTTGTTGTGATGGCAGCAGGTTTAGCAGCTATGGTAGGTGCTGCAGCAATCGTCGATCAAGCTAGTCTTTCTGATGAATTAATAGCAGTCGGCGGAACGTTAATGATGCTTGGCATATCTATGATGATGTTAACAGAGGCGGCACAAGGAATAGCCGATGTTTCTTGGGAAGATTTAGGAAAACTTGCTGCAGTTCTTGCCGGAGCGTTGATTGCATTAGGAATAGCATCATATGCTATTAACGGTAAAAATTTATTGATGATAGGTGGCGCAATAGCTCTTGTTGCAACTGCATTCTTAGAACTTAATGCAGCATTAGGTATAGCTCAACTTGTTGGTCCTCTTTGTACTAGTATATCTATGGCTATAGAAGGTATGAGCAATTCACTTGCATCATTTGCTAATCATGCTGCTGCAGAGGCGTTTCTTAAATTCTTACAAGATGCTATACTTTTCTTACCTAAATTAGCAGTAGGCTTAGCGCAAGCTATTATAGAATTTGTTGCGGCATTAGGAAATGGTGCCGGACAAATAGTTGGCGCTCTTGTTAATCTTGGAAAAGCAGTAATAGGTGGTATTAGAGAATTATTACCTGAATTTTTTGCATTAGTACAAGAATTTATTGAGGGTGCACTTAATTTATTTATAACTGAAGCGCCTAAGGTATTTGAAGCACTTAAAGTTCTATTTGATCAAATATGGGGATTTTTAACCGAACAGACTCCAAATTTCTTTGGATGGTTAACACAAGTATTTACGGAGTTATTTACATTTTTACAAACAGAAGGGCCAATGCTTGTAGAAACAATTGCACTATTAATAGATACTGTATTACAAGCTATTATAACAGAAGCGCCTAGAGTTGGTGAAACTATATTGGCCATATTAAATACTGCTCTTACTGTTATACAAGAAGCAGTGCCTAATATAATTCAAACATTACTTAGTTTATTAACTAATTTATTACAACAACTTGCTGAATATGTTCCGCAAATGGCACAAGCAGCTTTAGAAATTATTGGTGGATTTTTACAAGCTATAGCAAATAACATTCAACAGATAACTGAATCGGCAATAACTATTGCAATAGAATTTATCAAGGGCGTTACTTCCAAACTTCCTGAGATAGTTGATGCAGCATTTAAATTCATAATAGGTTTTATAGATGGTTTAGCAACAGCTATTGAGAATAATCATCAAGCATTGTTTGATGCTATAGGCCATCTTATTAGGGCTATAATTGAAGCCATAGTTGATGGTATAAAAGGAGTAGTCGAAGCTGGTTCTCAAATGCTTGATGAATTTATTAAGAATTTCAATGCTGGAGAATTTTTAAAGAATATATTTGATGCTGGCGTTAATTTGGTTAAAAACTTATTAGAAGGCTTAGGTAGTTTAGCGAAAGATATATTTGATGCTGGTGCAAATCTTGTTCAAGGTTTTATTGATGGTATTCTTAGTATGCCGGGTACGTTATGGGATAGTGCTTGTAGTATCGCTAATGATGCATGGAATGCTATTACCCAAACATTGGACGAGCATTCGCCATCGCGATTAACTTATGAAGGCGGTAAAAACTTTACTATTGGTTTTGTTAATGGTATTAGTGATTATGCTACAGAAGCAGAAGCAGCTAGTAGTGATATGGCATATGGTGTATTAGGTGCTTTTGCTAGTGCTATGGGTTCTGATTCAAGTGAGTATGCTATGACTCTAGTTCCAGTATTAGATATAACTGATATTCTTGAAGGAAAAAAGAATATTAGTACGGTACTATCTGGAATGTCAGAAGATCTTATAACTAAATTAAATATTGAGTTTACTGAACGTATAGAGCATAATATGACTCTAATGCATTCCTCTGTTGATAGAATAGATCATAAAATGCAATCTATGATCTATAAAATAGATTCATTTTATGAGCGTATGGATTATTGGCTAGAAAGTATCGAAGGCGATACAATAGAAATAGCAGGAGTAGCATTAAATTTCCAAGATAAAGGCACTGATATTTATATGGATACTGGAGCACTTGTTGGAGCTATTGCACCAGAGATGGATAATGCACTGGGTCTTACATCTATTATGTCTGAACGAGGGTCTTTCTAAAGGAAGGTGTATCAAATGTACCATTCTGTTACCTTTGGGTCTATGAATTCGTTCTCTGATTGGCATTTGGTACCCGACGGTCGTCAGGTTATAGAAATGCCAGAGATGAAGACGACTATAGTTGATATTCCAGGTTCTAGTGGAATTCTAGATTTATCAGAATCATTGACCCATTATCCAATTTATAAAAATCGTACAGGATCGTTAAATTTTCATGTAATAAATGATATAGAGCCCTGGCATATTACATGTAGTAGGATAGCTAATTATCTACATGGAAAACAGCAAACACTTATATTAGAAGACGATCCTGATTATTATTATCAAGGTCGTATGACAATGAGTTGGAAGCCATCTAATGATGGAAAATGGCCTAGCGTTGAAATCAAATACGACCTTGATCCTTATAAATATTATTATCAAACGTCGATAGAAGAGTGTCCTGAACTTTATAAAAATATAAGTGTTAATAACACTACAAAGGTTATTGATCTATCGGATGAATGGAGTATTGGAAGTGTTCCTGTTGTTCCAGAATTTATTTTAACTGGTGTATCTGGTTCAGGCACAACAATAAGATTAGTTAATTATGAACTTGGCATAGATAAGACGGTTACCATAAACAGTAACGGAACTAGGAAGTATTATGATATGGTTATATCCAATATTAGTGGAGGAAATACTTGCCGTATAACCATTAGTGGAAAAGGAACTGTGAATATCGTTTTTAGGAGGATGTCTTTATAATGTATAAAGTATATGCAGATGATATTTTAATACATGATTCAAGATCCCCCGTTAACGAAATACATTTAGTAGATCCAAAACTAACTCTTGAGGATTCTGCTGCAGGTTCATTTTCGTTTACAATGACTCCTGCTAATCAGGGATATAATGATATACGACGCTTTACTACAACAATAATTATATATCGAGACTCGACCATAATATGGACGGGACGAGTTATTTTACAAACTGATGATTTTTGGCATTGTAGAAAATTTACTTGTGAGGGAGCTCTGGCTTTTCTTAATGATAGTCAACAACCATTAAATTATTATAATAATATGAATTCTGATACGTTTTTTAGAAGATTAATTACAGGTCATAATGCTAGAGTTCCCAATAATCGTAAATTTCAAGTGGGTACTATAACGATGCATGATCGATACGACCCCTATAAGTATAAAACAGATTATAAAAGTACTTTTGAAACTATAAAAAGTACATTATTCGATGTATTAGGTGGGCATCTTCGTATTCGATATAATGGCTCGAATTCTACTCCTATCATAGATTATTTAGACGGCTATCCAAATACTTCTTCACAAGAAATTAATTTTGGCGAAAATTTATTAGATTTTACTAAAAATTGGGATCTATCAAAGCTTTGTACAGTTATTATACCTAGAGGTAAACAATTAGATGAAGAAAATATAGAGGGCGATAAAGATTATTTAACGGTTAAATCTGTTAATAATGGTAGTATATATCTTCAAAATGATACTGCTGTTCAGACATATGGACCAGTTGAACGAGTTGTTGATTTTAATCAAGTTGAAGATCCATCAACATTAAAATCTCTTGGACAAACATATTTGGAAGTTTCTCAATTCGATGACATGGTTCTAAATGTTTCTGCTATAGATTTACATTTACTTTCTAGTAGTGTTGTATCTTTTAATTTATTGGACCAAGTGCGATGTATATCGTCTTCACATGGTTTAAATAGAACTTTTCCGATTACTAAGATAGATATTCCGCTAGATAAACCCGATAGTGTTAAATACACAATGGGTAACAAAGAAAATACTTCAATGACTAGTCAAAGTATTTCTAACAATAAATCAATGGAAACTAATCTTAGAGAAGGTTTTAAAAATTTATTGGAAGATGCCAATAAAAATGCTACTGAAATTATTAATTCTGCAACAACTGGTTATATTAATATTATAACAGAAAATGAAACATCTCAAGCATTGATAATAAGCGACACGCCAGATGTGGAAAATGCTACTAACTTATGGCGTTTTAATTTAAGAGGTTTAGGATACTCATCCAATGGTGGATTATCATATAAATTAGCTATGACAATGGATGGAGTTATTGTAGCCGATTTTATTCGCACAGGTGTGATTGATGATGGTCATGGCTATAATCGTTGGGACTTAAATACTGGCGAGTTTCAATTAGCATATAATACTAAAATTTTTAATGATTCAGAAGAGTATATAACATTTGTTGATGTTGTTAACTTAGCAGATTCCAATGCTACTAAAGTTGATAAAAGTCTTAAGCGTCAATATGGATCATATAATCTTCTTAATGGTACTAATACTAGAATGGCTTTAGCTACGACAAAAGGCGAGTGGTCTAAAGGCGAATGGGACGGTTATTTATTAGGCACTGCAGCTCGTAAAAAAGTAATAGATGTTAGTGGACTTCCTAATTCATCAATTGTAAAAGCCTTATATATAGAACCACTTGTTGACAGCTATAATTATCCATCATATTTTGCACAAAGAAACGTTGAAGTTGCCCCATATCAGACATATGTAGCATCTTGTTATGCAAAAGCTAGTGGATCGCCTAATTTAAATAATAAACCATCTACTATAACTATCAGCATTGGTAAAAGCGTAGATGCTAATAACCCACGAGTAGGTTATGCTAGTGCAACTGGTCAGATACAATTGGACGATAAATGGCGTAGATATACATTTACTTTTGTTACTGCCGGAAATGACTGGACTAATGATGATGTAACACAAAAGCATGCTGCAATAGATTCTGGAAAAATAGATGTCATGTTTGGGTTTTCTAGTGAAGAACAAAATGTTTGTTTAATTGCTGGAATGACACTTGAGCGTGGTAATACCGCTACAGATTGGTCAGAATCAAATTGGGATACTAGTGATTTTTCTGCGTATACGGCTAATCAAGAAGTTGGAAAATTAAATGCCACGTTAAATAATATGGAAATATTTAAACGAATAACTAGTGGTAATGCAGAACAGGGTTTATATATGTCTAACGGCACCTTGTTAATAAATGCATCTTATATTAGAACAGGTATTCTTGATGCAACAGTGCTACGAACCGGCATAATATCTGACTATTCAGGAAAAACTAAATGGGATTTGTCACAGAGTAAAATATCTACTACCAATATAGTCGTTACCGGTGGATCTATTAGTTTTGGCGGCGTAAAGTTGAATTCAGGAGGATTTACTGCTGGAAATGGTAACGTTATAAAAACTGGAAGTAGTGTTACAGCAAGTGGTCATAATATGGTAATAGGTAGCGGTACAGCTATAGAATTAGTAGCTCCACACCTTAGAGTTATAGCAAAACCATTTAAAGCTAATGGATATTATTCAGGAACTATTAGATCTGGTATAACGAAAGATATTCGTATACAAGATATTCAATGGATTAAAAATAGTGGTAGTACTATAAAATGGCAAGGACAACATATTGATTTTGAAATAACTAATGGTATTATTACTAATGTTAGAGTTGTTAATTCTAGTGTTAAAGACTATAGCTCTAATGATGAATGGGAAGAAGAAATGGGTGTAGAATAACATATAATGGCTGGTGATTTAAATGGCTATAGATACAAATAAAACTGTTCTTAGATTTGAAATGGAAGTAATAGGCCAAGAAATTGTATATTTAACAGACGATGATTATGAAGATTTTATAAGTAGTAATGAAGAAGATAGTAATAATGAAGAAGATAGCAACAACGAAGAAGATGGTGATACTGAATGAGCGAAGATTTATATAATGATAACATAGATCTCACTCCAGATGATTTTCACATAAGTGACGGTTCTTCTACTTCTGTTGATGAATCTACTAAAGATAATCCTATTCATAATTGGGTTATAGATGATGATACAAGTGCTGGAACTCCTGGAGTTACACCAACGGTTCCAGATCCTCCAGATGATCCAGAAGAGTTACATCGTGTTGTTATTGAAAAACGAATGCGATATGCTATACCTAGTTATGATCCTGTCGATTTAAAAAGATATCATGATGCTGGCTGCATTTTTTATGTTATCTATACTGATGGTACAGAGGAAGTGTGCGATTATACGGACGTATTCAGTCCTATAGCCGAAGCCTCTTCAGAGTATGTTATCGAATCTCAAGAAATAGCTGAAGCTATTGGACAACATTTTTGGTATGATGATAATGGTGCTCATGTAACGGATGTTGAACGCGATGATTGGGATACAGCAGCGTCTTCCAATTTTAATGATCTTAGTAATAATAAACCATATCATAACATACTTATGAATAGTCTTGGCATTTTATTACGACGAGCATTGTATAATTTAGTTAGTATATCAAAATCAGCAATTACTTTTTATGATGGTTTGGGAAATAATTTATCGAATATACGAGCGTCATTTGGATCAGCTGGTGCTATTTTTAGAGAAACTGGACGCACTAAAGCGGCTATTACAAGTGATGGATTATCCTTATATGACAACACAGGACATATTTCTGGCAATAGTGAAACTTTGGGAGATAGAGTAGCTTTTATTGGTATAGATGCTTCAGGTGCACCATATACTAGTATCGGAAGTTCTAAAAAAAATCATGTCACTGTTGAAAAAGATGGTATATACGGATGGTCTGCTGGTAATTTAGTTTTTGGCACACAAATAAATGATAACGATGTGTCGGAAATGTATGTCGCGACTCATAAACCAAAAATAACTATTGTGGCTAGTTTCGATTCTGAGAATAAGGATGCTGGTACAAGTACTAAGCTTTACTACATTGGTTCGGATGATGGAACTCAGCATAGAGTTCCACCAGAAGGTTCTGACACTATTGAATATCCATTATATGCTATAAATTCTACAAATAATAGTCCAACATCATCAACTCCTGCTGGTAGACTTAGATACGTAAAACCAATACCCGGTCAATATTATGGGGAAAAATATGTAAGTTTTAAATTTTATTTATATGATGCAAATGATAATTTATTATGGTATTTTATAGCATTAGATAATGGCAATTCTAATGTACGATATGGGTTAACTGATTATTCGTATGTTGTTAACCATTTTGGAACATATTATGAATGTGCATGGTTTGACGCAGATGATAATGAGATATCACAGCAACATACTGGCGAATTTTTATTTAGGAATTGGATATTCCAAGCAATGTCGTATGAGTTTCCAGTAGATGGCTTAATTATAAGTGGAGGAAATGGCTTACCATATATAAAATATAATGACAATATTATGTACCCTACATTTATGAAAGCTGGCTGGACTCCAACCCGAGACGTGCATACTTTACCCACTCTTCCGTGTTTGGTTATTGATTCGGGAGATGGTAGTATATGGATGTGCAATGAAGGAGTCAATACACCTATTGGAAATACTACTGGCCCATATAGTAATGCAGCAGTTGAATCAGCTAGTGCGCATGGTACGGGATGTATTACTGCAAATCCTAATCAATTTGTTGTGGGTAAATATAATGTCGATGATATCAATGGCGACTATGCGGCAATCATAGGTAATGGAACGGATCACAATAATCGCTCGAATGCTTTAACTGTTGATTGGTCTGGTAATGTAGAAAGTTCTGGTGGTCTTAATGCGGGCGGAGAGATAGTTACATCATTAAATTCCATAGCAATAGGATCTAAAGTACCAAGTGGTAGTACAATTCCGGATATTGTTAATGATCTTAGATACACAAGTGGTCAAATGGGATCATTTGCTACAGGAAGTGCATATACCAAAGACGGAGTTACAATACCAGCCAGTTGGTATAATTATATATGGATACCGCATCGGTCGGGTGGAACTAACGGTCAAGCAAATGGCGATAATTGTAACTATGGAACTCTTTTAATTAGCGGAATGACAGCTAACGCGGGAGTATATTATTTACGATTTGCAAGTGGAAGTATACAATACCTTCGAAATCTGTCACAAGATAATAATACTATTACTGCCGTTAAAGGCAACGCTGAGGGTAGTTATAGAACAGGTAATGTCAACTTAACACCTGCTAATATCGGAGCTTTAGGTACTGGTGGTGGAACATTAACTGGGTCAATTACTGTAAAAAGAAATGATGTAAATTTAAAAGCTGGCAATAATGGAAAGAGTGGCAATGACTGGCCTCCAATGATGGAGTTAAAAGATGTAAATAATTATAATATAGCATTTGTAGGATCGTCAGTATATACTGATGGAACAATAGGTGTTGAATTACACAGCTATGCTAGAAATGCATCAGGTACACAAGTTGGTCATAATGTTTTTGGTGTAAGAACTAATAAAAGTGGTGGTAATACATACAGTGTATCTAGCCCGGCAAACTTCCGGTCGGCTATTGGAGCAGCTGCTTCATCAGATCGAAGATTAAAGAGCGATATAATTCCTCTTGATGACGATGCTGTGGAATTTATTAAGTCTATAATACCTTATGTATATACTATTAATAACGAGCGTCAAGTGGGTCTTATAGCACAAGATGTATATCACGCAGATACTTGGGGAACTCGTATGGCTTTCGAGACCGATGAAGAGATAGATGGTCTTGATGACTGGGAAAAGATGGAGGATGGTTCTCCAACATGGAAGCTTGATTATATTAGATTACTTCCACCTACAATAAGAACATTACAAAAAGCATTGGATCGAATAGAGACACTCGAAAAAGAAGTAACTTCGTTAAAACAGAAATTAGATAATATACGAAAGGCTTAGAATATGGATACCTCTTTACCTATAGAAGTTGGATTAGATAAAGCTAAACGAGAAATTCTTCAAACTATCAATCAGATAGGAACTAATTATAATATTCCGTCATCGTTTATAGTTATGATTCTACAGCAAATAGTTTACGAGACCAGACTAAATACATATGAAACTATAACAACGAATTATGATATTAAAGTTCCCAATGCTGTTGAAAATATACAAAGCAATAATTCAAAATCAATAATGAAAAAAGAGACTGCAGTTAGTTCTGATAAAAAATCGTAAATGTTTTCATTAAAAGACAGAGTAATTGCATATTTATCAGGAGGTAAACTATGTCTTCAAAGAGATCGGATAAATTACGACAAGAATTATCGGATTATATTAAACAACTTGATAGTGATGATTTAACTATTGATGAACGCTCTGATATTATTTCGAAAGTTAGACATATCAAAATTCAATTATTTCTCGATGGTATAGAGGAGAAGAGTGATGCCACGTAGATATACTGATACAACTCTATCTCTATTAGTCAAGAATAGAGATCTTAGTAATGCTAGTCATGTATATGTAACTATTTGTCAATATATACCGGAAGATGTTTCGAATACGACGTCTGGTTTTAATATGGGCATAAATAGTAAAAAAGAAACTACTATCGAGGCTACTAGCGTTTCATATTCTAATCCAAATACTGTAATAGTAATAAATCTTACTCAAGAACAAAACGCCCTTTTTGAAGAAGGATTTGTTCGGCTTCAAGTAAATTGGATTGATTCTAATAATAAGCGTAAAGCCACTATTGTTAAAAAAATACGGCATCATCCAAATCTTTATGAGGAGGTGTTGTGATGGAAGAACCAATTCCGATGGAAGTTGTTGATGACTCTGAAGTTGATTTTGTAGCAGCAGAGACAACAATTATTAATGCTGTATCGCCGCATGTAACAGTAACTGAGTTGGGTGGAACACCTGCTACACATCGAATAAATATTATAGATGTTGATGGAACAAGACATGTTGATATTTTAGATGGCGCTAAAGGTGATACTGGAAATACTGGACCTCAAGGTATTCAAGGTCTCAAAGGTGATACTGGAGATACTGGACCTCAGGGTATTCAAGGTCTCAAAGGTGATACTGGAGATACTGAACCTCAGGGTCCCAAAGGCGACAAAGGAGACAAAGGAGATACTGGACCTCAGGGTCCCAAAGGAGATACTGGACCTCAGGGTCCCAAAGGTGATCCCGGAGATGGGACTGGAGAGATAAATGTTCAGTCGGATTGGAACGAAACAGATTCCACAGACGATGCTTATATAAAGAATAAGCCATCTATTCCTTCTAAAACCTCCGATCTTACAAACGATTCAGGGTTTATAACTAATTCGGATATTCCTTCAATTCCATCCAAAACCTCCGATCTTACAAACGACTCTGGATTCCTTACCAATACGAGCAATCTTGATGCTACTAAATTAACAGGTACTGTACCTTCTGCTAATCTGCCTTCATATGTTGATGATGTTCTTGAGTATGCTGGTACTTCGAATTTTCCAGTTACAGGTGAAACTGGAAAGATTTATGTAGATACTACAGATAATAATACTTATCGTTGGACTGGCAATGGTTATGTAAGCATTTCCAATCCTTTAGACTATGCTACGCAATCGGAGGCAGAGACTGGTAGTAACAATACAAAAGTCATGACTCCTCTTAGAACTGCTCAAGAAATTGCTGCTAAAACGGATTCTGCATTATCTAGTTCTTCAAATAATCCTGTTCGAAACAGTGCGATTAAGCAGGCGTTAGATGCTAAACTTGATGTCGATGATTATCGAGATGGAATGACATGGGGCGAGTTAGAAAATTCATATACTTGGGGTGATTTAGAGGGTGACATAAGTGTTTCGGGAGATACGACAACGCAATTGTTAGGCCTTACTAAGCCAGGTTTGAATTCTGATGCTAGCATAGATCCCATCAATGATAATATGGATATTATTGATGGAGTAATGAAAAAGCATGAAGAAAACATAGCAATGATCGAGAGTCATACAGCTCAATCAAATCATGCTATCGGATCTTATTTCATGCTAGATAATGTACTTCATAAAGCTACTTCAGCAATTGCTTCAGGTGAAACAATCACTTCAGGTTCTAATGCCACTCCTATAACTCTTGAACAAGCTATAACAGCGTTGAATACCTCTGTTCAATCCCTTCAGGATTTAGTGGATTGGGATCCCTGGGTATCTATGAATCAGAATAAGATGAGTATTGTCGATGGTAGTGGTTCACTAGCTTCTAGCAATTTTGATATTCGAATGAATAAAGCACGAACAGCGATGATAGTCAGAGGTAATGTTCTTATTAATTCGCCGTCTACCACTAATTCCCATATAACTATATGTATATCACCAAATCCTTATCTAGATCTTACCACTTCGTATCAACGACTTGTCGGTATATGGATGAGATCGTCATCTATGTCTGGATGGGATGGCATACTGTTTTGGGCTAATTCTAATGGGTTATATTTATCAAATCAATACTATACATATAATATGAATACAGTGGATAGTGCTGGGTCCCAATATCTTCGATATTGGATACCCGAATCCATTTTTATTATATAATAAAATTAAGAAAGGATAATTATGTATATTGTAGTAGAAATGCAAAATGGTACTATAGGCGGCAATACGTGGGCCTATGCCAATCGAGATGATGCTGAAGTTAAGTATTATCAGGTACTTGCAGAGGTTGTTAAGTCCCCTGTCGAGATACATACTGTGATGTTGGTAACGGGAGAGGGATTTGTCATCGATACTAAATGCTATAAGCATCAAACTACTCCAGAGCCTGAGCCGATTATCGAACCAGATGATACGGAGATTCCGGAGTAGATTGATACAAAGTAATTTATATTTATGAAAGGAGCTTATTATGAACAAAGACCCGCCTGAAACTCGAATACAAAAGATGGTCCGAAGAGCGGAAGAGATCGCTACAGATCCAAACCATGGATATTCACAAAAGCCACCATCAGGACGTTGGGGTCCAGATTACGATTGCTCATCGTTGATATATTATTTAGCTGATTATGCAGGGTATCCAGTTGGTATTGGAAGGGATAAGGTGAGGTTTACGGGTACGATGCTGAAAGACTTCGAAAAGGCCGGTTTTCAGATCCTTCCCTTCGCAAATGTTGGAATAAGCGATTTGAAAATTGGCGATATTCTTTTGAATCTTGCTCTCCACGCAGAAATCTATGTGGGTGAAGGACAAAGTATTGGCGCATTGTCTAGCGAGACAGGCGGATATGTTGGTGAATCAGGAGACCAAACAGACCAAGAAATAGAAAAACATCCTGTAATAACGTTTAATAAAGAGTGGGATTATGTTCTTAGACCTCCAGAAGATGACGAAGACGACGAATATTATGAATACGATGATATAGAGGAAGAGGGTGAAGAAGAAATGCCTATGAATTATGGACCAAATGCCATGATGCCTACTCAGCCTTGGCAGAATCAACAACCTTGGAATCAAGGCATGGGTTATCCTCAAGGTCAAATGAATGGCATGCAAGGTTATCCTGCTAATAGTCGCATGATGCCCAATCAGGGTGGAATGCAAGGATATCCTCAGGGCAATCTTGGTCAAATGAATGGATATTCTCAAGCTAATGCGGGTTATCCTCAAATGGGTGGTATGCAAGGCTCGCAGATGCCTATGGGACCACAAGGTATGGACAATGATCTTTGCTTTGTAATGGGTATTGAAGGTGCTAAAAATTTAACTGGTGCACCAAATTCTCGTAAAGCGGTATTTGATGAAGATAAAGCATTAATGTATGTTGTATCATTTGGACAGCAAGGTATGGTAGACAATATTAATGTTTATCAGTTTGAAGAATGTTCTGAAGAAATGCCGCAGCATTTATCTCCTTTGATGCATGGACAAAATTATAATCAAAATGCGGGTATGCCAATGACTGATATGGTTACTCGTGAAGAGTTTGAAGAGCTTAAGGAGATGATACAGAATGCCAAACCCGCTAAACAACAGGGGAATGGGTCAAATGGCTCCAGGAATGGCAACCAGCAATCCGGTGCCAAATTCAATGCCAGGACCAATTAACCAACCTATGAATCAAGGTGGGGGACTTGGAAATCTTCTTCAGAATATGATATTTAATCGTATGTATCAGAATAATCCAAAGTTTAGACAGTTTGCTGATTCAATGCAAGGTAAAACTCCTGAACAAGCATTTCAAGAGCATGGATTGGATTACTCACAATTTCAAAATATTAGTCCTGCTCAAATAAAAAATATGTTAGGTTTCTAATAGAAAGGAACTATCATGGGCGAAAATGGTGTATTAGGCGGTGGCGGTATGGGTCCTGCTGATGTTGCAGCTGTTATGCGTGGAAATTATGGTGGTTACAATGATGGATGGGGTGGTAACAACTCCTTCTGGATTGTCATCCTGTTCCTTGCTATGATGTGGGGTGGAAACGGCTTTGGCTGGGGTAATGGTGGCTTCCAGAATGCCATTGGTTATGAGAATCTTGCTACCTCTAATGAGGTTCAGCGTGGCTTTGATAACCAGAACTCCATGGCTAATGAGCGTGAGATTCTTGCTTCGATCAATAATCAGGCACTTCAGGGCATGCAGAACGCTAATCAGAACACTCAGTACATTACCGGCACTTTGAATGATAAGTACAACGAGCTTCAGCGGGATATTGCTGGCGTAGCAATGCAGCAACAGCAGGGTATGGCTGCTCAGCAACAGTGCTGCTGCGAGACTAAGATGCTCATTTCTGAGACGGCCTCTCAGGCTCGTTATGACTCCGCTATGCAAAATAATGCAGTGCTTCAGGCGATTCAGGCAGAGGGTAATGCTACCCGTCAGATGATTCAGCAGGATAAGATCGATGGTCTTCAGCAGAAGGTTCAGACTCTTGAGATGCAGAATGCCATGTCTGGTGTAGTTAAGTATCCGATGAGTACTGCCTATAATGCTGGTTTTAATCCCTTCTGCAATTGCAATAGTGGTTGTGGAAATGCTTGGGCAGCATAAGTAAATAGATCGAATATTCTAAGTTCTAGCTTAGTTTAAATGTGCTTAAGTTCCCATCCGTGTGAGCTAGGCTAGAACTTTTTGAAATAATTCAAAATGGAAGATAGGTAAATGCGTAAATCGCGGATGCCCATAAAGATAGAAGTTCTCGCAAGGCTTCTGGAGTGTAGTGGCTACTCGGCGGGCCTATCTATTTTTTCTAAACTGAAAATTTTCCCAGTGGGATTTTTCGTAAAAACTTGAATAAAAAATTTATATTTTGGAGGTAAACGATGATCGTTTTATCCAATTCTGTAGCCCAGACACTTGCTCCGGGTCAGTCAGCTACCTTCGATACTATAGTTTCACATACTGGTAATGCTGAGTGTTTTCGTCCGAATTCTGGAGTAGTTAGACTTAGGTGTAGGAATGCTATTTATAACGTTCACTGCGGTGCTAATATTGGCGCCACTGCTCCGGGAGCTGCACAAATAGCTGTTGTATTTGACGGAGCACCACTTCTTGAAACAACTATGATTTCTCAAACTACTACTGCTGGTGATTTAAATAGTGTTAATCGAGTAACCTCTGTTAATACTTGTTGTTGCAACGGGGGTGCGATTACAGTTATTAATACCGGTACTACTGAAATAACTATTGGCGCGAACCCGCTCTTATATATCGGACGGGTAGCTTAAAGTATGCAAGTGGCTATTCCAATCGAAATGATTATTCAAACTATACTTACCGGTATTATAGGTTGGATAGTTAAGATGGCTCTTGATAAATTAAAAGATTATCAAAATGATAGTAAACAATGGCGCGATCAACTTGATAAAAAGTTAGATACTATTAGTAATGCTACCAAAGCTGATATGCGAATCAATATCGTATATAGTTGTGAAAAATGTTTACGACGAGGATGGATTACTTCTGAAGAATTTTCCTCTATTATGAATTTATATGAACGTTATACTGAATTAGTAGGTAATAATGGTTTTGTATCAGAATATTTAGAACGTATCGAGCGTCTTGAAATAAAAGAAATTTAATATTTTGGGTGACTACTATTATTGTGGTCACCCTATTTAAAAATGAATATTTTACTCAACATATGGGTTGAACATATTAATCTATTGAAAGGGGATTATGATGGATCTCGAGACTGTAAAAAATAATAAGGATACTGATGTCACTAAGAAAGTAAATACTGAATCGAAAGAACCGCACTATGTTGCTAAAACGCAAAACGGTTGGGGCGTAGGCATGATTGGTTTAGATGCTGATGATGGTTCATTCGTTGACCACGCAGGCATTATTGGTCTTCCTATGCTCGGCTTTAAGATTGAATGCGATGGAATTTCCAAAGCTAGAGTTCGTAATCGGCGCGGCAAGTGGCTTCCTTATGACATTGGTTTTGATTCAGATCTTGGTGATGGAACTAATATTACTGGTATAGAACTCGTTGGCGCTGGTTATACTTTTTCTGTTCATGTTATGGGTGGGCAGTGGATGAATGCTGTTCACACTAGTGATATAGAAGGAGCTGCAATGTTCACTAGCGGTTCTACTATAGATGCTATTTGGATTAACAAAATTTAATGAAGTACAAAATTCAAAATGGAAGTTTTTTGGAGGTTTTCAAAGATGATTGAGAATATTTCAACACTAGTTGGTAATAGTAAACTTGTAGATTCTATTCGTCGTAGAAAAAATTTAGTTGATATAAAACCCAGTGAATCGAGTATCGAAGAAGCTAAGGCTAGGGTTCAGCGAATCATTGATAACGGTCGAAAGAAGAAACGTAAAGAGACTAAAAAACGTGACGACTAATCTACAATTGAAAGGATTGCCATGGAAGATAAACTGCTTATTGATATTTCTAAGTATGATCAATCTGTGGATTTCGAATACTGGAAATCTCGCCATGGTTTATGGGGTGTTATAATAAAAGCTGGTGGTAATGAGGGTGGTCGTTATAGAGACTCATGGCTTGAAACTCATTATAATGATGCAGTAAATGCTGGTATTCATATAGGTTTTTATTATTACACAACTGTTACATCTGAATATGAAGCTATAAAAGATGCTGAGCACTTTGCTGATCTTATAGGTGATAAATTCTTTGATTTACCATGTTATATGGATGTTGAAGATGGTTATCAGCTTAGTATAGGATCTAATGCATTAACTAATGTTATCGAGGCTTTTTGCGACAAACTAAATGATATTGATAAGTTTAGTGGATTATATACTGGAAAAAGTGCATGGCTCAACAGTATGAATCCGGATCGATTATTAAAGTACGCTGATTGGATTGCTTGTTGGGGACCTAATTGGCCATCAGGTGTCGGCGATATTGGTATGTGGCAAAAAGGATGCATGGATCCGTTTACTGGTGATGTAGCATACGATGATGTTGGCGGAAATTATACTGATTTTAATTTTTGTCGAATAGATTATCCATCAAAAATTAATGGTATAGTTGAGCCAGAACCAATTATTCGTTCAAATCCAGTTCAGAATCCCGGCGATATTTTACGAGAAAGCAATTTTTCATATCAAGCTCATTGTCAAAATACTGGTTGGATGGATTGGGTAAAAGATGGTCAAGCAGCTGGAACTGCTGGATATTCAACCCGTATGGAAGCTCTAAGATTTAAACTTCCTTCAACAATTGCTGGTTTAAATGTATCCACACATATTCAAAACATTGGTTGGAAAGACTATACTGATGTCAAAACCGATGATATTTGTGGAACAACAGGGCAAGGACTGCGTCTTGAAGCAATTAAAATAGTTACAACTGGAAATACTACTGGCCTTAAACTTAGGTATCAGGGTCATATAGAAAGTTATGGATGGACCGAACCTGTTGGGGAAGGTGAAATATGCGGCACAACAGGACGTGGCAAGCGTCTTGAAGCAATTCGTATATGGCTTGATGATCCTAATAATCCTGTTGATATTACTGGTTGGAATGGGATACCAGAAAAAGATTCAGAGCCTGAGCCAATACCAAATGTTACAGGACGAGCGGAAGATGTTATAGCAGTTGCTTATAAGTATCTTGGATATTATGCTCCAGACGATCCCGAACCTGGCAGTTTATTTGGACGATGGCTTGCTGAGTTGACTGGAGAGGATTGGTTAGCTGGTCCATCTAATGAAATATTCTGGTGCTGCATGTTTGCTAGCTATTGTTTATATTTTGGTGGAGTTGAGATGGATGGATTCCCAACTCAGAATACCGACATCGCTTTGAACGGTGGTGCTCGTAAATACGCCATTGATGATATTTACGATGTTCAGTATGGTGATGTTATTATATTCAACTGGAACTGGGATAATGCAACTGATCATATAGGTTTTGCAACTGGTTCATTTGACGGTTACGGTTTTACTACAATTGAAGGCAATGTCGGTAATGCTGTTCAAGAAAAATATCGACAGATGGGTAATGTAGCATATGTGCTAAGACCTGATTATATTCCTTACGATGGACGAATTATACCTTCTGTAGATACTACTCCAAAGAATAATCGTGATGGTGGAAAGTTGGATGTTGACGGTATTGGCGGATGGAATACCATTATAGACCTTCAGCATATATTTGGAACTACTGAAGATGGGATCATTAGTGGTCAAGATCCCGATAGTAAGGATTATCATTGGGGTATGTCTAATGTAGAGTATGGATCTGGTGGATCAGAATTAGTCAAGGCAATTCAAAGAAAAGTCGGATCTGGTGTAGATGGATACTGGGGCCCCGATACTTCTAGGAAATTCCAGACGTATCTTAACAGTCTTGGCTATACATTAGAAGTAGATGGATATTTTGGTCGTGAATCCGTTAAGGCCTTACAGGATGCTATTAATAAGGGCTTGATTACTAAATAGTATTTTAGGAGGTCTTATATGAGTAAGACGGATAATTTAGGACTAGAAGTTCCTTCCGCCGCTGACAAACATATTTTTTCCACTTATAAAGATAATAATGAAATAATTGACGAGGCTTATGGACAGTATCTAGAAGATCAGGAAACTTCTCAAGAAAACATAGCAATGATAGAGAGTCATACAGCTCAATCAAATCATGCTATAGGTTCTTACTTTATGTTGGATAATGTACTTCATAAAGCTACCTCAGCAATTGCTTCGGGTGAAACAATTACGCCAGGTTCTAATGCTACTCCTATAACTCTTGAACAAGCTATAACAGCACTAAATACTTCTGTTCAAGCTCTTCAGAATTCGGTATCATTAAGCTTATCTAGTGAGCATACAGATCTCTGTCAATTAGCTACTTTTGGTCGCATAGCAGTTATCACGGCGAGGTCTTTTACGTCTCTGCAACCGCAAGCTTATACGAATATCGCCACGATACCCCAGGCATATCGTCCCGCATTTGATTCGTTTACTATAGTTCCGAATTACAATATGGATCATGCCCTTGTGTTTAGGGTTGATACCTCTGGTTTGTTTCGCGTATATAATTATGCAACAACACAATCCGCGATAGAGAATACATACATATCTCTCTTATGGGTAATTGGACGAGAAAACGAGTATATTATCTAATGTAATTTTAGGAGGTGCTAAATGAGCTATCAATCAGATAATTTAGATCTTGAAATATTGGAAGTTGGCGATCCGGCAGATCTTACTACAGTTAGCGATAATTTCGATAAGATTGACGCAGTGGCTGGCGATATAGCTACAGTAGAGACTTCGCCAACTCAAGCGGCTCATTCTATCGGGGAATTTCTTTTATATGGTGGCCATCTTTATAAAGTAACCTCTCCAATTTCATCTGGCGGATCATTGATATTAGGTACTAATGTACGAGCGGCTAATATTGGGAGTGAGTTGAAATCTCTCCAGGATTCGGTGACTAACCCAACGGTAAGCATCACTTTAAACTCAGGATATGAATACACTGATTTAAAAGCACGTAAATGTGGGAAAATAATAAATGTGATTTTTGATATAAAAGCAACCGCAGATATTCCAACCAATGCCAGAACCACATTAGGAACGATGTTGATAAATGGCTCACCTGCTCCCAAATGGATAGTTACTGCAACAGCATGCAGTTCTGCTGTTAATGGTCTTGCGAATAGAGTCGCAAACCTTCTATGGGCACCAAACTCTGGCGGAACATTATTATTGGATAATCATTTACCCAACGCAGGAATTATAAGACAAATATACGTTGACATTACTTATTGTATAAACTAATCCACAATCAACGGTCACGTCGGATCCAAAACAAAGGATCTAAAAAAGTATGAATGATATTTTAAAATGTCCAGTAGGCGAACCTGGACCAATGCCTGAAGGACTTGATGCTGATTCCGATCAAGACTGCTTTGTCGGTTTTAAGATAGAAAACGGAATTATTCATGAGTTATCTAGAGAAGAACTGCTCGCTTTAACCAATTCGTAAAATTATACTTTCTTTAATAAGAGTAAAGGAGGTGTATCTATTGGAGTATTTACCATCTTGGCGAGACGACTTATATTTAATGCATCATGGAATTCTTGGCCAAAAATGGGGGACCCGTAATGGACCTCCTTATCCACTAAAAGGTGGCGATTATACAGAAACAGAATGGAAGGCTTTAAAAAAAGCACGAAAAGCAAAATATAGTCGTTATAATAAGCGACACTATGACCAAGTAATTAAAGAAGGAACTGAGTTACAAACATTAGCTCGAAATCCACAAAGAACTAACAACGCTGATATGTTTTATGCTGCTTATACTAAAGCAGATAAAGATAGATATAATGCTATATTCAACCATAAAAACGTTCAGCCTCTTTATGACGAAAATGGTAATTCTATAGGCACTGGTAAAACATACAAATGGGCTATTAAAAACAAAGCAGCAAACGATATTAAAGTTGCTTCACAAGATTCTGGAGCAAAAGCTGTAACTTATTTATATGCTAACGATAGAGATTTTATGAATTTTGTTAGAGATCCAAATAGACTAGGATCATATTTAAAAAAAATGTATGTTCCTAACGATAAAAAATACAATAATGTTTTAAGTAAAATGCATGATAAAACATATACACCTACTGATAAAGATTTACATACCATATATGATATGATAAATTGTGTTATACCTAATCAAAATAAAGATGTTGTTAATCAACGAGCTAAACTATTTACGAGACTTACAAAAGATGGATATGGTGCGTTGCTAGATATTAATGATGCTATAAATCATCCGCTACCATCTAATTCACCGGTTATAGTATTCGATCCGTCTTCTTATATTTTAAGCGGAATAAAAAAGACTACTATGCGCGATGTTTATAAATCTAAAATAACAACCATCGGACGATATGCATTGGGATTATATAATTATTAACGATTGGAGAAAATATGATTTTTGACGATAAAACATACAATGCACTTAAATGGATTGCAATGATTGTACTTCCTGCACTTGGCACTTTATATTTTGCTCTTGCAAGTATTTGGGGTCTGCCGTATAGTACGCAAATTGTTGGTACTATTACAGCAATTGACGCATTTCTTGGAGCTCTTCTGGGCATTAGCACTAGTAATTATAATAAACAGAATAGTAACAACTAACATATTTTAGGAGGTAGTTATGGAGTACCTACCTTCATACCGAGACGATTTATATTTATCTCACCATGGTATTAAAGGACAGAAATGGGGTGTAAGACGTTATCAGAATTCGGATGGGTCTTTAACTGCTGAAGGACGACAACGTATTATATCTTCTCACGAACGTCGTGGAGAAGCAATAGGAAAAGTTATTGGGTCTATTTCTGGTTCATTTTTATATAATAATAGAGATAGAGTTGCGAGTAAGAGTAGTGATGCTATAACTAAATCTACTGCAAAAGCAAGAGCTAAAACTTATGAAGCTACTAAAAAACCTCGCGATTTTGCTGAAAAAGTTTCAAGAAAAACCGGAGTTCATGATAATGCGAAAAAGATCGCTAAAAAAGTAAACACGAAGAAGATATCAAACAAAGCTAAAGATTTTAATAAATATATAAATGACGATTATATACTTGATAATGATATGAATGATATTGCTATAGATTTAGGTGGAAAAGCAGGCGGAGCTATTGGTAAAGCTACTGGACGAAAAATAGGTCAAGTTTCTGCGGGTATACAAAATGCCTATGGAAAACATGTAGTTAGAAAAAATACTAAGCAAAGAAACAAACGTGTTAAACATTCGGAATTATATTTTGATATAAAGCCATCCTATACTGCTTCATTAATGCATCATGGTATCAAAGGAATGAAATGGGGTGTAAGACGTTATCAGAATCCAGATGGTACTCTTAATGCTGCTGGAAAACGTCGATATGCTGTTCAAGATGCACGAAAATATTACAAGATAAATCGCCTCCAACGAGCTCAGGAAAAGAACAGAGATCCTGAGAAAAATGAACGACTTGATAAACGAATTAGACGTGTTCAAACTCGTTCTGATCGTAAACGTGCTGATTTGAGTCAACGAGAAATTAATATTGGTAGACAAATAGTATCTAAAAATCGTCGCAATTGGGCTATGGTAGGAACTGCTGCTAAAGCTGCTGCAACTGCGGCTGGTGCATACGCCTTATATCAAAATCCTAAGACGCGCGCTCTCGTCCCTGCTGCTTTAGTTGCAGGTGGTGCTTTAACACTTGGTAGTGCTAAAAAAGTACCATATTATACTATGGAAGCTAGACGTTATAAACAAGTAAATCCAAAAGGTGCTACTAAAAAGGGTCTTACTAAAAAGCAACAAGCTCTTAGAAAAGCTGGTAAAGTAGCAGCTGGTGCTGCACTTGCTGCTGGTACAGGCTACGCATTGTATAAAATGGGAACGGGAAAATCTTCTAAGAATACTAATAATCCTGAAATACCGAATACTTCATCAGCAAATCAAAATGGAAGTAAAAAACCAAGCGATACTATTCGTGACAAAACTTCTAAAGCTAAACAAGCTGCTAGCGAAAAAGTTAAAAACAGCGTTCGTAATAAAGTCATGCAAGATGTGGATACTGATGATGTGCGCACATGGGGTAATGCGATAGGAAATGCCAGAACAGCGATTGACGCTGGCAAACGTTATATGCAAGCCATGAACGCTGTCAAAAATAAAGATGCTATCACAGCATTATCAAGTGTTACACCAGAAATTATAGATTATACTAATGATCTTATCGAACGCGGTAAAAATATTCATAAAAAACGTAAAAAATAAAAGGAGAATTATATTATGGCTGATTTATATGGTGGTATGACTGACAAAATGTTTGAAGTTCTTGCAGCTACATCAATTGCTAAATGGTGGAATAGCCAAGAAGATCTTATTAAAAATTTTGGCAGAATTCATGCATCTGAAGTATATACTACTTGGAAGTGTAAAGCAATAGAAAATTTTAAAGGATTATTCGGAGTTCCTAGAGATGGCGATGGTTTATATTTTGAATTCACATATCATGCTGCTAAGAATCGATGCTATCTCGATGTTTATAAGAAACAGACTCAAGTAATTGTGCCGTTTTCTTGTGATAACAGTTCTAATAGTACTGATGTAGAGTAGTCCGCATAAAATACTTATCTCTAATTAGGAGAGGCATACGGTGTGCCTCTATTGGAAAGGAGAAGAGTATGATATTTAATCGGAAACTACTTCAAGTTTTGGGGTTTAATAGAAAAGAACCGGAGGTAGTAATAGAAGTAGATGACACAACTCAGCTCTTGGAGGAGGAAATTCAACAAGGTGTAGCAGCATTGAGCACTTTTCATGTGGATACTACGGAATATAATCGCGGAAGCGAATCTGTAAAAAATCTTTGCGAAGCAGTTGAAAAGCATGACAAGATGGTTGTCGAACGCAAGAAAGTCGACCTCCAGATTGCAGAGGCTAATCGACGCCGAGCAATTGATTGGGGACAGATGACTCCTAAGATTGTATCTATAATAGCATATGCTACAGTTACGTGCGTGTTTATAGCACTTGAGCGACAGACTCCTCTGAGTATGAGGTGGGTCAAAGCTTTGGATGCATTACTTGCACCGAAGGGGATTTAATTAAGGAACACCATAATAGAGGTAGGTAGTCGAAAGATTATCTACCTCTTCTCTTTTTACTTATTGTTATTTTTTTAATGGACGCGAGGTATATTATGACTTGTATTGAGTCTGATGATAAAACGTCTATAATGGATGAGATTTGCGAAATAGAAAAACAAATAGCAGATCTCGAAGAAAAACTGTCGGATATTTGTATGCAAAGAAAACTATTAAATCATCGATTAGCAGATCTTAAATGGAATCTGTCTCATCCAAAAGAACCAGTTTAATAGGAGAAAAGATGCCATATAAAGTTTTCTGTTTAATTGTTTTTATAATTCAAACATCAATTACATTACTTGATTTTAAACTTGCTCAAAAACACCGACATAAAAATGAAATGGATGCTACATTGGTTGATATTCTTGCTGGAATTTCTTGGGGTATGACAGCATTGTGGTGGTTATTTCTTGCTATTACAAGTCCTATTGAGTAAAAATGATTGATTAAAACACCCTTACAAAACCGCAGGTAGATAAGCTATTTAAAGGCCGTTTGACGGCTTTAAAAATATTAAATGAGTATTTATACGTTAGATTGGAGCATTATGAACGCTCTCGGTTTTATTTCTAAAGAAAATCCAGTATATTTATATAGGATTGTACGATCGAATAATAAAAACGCTTCATCTATTAGTTTTAAAGAGTTTGTAGTAGTCAAAGCTTGGTCTTCTTCCGATAATGATATCCTTAAAGAAGGACATAGATACTTTGATTTTTATTATAATGGTAGATTGTATCGTAAACAAGAAGTAGCTCTTAGTGAATTTCAACCTTTTGGTGATTCTAAGAGTTTTAATATATGGTCTTATGAACGAAACGATGCATTAGCTATAAGTGAATGTCAAAAATGGATTAATGATCTTGCCTGTAAACTTAAAAAAGATATTAGAACTCGAGCTATGAGACTTATGGCTGATAGAGATTTTGCTAGTAGACTACAGGTTACTGAAAAGATGATATAAATGAGTAGGAGTTATAAAAAGCATCCACTCATACAAGGTTGCGGAGATAAGCATTTAAAAAAGTTATTTAATAGACGGCTGCGCAGACGCAAGCAACTTGATTATCCATCGGGTAATAAGTACAGACGTGAAAAGAACAATAATTCTTGGGATATTTGCGATGTACTTTTTGGATATTTCACATATGATGAAATTCCAAAAGATGATAAACGTCCATATTATTGGGGGAAAAAGTAATAATATTTAAGGAGGGGATAATAAATGAATTATCCTTCATTCTGCGACTCTCTTCATGCTGATATTCAGCCGAGTTATAAAGATTCATTAGCCCACCATGGTATTAAAGGAATGCATTGGGGTGTAAGACGTTTTGAAGATGCTAGTGGGCATCTTACGCCTGCCGGAAAACGTCGATATCACAATGATGATGGTACTCTAAACGATAAAGGACGTAAACGATATGTGAAGAAGATGGCTAAAGACATGGAGAATCACTTCATGAACCAACTTCCAGAGCATGTTAGAAAAACAGTTCGTCTCGGAAATAATGGCTATGATGTTCGCGGAGAAGCATGGAATGCAGCATATCGAAAAGGACGAGTTACTGGAAAAGACGATGCGCTGATTCGTAAAGCTGCTGCTAATAGCCGAGCTTATGCAAAAAATAAATATGGGGAATCTGCATTTAAAGCTATGCAGCGTAGTGGTTCGTTGTTTAGACCAGTTGATGAGTTTGAAGTAAAGTATAATCAATAATTCGCAATAATTATTTCTTTATTGGGTGAAAAAAGTAATAGTATTTAATTAAGGAGAGAGGGGGGTAACAAGTGAATTATCCTTCGTTCTATGATTATCTTCATGCTGATATTCAGCCAAACTACAAAAATTCATTAGCTCATCATGGAATTAAAGGAATGCATTGGGGTGTAAGACGTTATCAAAATTCGGATGGAAGTTTGACCCCTGATGGCGAAAAAAGATACTTGAAAAAACTAAATAAAGCAAGTAAAAATGAAATGGTGTCTGACTATTTTGCTAAAGGGCATGCTAGAAACGTTGATCGATTATCTGAATTTAAACGATTAGATCCAAAAAATTATAAAAAGCAAGTACCAAAAGGATTATTAGAGCAAGAACGGTCTAGAATGGATAAGTGGGTAAAAAGAAATAAAAAAGATGTTGAAAATGTTAAAAAGTGGATGGATAAAATGAATCTTGATAAAAAACATCTAGTGTATGACGTTATGACTAATCAATATTATATAAAAGAAGACTAAAGATTTCTCGCAATAATTACTTCCTTTCATATAGGTAAGTCGACAATTGTCGAGATGAAAGGAATAATATGAAAGGCGAGAATTCTATTGAGCGTGCAGAGCGCATGATCAAAGATTTGGATCAAGAGATTGAGTTTCTCCGTGGTTGTGAGGTAGATGCTAGAGAACATCTTGAAGAGGTGTCTAAAGAGTATCGTAAAGCTAAGGAGGATCTTGAGAATATTGAGGATCAGAAACTTGATGCTCTGTATACTAAGATGGCTCTCAAGGAATTTATCCAAAATGGCGGAGGCCTAGACATGTATGTCGACTAGTATTTATCGGAGTTGGGAATCGTTAGATTTCCGGCTCCTTATTTTTTTTTTCGCAAAATTTACTTTTCATATAATAGCAGGTAAACCCGATTTTAAGGAGGAGTTATGGACATTCAACTTGATGTCAATACGTGGGTTGCTGATGGAATGGTTAAGTATTTAAAAAAATGCGGCTATGATATACTAGCCCATGTTGCTAATCCGGGAGGAGATGGCATAGATAGTATAGTAATACGTAGTCGTCATACGAAAAAATTCCTAAGCAACCAGCTGAGATTAGCTGGATTTGTTAAATCCCAATTTATGATCGTTGGGTAACCAAAAGTATAAGAGTCTACTTTAGAAAGGAGGTACTACTCTTATATTTTTACTTTTGCTTTTTTTTTTTCGCATTTTTAACCGTTCCTAATATAGGATTCTAGAAAGGAGGTTGTAATGGTTAGAGAACATGAAATTGATGATATCTTGTGGTTTCTAGAAAGCGATCTACATTTCGCAGCAAAACATGGCTTGACTATAGAGTTTAGCGTTAAGCATGATGCTGCATACGATCGTTTATCTAGCGACGATAAGAAAAACATCGATAATAGTATGAAAATACTATCAACTGATGAAACAGAATTTGAAGATTAATATAAGAGTCTACTTTGAAAGGAGGTACTACTCTTATATTTTTTCGCATTTTTTACTTTTTCTATAATAGAATAGTATAACTACACTTTAGGTAAAGGCGTGAACGTTAGCGTCAATCGTGCAGCTGTAGTTTGAAAAAACTATTCATATTTTTTTCGCTAAAATTACTTTATCTAAAATAGGACCAATAGAAAGGAGTTATATATGAATAATACAGAATTTATAAAAAAGGCTAAAATGATAAAAAGAGAATTAAATATCGAGTTTTCAAAGATAGATGTCATAGAATTTGCATTAAATAGAAAAAAAGAGTACTATTCAGAGCATTATGATGATTTAGATTGGAATGAACAAGATATTTTACAATCGGATATCGATTGGCTTGACTGGGAAATAGAATTTATAGAAACTGATATTCGCTGGCTTATTAGAGAATTAAAAGATTTATATCTATATGGTTATTAAAACGATATGAGAGTCTACTTTAAAAGGAGGTGCTGCTCTTATATTTTTTCGCAAAAATAACTCCTCTTATAATAGCAGGCAAGCCATAGAAAAGGAGGAATCGTGGCAAAAGGATGCGAGTTAGCGAAAGCTTATCGTAATCTAGGCACTATTGCATCATTTGAAGCTACTAGGCTCTCGATGCTAAAAAAGAAAGTTGAGAGCGAAGAGCGACTAATGCTGGCAATGGCACGGTACTATGATGAGCAGGCTGATATTCAATTTGAGAACGACATGTTCGGATTTGACTTGGACTTGCGTTGATCTATAGAGCTCGGTAGAAATTACCGGGCTTTATATTTTTACCTCGCTGAAAATACCTTTCTTATTATAGGAAAGTAAACTATTTTAGGAGGTAAAAGTGAATATTAAATGCGTTATGAATTGCACGATTTTTCGTGGGGATGATAAACAAATCAATAAAAACATAGCTAATACTGTATTCAACAACTTCATAGAAGCTTTCGAATGGTTATATAAATATTTGGATAATCGAGACGAACAGTTTGAAGTTGAAGAAATTCGTAGAGCGGGTTTTGCAGATGAGTATATCGAACTGTCGAAATGGGATGAAAAGCATAATCATTGGTATACAGAAATTTACAATATAGAATATGTTTAGTTAGTCTAAGAAGCTAAGAGCTGATAAAAGGAATTTACAGCTCCTTAGCTTTTTCGCGTTTAAAACATGGATTATATTTTTCGCAAAAAATACTATCATTATTATAGGAAGAAGAGAAAGAGCGAAAGCTTATGAGATGAGAAACGTTGTGGGTGAAAACCCCACCATTCTAGGTCAGCTGGATCAATCACTCGATCTAGACTCGTTCTTCTTAGAGGTATGGACGGAGAAGTTCAAAAGGTAGAACACCGGACGGGCAACCAGAGAGTGGATACAAAGTTCGGAGGGATCAGGTTCGAGTCCTGTACCGCATACCTCGATTATATTTTTTGCCTCTCGGAATTTACTTTCTGTATAATAGGATAAATAGAAAGGAGAATAAAATGATTATCCATAGTAATGAAGTATCGTGTAACATGCGAGTGTTCACACAGGATATTTCGAACATCAAGAAATTTTTGAATAGTTTATCTAAGTATGATACCAATAAGAAAGGTATTGATTGGAGAGCTATTCACTATGGTATGATGATCGAAGTATATTTTATAACGACGCTCGACTGTGTTGAACAGATCAAAAATGACTATGGCGAATTAGCATTTGAATTGGAAATCTAAAAGTATAAGAGTCTACTTTAGAAAGGAGGTACTACTCTTATATTTTTACTTTGCTTATTTTTTTCGCATTTTTAACCTTTTATTAAATAGGTATACTTTAGAAGGAGGTTATGATGAGACGACAAGTTATATGGGTTGTTATAAAAAGTTGTTATGTCAAACACAAACTTATTCACAGAGAAATTTATGGTAATTCTAATAAACTTAGAGATTGTGCACAAATGATTCGAGACTATAAGAAAGTAGTACTTGATAAGCAAGAACCATTTTTGCAAGGAACTAAATATGTTAGAGGCATCGGAAATCGATCTGGAGTAGATATTGGAGGTGATAATGGTCGACTTGTGGAACTTAGAATCCACCCGATAAACATATTCGTATTATAAGTATACTTAATATAAAGATGCTTTTACAGGTCTTTATATTTTTTTTCGCAAAATTTTCCGTTACTATAGTGAGAGGTAGGGATGTTGTGTCCCATACGCCTCTTTATATTTTTATTGGGGCTCTATAGAAAGCGAGGAATTATGAGCACAAGTACTGAAAACCGTTTACATAAGGTTGTTACAATTCCTGAAATGGATGTTTCAATCTCGCAACTGATTGATATTTTGGAATTTTCCAGAGATCGTCATGACGAGATTCAATCTGAGATACGTATTCTAGAACAAGCTTTAAAAACAGAATATGCAGATCGTCAATCATGGATGACTAAAAACGGAATAGAGTTGGCTATAAAGGAAGCAACTTCTGAGTGTTATGATTGGTGCAGGTTTTCTACTCGTATGCAAAACATTTTAAGTGATGCATTAACCGAGTAGAAATATTAGGGTGTTTAGCAGTATGGTTTGAATTTCCGTTCGAATGGTCCTAACTCTTGAGCACTCCTTCTAATAAATCATACTTTTTGGTGCTAAACAAAATAGTTAGGCGGAGAGGGACTAACTATTATTTTTTTTATAAGCTCAAATAGAAAGCGAAGAAAATGATACCGACGAGTAAAAATTATATTTTGATACCAGCTCATGATTACCTTAAAATGAAAAAGTTGTTAATGTATATATCGGACGATTACAAACGTCGAGCAAAATTTATTGAAAAATATTGTCCACCAGAATATAGGCATACAAAAGGTCCTACGCGATCCGAAGAAAGATATTACGAAATCAACAAAATGTTATCTGAACTTGACTTGCATTCAAAAGTTGTAGAGGACTATTAGCTCAAATAGAAAGCAATAATTGATGAATATTATAGCGCTTACTAAACCTTCTAAAAAATACATTCATTATGGTTGCAAACATTTTAATAAAGATCGTTTTGTAAAAATAAAAAATTGTAACATGCCTTGGAATAAACCCGAACGTAATTCTGGATTGTGGGCATCGCCAATAAATACCGATAATGGATGGTTTGATTGGTGTACCTGTAACAATTTTCATATGGATCGTTTAAATGAATCTTTTATATTTGAACTAAAAAAGGGTTCAAAAGTTATAGAAGTCCATAATGACACAGACTTAGATAATATTATTTCAAAAGGTTTATGCGAGTATACATATGAGTATCCTTGGCATACAGATGATAATGTATATTTTGATTTTGAACAACTAGTTAAAGATGGTTATGATGCTATAGAAGTATATGTAAATTCAAATCGAATTTATATGAGTTTATATGGTTGGGATTGTGATTCGATTTTAGTGCTCAATCCTGATTGTATTGTAGAAATATAGTAGAAAGGATTTATATTTGTTATGGAATCGAAGGAAGGATCTAATGACATAAATTTTAATGGAATCCCAAGTATTAGACAAAAATTAACAAATCTAGAAAGAGAATATAATACGATTCGTCAAGAATTTTTTAGAAAAAGTCAACAATATTACAAACAATCAATAGCTAGTAAAGTTGTAACAGAGGATGAACTTCGTAGACTTATTAATAAAAGTGAAGAACTTAAACGATTATATTTTTCTGTTCAATCAGATCTAATGGCTAAGCGACCAATTGACACTTGGTCTTTTAGAAATAGTTTTAAATTTAACAGTCAAATCAATAAGGAAGGAAACAATTATGGTAACAATTGAATTCGAATTTCCTGTAAAGAGAGATGCATATAAATTTAGAAACGAACTTAATAATTTTTTCAGTGGATCATTTTTTGAAAAAGAGAATCAAATTATACTAAGTTCCATTAAGAAAACGAATGATAAAAAAAGAGATGTTTGGTCATTTAAACTAATATTCTGCAAAGATAAGGATGATGTAAATATAGATGAAAAGTATATTAAAATTTCTGGTGGTACATTAGATCTTATGAATGGCGCGCGTCAAGTTTGGGCATTTTCATGAGTCATGAAAAAATAGATCGTAATAGAGAAATACGAGCTAAACATAAACAAGGTGTATCATATTCTGATTTAGCAAAAGAATATGGTATAAGTATTGTTAGAGTCCGACAAATCAATGAATTAGCTACATATCGAGAACATCATAATGATCCTGATGTTCCAGAAATAGTAATAGCTTGTAAAAAATTTGGAGCTAGTGATTGGATAAACGGACGTATACAGAATGAATTACGTAAAAGACGATTGAACATTAAAAACCGTTGGCGAAAATTAACTCGCAATGATGTAATTAAAATGGATTGGCTTGGAGAAAAAGCTGCAGATATTGTTGAGTATGCGCAAAAACTTTAGGAGATACTATGCCAGATTTTAAATTTGCAAAAGGTTTCTTTACCGGTATATTGGTGACTGATTGTGTCGTTATGGCTGGAGTGATATATGTTGTATATCAAGTAGTGAAGGCATCTAGACATCCGTATTATACGAGACGTCCATATTTTAGACAAAAGTATAGTGACGATTTATGTATAAGGGGGTATAATAAATAGATGGATGATATTTTACATAATGCAAAACTTCGAAAATATTACTATAAACTTTATTTTCGAATAATGACCTCTGCACAATGGATGCAAGCTATTTATAAACCAACGTGTCCTATGAATAAAACGCATCTTTCTCCTATTATATTATCTGTTCGGAAAATAGCAACAGATCTTATAGATCTTGCTAATAAATTAGAAAAAGAGTTGAATGATAGACACGCGAGAATATGAAATAGATGAGCTATCCGATATAATGGAACATGAATATCGTGAGCAAATAACTAATATTGTAGAAAATAGAAGTAGAATGCTTAAACAAGATATTAATCATATATCAATTATGATTCAACATCCATTTTCTGATAAATGCGAAAACTTGGATAGAACTTTTATATATAATACTGCTACTCTTATAGAAGAAATAGCTAGAAGAATTATTCTTACCTGTTCTTTATTAAAAAGTATATGTCGATTAATCCCTACTAAATCAGATATGGAGCACAATAATGCGAATTGATGAACCCCACTTGTCTATAAATCCTAATGATAATTCCAGTTTTCTATTTCGTGAAATAGAGAAAACTAAAGAATCTATCAGACAACTTACCGAATCTAAAAACCTCATAGAGATGTACTTACAAGAACATAGTATCAATAACGAAAATCTTATAGAAAAAATAACAATCTTATCTGATAAAATTAGACAGCTTAACAATGCGTTAAAAGATTTTCAAAAAGTTATAGATAATACGAAGTAATATATCGCAAAAAATACGGTTTATGTTATAGGTAAGTGCATGGACTATAATGAAAGGAGATACCATGCTCAGAGTAATTGTCAAGACTATCAATGTAGTAACGGCATGTTATGTTGTATATTTGGTAGGAGGTGCTATATATGAGTTCGGAAAGGACGCTGGTAAGAAAGAGCTGGCATCCGAGTTCATAGAGCAATCATCATCAAATGACAACCCGTCGTTCAAAATAATTGACGGTGTCTTGTACAAGCGAGTAGATAAGTAAGAATCTATGTACTACTTAGAGAGACCTGCAAAAACTGTGGGTCTCTTTTTTTTACTTTTAATTATATTTTTTAAAATCGAAATTTTTCCTGGAAGGATTTTTCAAATGATCAAAAATAAGCGCAGAATATTGGATACACTTTCTGACACATATCATTCCGGCATTGAAAAAGTAAGGAAAACTGGTGAATGGGCTATAGATAATCCACAAGCAGCTGTATCTATTATAACGTCTATTGCTTTATTACTTAGATCCAGTCAAAGTCTTATAGTATCACATAGAATGCGTTCGGAACATCGTCGAGCAGATTATACTTATTATGATAGAAGATCTGGACATAGATGGCAACTTTGTCGTAAATTGACTAATCGAGATAGAGCAGTAATAGATCGACGCAAACGTAATGGCGATGACATGTATGATATTCTAGCTGATCTCGGAGTTATTTAAAATGGATAAATTATATTTTTTGTGATGGTTATGCATGTGATGAATACAATAAGCGATATTGTTACAAAAATGGAGGAGAATGCTGTCACACGCCTAACGTAGAGCATTCGATTAGTAAGATTACTCCCGATTTTCCTCCAACAAAGTTTACACCTCTTCGAGCTGGTGAAATTGTTATTGAAGAATTTGATGAACAAGGTATATTCGCAGAGATGCGAAAAGGTAAAGAATTAAAGCTCATAGAAAGCGAATAATAGTTATGGAAGTATTCACAAGATATGAAGAAGTTTGGAATATGTATAATTCAGGTAAAAGTCTTGATGATATTTCAGCTGAGTTTCATACGAGTTATGCTAATTCTGTAGCTCTTGTACAAAAAGCTAAAGAACATCAACGACTCTGTTCTGAGCATCCATTTTATATTGCTATAATTGAAGCAGTTAAAGAACTTAAAGTTGATGAACGTAGAGCTAGAGGTTGTTTTAATGTGTTTTATAGATACAACCATGATTCTGATTCCAGACGTAAAATTGATCTTGGAATAACTTTGGATGACATTGAGTCTCATAAAACCGACATAAATCATTTTACTGATGAACAACTTCTAAAGCTCAATCAACTTGGTAGAAGTAAACTACAAGTACTTCGAGTGGCTCAGTATATTTACAATGGTGAAATGATTCCCGAATACCTAATGGAAATCGATTCTCCAAGAGACTATGTAACAGGCGCTGATATTTGTAGATTGATTCGTAAACATGGATTACAAGATAAGAAATTTTACGCAGAGCATGACGAGTTGTGGTTCTTTCTGGATGAGTCTATCTGCAAATTAGGAAGTCTTAATATCAGTACTGGCGAACTAAAAGAACTAGAAAATCTAGAAGATTAGGGATAAAAGATCATGCTTGTTGACTTAGGAGAAGAACCGCGCAATAAAAACGCTACTTTTACAGTCGCAGCCAACATTTACAGCGAACAAGCTAATGAGTATATTCATCATTGGGATGGAGGTACATTTGATAATTATGATGATGCATACGACTTTTGGGATCAATGGGAACCCTCTCAAAATGAAATAGACCAGGTAATGATGAAAGAACGAGAGAATGGAGACTATAGTCATCATGAACTAGAAGTAGGGATCTGGAGTAATGATCCTGAAGAAAGTAAAGAATTAGCATTTATGAACCGAACTGTTGATGAAGAACATGAGAGAACTTAACATGAGAAATTGCTTTTTCGAAGATAATGATTTTTCTACTATAGTTCGACCAGCGTCTTTTATTAAAAAAGATAATAGAGGTTTTTATATTGATGTAAAAATTAATAAAAAAGATGTTGTAAAATTCATGACTTTAGGAATAGTTCCAACTTATATGAACAATGATGATATTTTTATTATTTCCATTGCGCTTACTAATGCTACTAAGATTCGTATTAATGGAATACGTGCTACATCTTTAGATTTAGATGACAATAGAATATCTAAAATGCCTTTATCATTAGTGTCTATACGAGAACTTGGATTAAAATTATATTCTAAAAATACGGATTACAAAACACATCAATGCTATGCTACAAAAGCTATTTTTCATATAAAATTACCATCTAAAAGCGAGGATTAATATGGTAACTCGTAGTGCTATTGATATTTGGAATTTTTTCAAATCCATTTTTCCGAGTGTAGCTAAAGAAGCCCAGCGTTTTAAATCACATGGAGGAAATGCAATCACTATATGGTTTGATAATAAGCAACCTGTTATTTTTACGATTATGCCGAATAAAGCTTGGAAAATAGAACCGTACAAACTATGAAAGGTTAATAAAAATGAATTTTGATTTTATAAACACTTTGGATTTAGAACATGGTGGTATTCTTATAATTATGGTTGGTCCTCCAGGTTCTGGAAAAACTACTATCGCTGAAAGTATTTGCGATAAATTTGATAATTTTGTAATTATTTCTCCTGATAAAATCAGAGAAGAAGTCACCGGAGATATTAGTAACCAGACACAGAATGATGTTGTTTTCGGACGAGTTTATGGACAACTAAGAACGAATCTTGAAAATGGAAAGAACGTTATTTACGATGCTACTAATTGCAGATCCACATATCGATATAAAATAATTGATGTGTGCAAGGATTATGCTTATACCATCATTTGCATTATGTCTACTACTCCTATCTCCGAATGCATCAGACGAAATGACGAGCGGAGTCGAATTGTACCAGAAGATGTAATAGAGAAGATGTATTTCAATCTCAGAAAGCATCCGCCAATTATATTCGAAGGTTATGACTTGATTGCGAGATTTTAATGAAATTAGAAATTGTTCCTATAACAAAATACAATTTCGATATGTTTAATTTTTTAATAAAAGAACATTATGGAAATGCTATAGCAATACATCCAGCTACATTTAAAGTAGACAATATCGATAAAGAAAATCCAAAATGTTTTAACTGTGGTAAATTGATAAAAAATAAAGATCATAAATATTGTGGATATTGTGGTGCAGGCATAGACTGGAGTAATTATGTGCGATAATAGAATGGACATGACAGATATATATCTTAAGAGAATTAGAAAAATTATTCCAGAAGCAGCAAGATATGAACAATTAGCCGAAGAATGTACAGAATTAGCTCAAGCTTGTTTGAAAAAAGCTAGAAAACTTCGAGATGAAAATTACACTCCAAAAAATATGGATGAAATAGATAAAAACCTCGAAGAAGAATTTTCCGATGTTACTCTCAGTGCATATGCTTGTGGGTTGGTTGTAAACTGGAAAACATATTTTGAAAAAGCAGAACGATGGGTCAACCGTAATGAAAATAGAGGATGATATGTTAACTTTTAGCGATGCCGAATCTATTATTGAGGCCAAAAAAGTTCCAACGCAATACCGATATTATGTTTCTATTATAGCCATGGCTGGCATGCTTATTCGATTAGAATACAATACAGATACGTTATTTATTCAAAATGGTTGGTGGGAATTTCCTTCTCCTCCGCAATATGCAGATGATGTCCCCTATACACAGCCACCTATTAGATTTGCGGGTATTGGATTTTTTGAAGATTTTTCTAATAAACTTCCATCTATTGTTATGGATGTAGAGAAACAACAAGTGTATATTCTTGATGAGCGGCATATTAATGAGATAAAAGAGAAAACTGGTAAAAACGTAATTTCTTTGACTGTTACATTCGATCGAGTCTTTGGTGATAGTGCTACTTGGGAAGTACTTGTAAACGAAATGATTGAAAACTCTGATGTGTAGCAATGAGCAGACAACGATCGTATGACTCGATGATGGAAGCTTATATTAGGGAGCTATATTTATGAAAGTAATTGATCAAAGTTTTGAAATCGATCACTTCGAACCAGAAGAGGATATTCGTAGGATTACTCGAGCTGCTAGGATTTGTTATAAGTCTGGTGATCTTGCTACTCATGAAGAGCGTTGTAAGTTTGTAAGTCGACTTAAGAAACGTAATCCAGATAATCCGCACATGTCACCATTTGAGCACTCATCTCTTTCGGTTATATTTATTACGAATCGAGGAGTATCTCATGAATTAGTTCGCCATAGAATGATGAGTCCAAATCAAGAAAGTTCGCGATATTGTTGCTATGAACGAGACAGATTTGGAAAAGAGGTTATTTTTATTCGTGATTCTGCTATTCCTGAAGGTTTTATGCTTGAAGAATGGCTTAGCGAATGTGAAAATGTTGAACGAAATTATTTCAATCGACTTAAACTTGGATGCAGTACAGATACTGCACGAAATGCATTGACGAATGACGTTAAAACAGAACTTATTATAACCGCCAATTATCGAGAATGGCGGCATATTCTTAAACTACGTTGTTCTAAAGAAGCTCATTATCAAATGCGCGAGGCTATGATTCCGGTTCTTAAACATCTTAAAAAAGAATTACCATGTATATTTGATGATATTCCGTATTGGAATGGAAATGAAGTTGTATATGACTAAATCTGATAAGAAAAACATTATCAAACAAAATATGAAAAGAATTGTACAACTAGAACCCCAAATTCATAAACTTATAGGTTTACTTGATTTAGGTGTATCCAGTGTGTATGATAGCGATGAAACAGTTGATATTGCAGTATCACTCAGCGATACGTTAGGTCAAATGGATTCCGACATATCAGCACTGATTAATTTATTAAATGATTAAAGAAAGGTATTAAGTTTATTATGGCTCATAAGAAAGCGATGTACGATTATCAATATAATAAACGATCCAATGAAGCAAAGCATATTGTTATGCAATGGTTCAAAGATAATAATATGGATATAGATTTTGAAACTATTTATATTATATGGTTTGCTTTTACTAAAGTTGGATATCGGTGTATGATTACTTCCGATATGTATCAAAATAATTTCTTTGAAATTAATACAAATGTTAGTAATGGTGAAATGGTTTGTCGTGTAATGAAACAAATAGAATGTATTGTGCATCCTAGTCAAGCGGAAGCGATTGCTATACCAGATTCAAATAACCTATTCGATTGATATTCTCGCAGAAAAAACTTTCTCTTTTATAGGTACGTAGTAGAGAAAGGAGAATGCAATGCTAAGTTCTGAAATCACAGTCTATGACTGGATGTATTTGTTCTTCATGGTTCTGCTGGTTCTTTGCATGTATGCGGGATACCGGTGGGGCCATGCGGATGGATATCGCAAAGGTTGTCGAGACCGTCGACTGGCAGAGCGGCAAGTGAGACGAATGCTACGATAGATTTGTCGAGAAGGATTCATAAAACGAGTCCTTCTCTTTTTTATTTGTTAAGGGGATAATTGTGGAAACAAAAGTTGCACGTACATCTGAGGGAATGCTTTGCGGAGCATATGTTGGCAAAATTAGATATTTCATAGATCCAGTAAAAGATGTTTGCATTTATGAAAAACCCAACGATTCTATTGATAATATTGTCGTTATGACTGCAATAATGGACAGCATTTTTGAAAAAGAGCATGTATGTCTTAATGATATTTGTAATCGTATTTCAGAAATCAAAAATACCGGATCGATATTATATGCTATTTCACCTTTAACGTTTGCGGATATTTTCGGGTTACACCATCATGAACTTGATGACACGATTCGAAAAATAGTTAATGTTATGAATCAGGATGAAAAAATTCAGTCTCTTTGTGTAGAATTTATACATCTTCTTCATGATATTCTATGGTTTAAAATTGATAAAACTGATATTCTTAATATTTTACCAGAATTCGACATTCTAGAATCAGAAGTTATATGTAGTACACAAGAAAAAGACATTTTCTTTGCTGCATTATGGTCTTTTATATTTTCAGAGGACTATGTATCTTGTTATGAAAAAGCTTCAAATCTTAAAGATACTAATTCTGACATTGTTGGTTTAGCTTGTACTTTTGCTGGATTATATTATGGCGTTGATTCTATACCAACTGATTGGTCCGAACAAGTTTTTGACATAAATCTTAAAAAAGCAGATGGGACCGACTTAATATTTAAACTACTATAAAATAAGGAATATTGGCTTATGTTAGACGAAAATAAAAAAGCTATTATTGCGGTAAAGATACTAAAAAATAAATTACATTTGAATCAATCTATAAACCTTGGTATATTGGCCGGTATGTTTATATCAATTGGCGCATTACTTATGAGTATAGCCAAGGAAGAAGGATGTAATAAAATAGTATGTGGTATTATGTTTTCTTCTGGACTATTTTTTGTAGTTGTGACTGGAGCTGAATTATTCACTGGAAACTGCATGATTAGAGGATTGCTTAGTGGAGAAACAGATGCAACAAATAAAGCATATTCACCAACTAAATTATTATTAACAAATTATATTTCTAATTTTATTGGAGCAATGGCTATGTTCGCATTAGTAGTAGCATGTAATTTTGATTATTCTACTCTAACCGATATAGCTGTTTCTAAATGCAATCAATCTGAATTGGTTATTTTTGCAAAAGGATTAGCGTGCAACATTTTAGTATGTTTAGCGGTATGGATAAGTGTGTATATAGAACCGACATGTTCTAAAATTGAACGTTTTATAGCTGTTCTTTTTCCTATAACCGCTTTCGTTGCTTGTGGGTTTGAGCATAGTATAGCTAATATGTTTTTTCTTCCATTTGGTATACTTGCTGGTAAAATTAGTATATTGCAAGCATTTATTCAATTGGTATTTACTACTATTGGAAATTGGTTAGGCGGATTTATACTCGGTGTTTTATTTAGTGAAACTATGATAGAGGAATAGGATAATGTTTTTAAACTCAGCTACATTTCAAGTAATAATTATTATATTACTATGTTTATTGGAAATTGCTCTATTATTGTTATTTTGGATGCTAGGATATCGTAATGGATATTCTGATTGTTGTTCTAAAAAACGAAATAAAAAACATAATGCATCTAAAACAAAACATACTGAATCAGAAACGGTTAGAATAGTTGCTAAACGTACACCTAAATATTAGGAGTTATATATGGTTCTTGAAAAAGATATGGTAAATCATCCCGATCACTATACACAAGGAGATATTGAATGTATTGATGCCATTAAATCTAGTATGACCACTGAAGCTTTTTGTGGATATTTAAAAGGTAATATTTTAAAATACATATGGCGATATGAAAATAAAGGCAACGAAATCGAAGATTTAGAAAAAGCTAAGTGGTATCTTATAAAATTAATAGAATTTTCTAAACAGAAAGAGTATGTAAATGAATAGATTAGTAGCATTTGATCAACCGTACGAAGTTGCAATTCTTAGTAATTATAAAAAAGATTGTTCATATTGCGGTATTGATTTTATTAATAAGCCAACCAATGTCGATTTAAAACATGACGGTTTTAGATTGTCATGCAACATTAGTTGGGATACGCCAATTTTATCAGAAAGTGATTATCGCGATATATACATAGCAGTGGTTGGACCAAATCCTAATACTAGAATTCTTGAAGTATTTATATTCAAAGTATCTGATATGTGTTGTGAATGGAGTTGTCTTGATAATAGATATATTTATCATTGTCAAGCTATAACAGCTACTCCAAGAATAATTAATATGATTACTGCTGTTTATACTAGAAAGTTCGTATCGGATTTTGAATCAATGTTAGGATGCAAACAACTTACAGCTAATGAGAAATGTGATCCTGTTGTATTTAATAAAACAGAATCAGTAGTTAATGTTAAAGATACTATTAGAAATATTGTAAAATCCATAAACGATGGAGAGATAATGATCAAGAACATTCCCGTTATAACTCATGTTATTATTAATGATCCGGCCGTAATAGTATTTTGGTCTGACACTACAAAAACGATTGGTAAATGCATGGATAATGATGTGTTTAATCCAGAGATAGGCCTGTCTATGGCCATATCTCGTAAATATTTTGAAACACTAGGATTTCCAAATCCTCGAGCAGCATTCAAAAGTCAACTTAAGCATGCCGAGGATCGTAGTGCTAAAACAAAAGAAAGGCGAAATCGTAAAATGAAGCTTTTAAAACCTGCAGAGGATAGTGCTAATGATTGATAATACATATATATTCAAAACTGATATACCTGATTTTGAATACTTCAAATCCCTTGTTGGATTACACAATTGTATTCATATGCTCGATGATGATATTTATATCATTGAAGGAAGTCCCGAAGATATTGAGGCATTTCGACAAGACTGGATACGATATAAGGAGTCATTATACAATGGATAACGGTTTTTATGATCTATACTTATATGTAGTTCCAGAAAATGATAAACTAATAAAAATTCCACATCTTACTAGAGAAGATGCTGAAAAATATTCTAAATATTGGTTTGATATGAATGAATTACATGATTATATGTTAGTAACTGAAGGTAGCACTCCTTGGTCTGAACCAATTCCAGATATTACTATAAAATCTCCAGAATGGATTTTATTAGAATATTCAACAATGTGCGAGGTGTAATAATATATGGTTCAAGTTGAAGATCATATTTATGCCAAGTTACAAAAAGATGCGGATGATAATCGTCAAATAATTAAAATCATATCTATTATAGTAGGTGTGATAATATTTGGATTGTTCTTTTTTACTTGGGGTGTCGATTTAATTAAGCTTGATATTCAAAAAAGAAATGCAGATTTACAAATGCAAATCGCAATTACTCAAGCTGAAACTAATAAACGAGTTATGTCTATTGAAAAAGAAGGACTAACTACTGAAGAATATTTTAAGTGGTTAGAAGTTCGTAACGATAACTAGGAGAGGATGATGGAGCCCGGATTTCTAATTCGAGTATTACTTATATCATTAGCCATTATTGTAATCGTATATTTAGCTAGTATGTTTTTTCTAAATTTATTAGCGACAATATTTATATGTGCTTATGGAGTTGTATTATGTATATAGGTAATACTTTTAATGATTATGTAATTTCAAATATTTTCCGAGAGTTAGAAGTTATTGACTTAAGAATTAAGACTCTTCCGGACTCCAAAAAGAAGGAAGCAGCTTTATTAAAGTCGAAAGAACTCAAAAAGATTATTATGGATATAGAAAAAGAGGTAAAATAATGATTAAACGAGAGGGACATTACATTCTAACCATTGAAGACTGGCAAACAATAATTAAATATTTTATGTTGACTCCAAGGACTGTGGCAATACATGAAGTTCCGGATCTTACATTTATAGAGTATCAAGCACGCGACATCTATACCAAAAAGATTTTATTCAGTTTCTACAATCACGACGGAAAGATTCGTATTCCAGGAGATAATAAAACAATTGCTTACGAGATTGATATTTCTCAAATTCTTACTAAGAATCCGAACATGCCTCCGCAACATATTTTAGATAGCGTAAAGTCTAATGCTCGAAAAAGTCGAAAAACTTTTGCAAATCGTATTAAAAGTACAGAAAAGACTACTAAACGAAAAGTAAAGCAATCTGACGAGACAGAGTAATTCGCAAAATTTTCCGGTTGTATAATGAGGAGAGGGAGAGATAAGGCTCTCTCTTATATTTTTCCTCATTGTAAAAACTCTTGAAAGGAGTAAAAAATGAGTCATTCGGATAGTTTGAAAAATGTACCAACTGTTGATTCAAAGGAGTTTGAAAACTTTCTAAAAAATAATGGTTTTTATGAAACTATATCACCTGATAATGCCATTAATGATGCAGAAAGTAAAACAAACGAAGATGTTCAACAAGAAGACACATCGATAAGTATGAAAATATTTAATAAAGTATCCAAATGGTGCGATAAAAATCCGGAAAAGAGTATGCTTATATTTTTCGGAGGAGCAACAATTATTATATGCAAAATAAGTGTTGCACTACTTTCGCAAGCAATTTTTAAGGGTAATGTTAAAACAGCTAAGTATTTTGAAAAGCATTCATCATAGTTTTAGATAAAATGGCGGGTGTCTAGTATTATATTCCATATATGAGAGACTAGACATAAATCCGAGGATAGAAGTGGTAGGGCAACTCGGATATTTTCAAAAGTTTCCAACAGATAGCGAGATACAATGATATTTCTAACATCAGATCCTCATTTTGGACATGCTAATATTATTAGGTATGTTGATCGGCCATTCAACGATGTTGACGAAATGGACAAAACTTTAATTGACAATATTAATAATACAGTAAATATTAATGATATTTTGTATATACTTGGCGATTTTACAATGGGTGGTAGTTATACAAAATGTATGAAATATCGATCTCAAATTAATTGTAATCACGTTCATTTGATTTTTGGCAATCATGACAAGCGAAATATCTATAAAGATGATAAACCGCCTATTTTTGAAACAATAAATGATTATCAAGAATTTGATATTGATGGTCTAAAAATCTGTATGTCACACTATCCTTTCTTTTCATGGAATGGACGAGAGTATGGATCCATTATGTGTCATGGACATATTCATTCGAAAAAGAGAACCAATGAAATAAACCAATGGCAGGGACTTCGTAGATTTGATGTTGGAGTAGATGCAAATGACTATACTCCGGTATCGCTAGATTATATCTATGAATTTTTTAATAAATCACTTACTGATATTTTTGATCTCGACCTTTAAAAAATTTTTTAATGCTCAGTTAGAAAGCGAGATATAATGAACTATAGAGAAGCATCTGAACATTTTGTAAACACTGCTTTTTGTCTATTGGATACATATAAACATGCTCCTAATTCTATCGATCCGAATAAAGAAGCATATTTGGATGGAGATTATGGGTTGCGCATAGATAAATTTGGTAGATTAAATGTAGTTGATCCACGTGGAAATCTAATAGCACACAGCTTTAATGAATCCTATAGTCAAATAACTTATATTGGAAGACTCCTAGCAGTTTATCTTGAACATTTGCAAATAGATGACTGCTAGTATTATATTCATGCGCCTTTAGCTCAGTTGGTAGAGCAGGAGACTTTTAATCTCAAGGTCATGGGTTCGAGACCCATAGGGCGCACCATTGATATTTAATTAAGGAGTTGAACCTTTGCTAATGTGGGAAATAATAGTACCTGTAGCGAAGTCCAAGTGTGACAACTGGTTGGGGTAGTTCAACATAAATCTAATAGGCGGGGATTAGATTTATATTTTTAAGGAGAGTATATGGCACGAGCTCGAGTGTGTGATCGATGTAATAAAACTATAACAGGAAATGATGCATATTATGCATTCGGTGCCTATAAATATTGTCCAAGAAATTGGGGCAAAGAATGGCGTCCTGATCTAGAGGTCGAATTATGTGACAAATGCATAAACGACTTTAGAGATTTTATCAAAAATAATGAGGAAAAATTATGAAACTTGCTATAAACAACTGCATTGGCGGTTTTAATGTTAAACAGGATATTATAGAAAAGTATAACCTGGAAGATGTTAATCTATGGGATTCAAACGATTGTCATACTAATAAGAAACTTATTGAGCTTATAGAACTGGGTATCGATTGCAGCGGTGACTGTTCTGAGTTGATTGTAGTAGAAATTCCTGATGAATCAACCGACTATTACATTGATGCTTATGATGGAGCAGAGGGTGTACTATATGTAGTAGATGGTAAAATTCATCGTTTACTGATGATATAGTTTTAAGCGGTGAATAACGAGCGTGGAAGAAGCTCTCGTTATTATATTTAAATGCCCCTGTGGCGGAATGGCAGACGCAGCGGACTTAAAATCCGATGACCTTTGAGTCGTGAGGGTTCGAATCCCTCCAGGGGCACCTATTGATATTTGATCATATATTATGCATCACTAAGAGAAAGAGTTGTATGTCTAAAGAAATACTACTCGTTCATCCAGAACGTATAGATTGTTATGATTCGGATACGCATTTATTATGCAGATGTAATTGTGATGTACCATTGATATATCGAATACAAATAAAGAAACTTTATAAATCTCCGCATGTGTACAAATATGAATGCGCTGATTGCGGATATATAGGAGAAGAATATGATTGCGATTTTGACTGTTCAAGATGCGAGTTAACAATCGACGAATGCCCTCGTAGTCATAGAATATGATACCTATTATATTTTTAATTAATATCGAAAGGCTAATACATTTATGAATCTTGTACAGAGAAATCGAGAAATTGTTGCATTGAAAGATTGCGGTCAATCTTATAGTAATATTGCTATACAGTTTGGTATAAGTCCTTCAAGAGTTATGCAAATTTATAAAAGAGAAAAACAGCATATTATTTCAGAAAAAAATCATATCAATGCTGTAAACGGCGATGCTGATTATCTTTTTTATGATTCTATATTAGAAGCATGCGATACAGAGCCACAGGCAACTAGAGTTTTTAGATGTCTTGATAGGGCTGGTATAATTAGTGAAATTGAAATCAACAATGGATCATTGGATTCATATTCTGATGAAACTTTGTTAGGAATTAGAAATTTTGGATCGATGTCGCTAAAATTTGCTAGAAAAGCTAATATTTTGTATAAACAAAAATGCAATTTGTAAATTGTCTATGTAGCTCAATTAGAAAGCGAGAAAAAAAATGTCTCTTGAAGATATTATTAAGGAACAGATATCTAATATTAAAAGCATTGTCTCTGAAATCGATAATCATTCTGATGATAGTAAGTTTTTTCGCGAACTTAGTCAGCAAGCTCAATATATTGCTGGCGATATCGACAAAATTCACTCAGGATATTATGTAGCATTTATAGAGGTTGGCCCAGATGATGATTTTATTAGAATTTATTATCCTCTTGGATTTATGACCGAACATGAAGCTTATAAAATTTTAGATGAGGAATTGGATGTTGACGACGAGTCTTACAACGAAAACGGAGTTTTTGAAGTATCCGAAGAAAAATACAATAAGTATTGTGATCTTATAAAAATAAAAAGATTCTACGATTATACCAAACAAAACAAATATGAAATAATTGATATTTTACCGCCAAACTTTATAGAAAATCTAAAAGCAAAAATAGATAAACTTAGAAGCGATCTAGGGCTTACTCGTAGATGGATGCACGTACAATATAGACCATTTAAATAGATGTTATATATTTTAAAAAAGCTCAAATAGAAAGCGAAAAGTTATTATGGCTATACATAGATGTATTCATGAACGTGGTCTACGACGCATTAAAGATGTGGATTCGGATCAAACTGCAATGGTTGTAAACAATGATATTATTCGCACAGCAATAGAGCAGGCATACAATGAACTAGGAAGTGGACGGATACAACCAGCTAGACTTTTTAATATTCTAGCTCGGTATGATTATATTGATACTTATACTGGAGAAACAGATATTTCTAAATTGTCTAAACTTTCCGATAAAGAGCTCCTTAATATGCATGGCGTTGGACCGGAATCTATTAAGTATCTTAAAAGAACTATCGATATTTTAAATGGAGCTGATCCATTGCCAAAGAAAATGTATACTATACAAGTAACTTTTGAAGAGCTAGCTTCATTGCGTCGTATTTATGAACGAAAGCAAAACGAAACTGAATTGCTAAAAAGAATCATTAGCAATGCAGTATTAGTTGAATAATTATATTTTACTTTAAAAATGGAACTATTATGAAAAATAATACTGAATCAAATAAGAAAGAAAAAAAGTTGTCGCAAGAAACAGTTTATATGTGGATGATCCTATATGATTTTTTTAGATCGAACGGTTTTTATGAAACTAAACAAAAACAACAATTGGGAATGAATAATGAATCATAAGATGCAGAATTTTTTGGGATTGTGATTTATTTCATGAAAATTAAAATATATGAAAACACAGTTATTGGAACACTTTGTTATTCTGAAGATGCTATTTCTAAATTACAACGATATCAATACCTTATTGCTACTTTAATCGAAATAAATAATCTACGATTAGATTATTATATTGATTCATGTAATTATAAAATTTATATGAGATTGCATGGTTCGATAACCAATATGCTTCGATTTAGAACCTCATTGAAATGCTGTTTAAATCTTATAGAAATTTAAAAAAAAATAAGGAAATGTATATGATAGTAGTCTCGACAATGGATGGTAAAGAGTATCTGTTAAAGAAATCCAAATATTATGATAATGCTAAAGAATTAGCTGGTCTTTTATTTAATGAAAATGTAACCATGGAATATGTAAAAGCTATTGATGGAACATATATTTCAACAAAGCATATAATTACGGTAAAAGATTTGTAAAAATTACATTGGGGGAACATTATCTATGAAACAATTAGTGAATTGCCCAAACTGTGGAGCACCAATCCACGATTATATCTGTAGTTATTGTGGTACTGTTTTTCCCACCGATTTAGAAGCGTTTAACGGACGAGATACATTGCTGATATCAATTGATGACGATAAAAATCTATTGTTACAAAATCTAAGTATTTCTAGTATAGAATCAGAAAAACTTTACGATAGTTTATGTTGTGACAACCAGCGTTATTTTACAGTCAATCATGAACCACGAATAACTATTGTGGGATACCCTTATGATGATAAAGCACTTATGCATCATTTGAAAGAGTTGAAAGATATTTTCAACAAACGTTTAAGATTGTAGGAAAATTTATGAAAGAAATCAAATGGGGAGATGGCATCATTCATACATGTAGCGGTAAAGAATGTTTTACACATGACAGAGCTTGGTGTACTGCATTTTCTAGTCTACATTGTCAATATCGAAATAAGAGCAATATTCATCAAATTACTTTTATAAAAAAGGAAGAAAAATGATTAACAAAAATGATATTTCAATAAAAGCTATGAATGCTTCGGCAACCGTATTGGCTGGTAGTCTAGTGGCAGTAAAGACTATGAGTTTTGCATATCTTTGTATAAAAATTATACAAAGAAGCAATGCCGTTATTGGATTTATCAGTCTAGTTGGTCTAGAAATTATTTATAACAAAGCTGGTAGAACTTTTGCAGATGCTGTTCATAAGAAAGGCAAAATAATATGATTTATGTAATAGTATTAAATGAACAACATTTTGCCATTGACAAAGGCGATGATCCATTAACTGGATCGGATATCATAGATTTGGTTAACGAGTTTAATATGCAAAATACATCGATTACTAATTTGGTATTAGCATGCATTCCTAAAAATTCTAAAGACGTTGAACATAAGGAAAAGCTTTCTAATGATTTTAAAAAATGATGAAGAAATAATTTTAACTAAGCCAACATATATTGAATCTCGTGACGATTTGCATGTGTATGCTGTATGTAAATGTCCTGTAAATACAAATTATGGTATTGTAATCAAGAAACAATACACTCATCCGAGTTGGTATAGATTTAAATGTATTGAATGTGGTTTAGAAGGTAAAGTGTGGGGATAATATGGCTATACATAAATATATTCATGAACATTGTCCAAAATGTGACAAAGATGTAGATTTTGAAATTGTTATGAGATATGTTGATTATAATGGAATAATTCCATGTTTAAGATGCCCATCATGTAATACAGAATGTCCATCATATTCATTTAGAGATTTTATATCTACTGGCAAAGTAATAATTGGAGTATAATATATGACTAAACCAATCGATGATAAAAAAGAACTATTCATCTCCATAATGATAGCTATATTACTAATTATACCAATAAGTATTGCGGTTACTGGGTGTTCAGAAGCGGAAAGAAAATCTACAGAAATCAGTAGAGATGCTGATAATTTTGAAACACCCAGAAAGCTTACAATAATAAATACTCGAAATGACAAAATCATTTTGGAATTTATTGGAACATTTTCTGTTCAAACCGATCATGATGAGGGAGAGATTGATATTCTTTGTTCTATCGGTGATAATCGATATGAAAAGCATTTCTTTAAGATAAATGATTGGACGACATATGTAATAGAAGATATGAGTAATCAAGGTGTAGAAAAGTATTATCGAGAAATTAAATACTATCCAGAAAATAAATAGATGCTCTTATTAGAAAGCCGTTAAATTCTCTTGAAAGGAGATAGAGTTATGTCCGGAGAAGCTAAGGTATTGATTTTTGTTGGCGTTTGCGCAGCTACTGTTATAGGAGGTTTTGCAGTAGATGATTATATTCGTCGTAAGCAAGATCTTCAAAAGAAAATTTCAGATAATGAACTAGAACTAAAAAAGGCTGAACTTGAAGGGACATATCCTCCAGAATATTGGACAGCAAAAGCTGCTGAAGCAGAGGCCGATGCTAGGGTTCGCCAAGCACGAATTGAGTCAGAAGAAAGACTTCAACTTGATGCTAGAGATCGAGCAGAAAAAGAAAAAGAAGCTCTTCGCAAGTTTGAACAAAATGCTCCAGCAGAGTATTGGGAGCAAAAAAAGTTCGAAGAAGAGGAGAAAACAAAACGAGAGTCTGACAAGCGTCGTTTTGAAGCTGAGCAAGAAGCGGCTAAATTGCATAACAAAGCAATTGAGGAATCTGCTAAAGCAGCAGAGCGAGCCATCAGACGATCTATTGGATCATATTCTGGGTATAACTACATTTAAGTAGTACTCAGATTTGTGGGTGTTGATGAGGGAGTGTCTGAATGGGCAACAACGGCATCAACGAATAGTAGGCGGACAAAGGAAGAGAATAAATCAAGTGGTGGGTCCTACTATTATATTTTAAGGCTCAAGAGAAAGCATAGAAATGAATACATTATTTTGTCCTATTTTAAATAAAGAATGTATTGGTAAAAATTGTGCAATGGCTATTAAACTAGATCACTTTACGATTAGTGCATATGAGGTAATATATCAATGTGGATTGGTATCTACACACGATTCATATTCTTTTGGAAAACCTCACTATATAGATTCCGAATTTAAAGAAACACAAAATGAATAATATACAAATGTATGGTGATGGAATAGACATGTATGAGTTAATTCCTAATCTATATGAAAATGATAAATTATTGATATCTACTGGTAAAAAATTCTGGGTTGGAGTAATCGAAGGAATTTATCCAAGTCCACCAATTCCAAGACGAAAAACTAAATGTTTTACTTCATCTGACGTCTATTTATATTTAGATACTGAAGTATTTAGTATGCCACAAAAGAATAATAATGGAGAATTTTATAAAGTTTTTTATAAGCTTCCTAGAAAAGAATTGATATTTACGCAATAACTTTAAATGCCCTCGTAGCTCAGTGGATAGAGCAGAGGTCTTCTAAACCTAAGGTCGCAGGTTCGAATCCTGTCGAGGGCACCTATTATATTTCGAATTTATTTTCAACATGTAGTCGACAATTTTTAGAGCTAGTGATTTTCTAAAATACTCGTTTAAGGATGAATAATATATGAATATTCAAAATAGCTTCTTTGTAATATTAGATAGGTTTGATATGAATCTTGATGGTAGTATTCAAACTCGTATTATTGGTGTATTTGATGATTTTAGCATTGCCAAAGAAAACATTGAAAATTTGAATTTAAAAAATTTTAGATGGCTTGGCAAAACTCGTTTTAAATTTAGTGATGGAATGTTGGCTCATGAAGGAGAAATTAAAATATTTCCAAAGAATCTTATGTGGATAATGTTGTAAAAATTAATGGATATAGTGAAAGGAATAGAATATGACGGGTTTGATAGTCATTGGTTATCAAGGAATTGGTAAATCTAGTTTGTCTAATCATTATAATACATCTTTTATAGACTTCGAAAGCAGTTTGTTTAAAGTTAATAATGTTCGAAATAATGATTGGTATATTGTATACTGTAAACAAGCTGTGTCAATGGCTAAGCAAGGACTTGTAGTTCTTACGTCATCTCACAAATGCGTTCGTGATGAATTGTCGAAGTATGATCAAGATGGTTTTGCTATTGTTACCATAACTCCATCGTATTCTCTCAAAAACAAATGGATATATAAACTTCGCGATCGATATTTGTCAGATCCTTCTGAAAAGAATATTGCTGCTCTTAAAAATGCTGAAGAATGTTATGATGATAATATTCGAGAAATAGCTAGTGAATCTGCTTTTTCGCATATATTTATCAATTCAATGGATTATAGTCTTAGATCAATTGTTAATGCTTTGTGCAGTATTTATAGTAACAAATCGCGTGCTTATTCTTATAAGAATTTTAGAGATGATCGTGAAGAAGATACTTTCTAAAAAAAAATAAAATAATTTATATCTCTATATAGACTAATAAAAAAATAAGTTTTTAAGCTCAAAGAAAGCCGTTAAAATCTCTTGAAAGGAGATAATCATGAAGTGGGACGTTTATATTTGGCCAATTAGTAATGCTAATGCTGTTAGACTTGTTGCTAAAGATGTCGACAGCGATACAGCTCAAGAAATTTCTAATCGGTATTTTAGTACTAATATTTACGATACATATCTAGTTCCTACTGGAACACAACTCTTCATTTAGTAATCAATCCGCGAGAGGTCGGTATTTAAAAGCAGTAGACTCGCAACGCTGCTTTTATTTCTTATAGGGTAATAAACAATTATAGAACTTAAATATATAATATTAAAAAGGAACATATAATGCGTGATAATGAAACATATGTTAATAATGTACTTATGAGTGTTATTGGTGAATCATTGGTTAAAGCTGATGCATCATTTTTATTCGGTTATGATTTTAGTGATATTATAGATAAATATAGTCCATTACTTCAGAAAAAGAAACCGGAAACTGATATTTACAAAAAAGATATTGAGGAACTAAAACAACTGATAGCAGCAATAAATGCATCAACGCCTTTCCTTGGAAATTCCTACAATTTAGTTATGGATAAAATAGATTTTATCGAACAAGAAATTTGTGGTTAGAAAGTTTTATTTTGAGAAGGAGAATACTATAATGAATGACGGACTATCTATGCGTTTTAAGTCACATACTATGACGGAAGATGCCAAACGTAAATCAAAAATTATTCGCGACTCTGTAGGTGTATTAGCAGATAATATTGATATTTTTTGTTCAGATTCTAGAGAAAGGTCGTTAGCATTAACAAAACTTGAAGAATGTCTATTTTGGTGTAATGCTGATTTAGCTAGGAATCAGTGATGGATAAACAAATACCTCCAATTTTTAAAAAGGACTTCATAAAACATATATTTTTAGGTATATTAAATCCTCAAGGTCCTTTTCCTGATAAAATTTATGCACATTCTATTTCTATATCAGATCCACCAGTTTTATATATTCCTAGAATTTATGCAGATGCAATAATAACTATGGATAAAGAAGATAACGCCATAGGTCATTGTGAATGTTCGAACTGTCAAGTAGCTATAAATCCATTTGACATATATTGTTCGAATTGCGGTGCAAAAATCAAACGTAGACAAATTATAGGAGAAGAACAATGAGAAAAATATTTTTGTATACATACCATATTGATGAAGAGCGTTTTAGCCAAACATCGAATTTGATGCTGGAACGAGAAACCGTTAACATTGAAGGACGTAATGAGCATGAACTCATATTTGCTATAGGCAATAGTCATATGCATCAGATTCGTATAGCTGTTGCCTCTGGTCCCGGTAAAGTATATTACGATTCTAATAGTGCAACTTATCGAGTGTGGTTTGATGGTCCAGACAGGGATAAAGCTATAGAAGCTATTGGTAATTATATTCTTGATCGAGTCGCTCCTGAGATTAGAAATCATAAGAGTTTTATCGAAAGACTTGAAAAAGAACGTGCTCGTGCATTTAGCTTGCTTGAAAAAATTCCTGAAGTATAACAATAGAAGTATTATATTTCGAACAACTGCAAAATGGTATGGATAATGAGTAAATATATCTACATTTTACAAAAAAGCTATATCGATTTATATAGAAACTACAATTATGGTCATATTCCTATAGCAGCTAGTAATGATTATGATACAATCACTGATTATGTAAAAAATTTAATAAATGATATTTTAATACATGGTGATGTGTATTTTAATGATTATAAACCAGAAAATTTAATTGTATGGCATGGTTATAATTATTATACAATTTGTGGAAATGATCGTAAAACGCTAATAATTTTTAAAATTCAAACAGTTCCAAATGTTAATGATATAGGAGACTCAAAATGTTAGACCGTATACTTAACATTAAAGATAAACTTCTTAATAAAAATATTGACACTACTCGTAAATTAGAAATAGGATCTGGAATTGCTGTTATCTTAGGTGCTGTATTTATTAATTTTCTATCTGATGATATTTCATCTACTGATTATACAGAAGATTATGAACCTATTGTTGACGATACGAACGTTGATATTTCAAAAGAAGATAAAGAAAGTAATGATAGTTAGTAATGTCTAAGAAATTTTGGGGCTGTCAAAAACGGTCCCTTTCTTTTTGTTGACATTTTTAGAAATAAGAAAGAAGGACTGTTTATGACTAAAAAAGTATTTATTAGTCTTCCTATGCGAGATCGAACTAATGATGAAATTCGTAAAGACATGAATGATATTCTCAGTTTGGTAAAGTCTGTTTATGAAGAAACAGGTGAAGATGTCGAACTTATCGACACAGTTAATGAAAATAGTCCGAATCCTGATGTTAAAAATGATGGTGTATGGTATCTTGGAGGATCTATTTTAGATCTCTGTGAAGCAGACCTCGCTATATTTCATCCCGAATGGCGTACTGCTCGTGGTTGTATTATAGAGCATATGATTTGTGCAATGTATAATATTCCTTATTTTGATATTTCTATGGATTATGGCGATCTGGAAAATGATATAGTCGATAACACGCATGATTGGGATATGGTTGGAGAAATTAATCGTGAATTGAGTGACCAATTAGCTGAAGATGAAGGTTTGGACGATATTCTAAATGATGAGGATGTCGAAGATGCTCTTGGCTTTGAACATGATGATGTAGATGATTTAGTTGAATCTGATCCAGATTTAAACCCAGATGCAGAGTATAAAGGTCTTACTCCAACTATAGTTATAGTCGATGATTTTGAGAATGATGAAAGTGTAGAACATTCAGATGAATTAGAACCTGGAGAATATGATGCAGATGTTCGGTAGGCGCGTTGTTAGAGATGCTACTGATATTTTAGCCATAGATCCTGAATCTAGTGAAGATATTTCTCATCATGGAATTAAAGGACAGAAATGGGGTGTAAGACGTTATCAGAATCCAGATGGAAGTTTAACGCAAGAAGGCTATATACATTATGCTAAACAAAATATGAAAAAAGCAAAAGCTAGAAATTTAGATAAATGGGGTAAAGACCCCAATCATAATGTGTTATATATTATAGGGACTTCTGGATCTGGAAAATCTACAACTGCAAAAGGTCTAGCATCTAATGATGATTCAATAATTCATCTCGATACTCTTTTAGAAAAAGAAGCGCATAAATCTCCTTCTTTCAATAAAGATTTTGAGCATTTTCTACGAAATAAGGGTGTCGATATTGACAAAGCTCGAGATGCAACTATTGATAAAAAAGAAAGATGGAAAGCTATCGATGATATTGGCAATCATGTAGAATCTTATGGAAGAGATTGCTATAATCGTGGAAAACGTGTAATTATAGAAGGCGCCCAAATGGGTGACGACACGATGTTTCCAGATAAAAATTATTTTAAAGATAAGCCGACCATCACTATGAAAAACAATTATATTCGTAATAGTATACGAGCATCAAGACGTGATGGCGATAAATTAATAGATACTGCTAAAACAGTACTCGATCCTAAAAGAAAAAACTGGTATAATTACATCAATAAAAATATAGATAAGATTAACAATCTATCACATAGTACTCTATTTGGAAATAGAACATATTTAGCTCATCATGGTATTAAGGGTCAACAATGGGGCGTTCAAAACGGTCCTCCGTATCCATTAAAACCTACAGCTACTAATATTTCAGATAAAACATATTCTAAAATAAATGAATTGTATAAATCTATGCCTTTATCTGATAGAAGATTGATCGATCCTGATATTTCTGATGAACCACAAGATTATTTTAGCAGTCCAGAATATTATAAAAATAATACTGCTTTTAATTCAGTAAGCGATCACGGTTTCGTTATCGCTGAAAAAATACCAAAAGAACAAAACATTGACGGAACAAATGGTGTTGAAATTGGTATTGGAGTTACTAAAAAAGGTCGCGGTATAGGTACTGGTTTAACTAAAAATCTTGTCGATTGGTTTGATAATCAGAATATTTACGACGTAATGTGGTGGCCAGTTGATAAACAAAATATTGGGTCAATACGAATTGCGGAAAAGAATGGTTTTATAAAAGATCCATTAGGTAGCAATTATATTTATGCTAAAGAACATGCTAAAACAAAATTAGGAATAGTGTAATGCATGATAATCCTTATATCAAACATAATTATTCAACGCCTAAAGACATTATATCAAATTACTATATAGAAAAGAAAATTCAATCAAGTGTTAGAAATGCAAATAAATCAATGCCATTTTTAAAAATACCCAGAGGTAATGCTAAGCGATATACAAGTTCTATCGTAATAAAAAACTTTTTTCTTAATTTATATTATGATAATATTCGCAAAAATTACCCCTAGTATATAGGAAGAGATGTTAGACAAATTTAAGTCCTGCAAGGATCTATAGGCATATTTTAGTGATTCTAGTTATGTTAAGTCCTACAAGGATCCACAGGCATATTTTAGTGATTCTAGTTATGGTTTAGCGTCTCTTCCTTTTTTTATTTCTTCAAAAGAAAGGATATTATGGAAACGTGACACTTATATTTTTGTAAAATGATAGGAAAAGAGAAAGGACAATTTATGTCAATAGGAACTACATTCCTAAAGTTTCAAAAAATTGTGATAAAAAATGCTCCAACAATTTTAGCAGTAGTCGGATCGATTGGTGCAGCAGCATCTGTAGGTTTGGCTATTAATGGAACGCTTAAAGCTCAAGAAGAACTTGAAAAGAATATTAAGCAAGAAAAAGGCGAGTCATATTACAAGTATAAGCAAGCTGAGGACTTGATAAATAAGGGTTACGATAGTTCTGCTGTTTGCAAAACACTTAACGTAAAAGTTGTTAAAACCGATGAAGAAGCAAATGAATATGTTACTGAACTTATGCAAGTTACGCCAATGGATAAAAAGGATAAAATCTTTCTATATGCTAAATACTATTGGCCAGCAGCAGTAACATTGGGATTGTCTATATTTTGTATATTTAGTGGCAATCATATCAATAAGAAACGCATTCTACAACTTACCGGTGCTTTGGCTTTGAGTAAAAAATCTTTAACGGAATACAAAGATAAAGTTGAAGAATTGGTGGGGACTAAGAAAGCTCAGGAAATTGAAGATCAAGTAATTCATGACAAAATTGTAAATAATCCTCCAACTGAAGCAAATACTGTGATACCGAATATGGGCAATGTTCCCGATCTTAGTCTATGGTATGATGTAGACTCTGATAGATATTTCTATAGCAATATTGAATATATTCGTAAAGCTGAAATAGAAGCTCAAAGAATGTTGGAAGCAAATGGAACTATTACACGTAATGATATTTATGGAATTTTAGGAATAAAAGAAATTCCTCTAGGAGAGAATTCAACATGGATATACGATCCAGATAGATCTGGTGTCCATAATGAAATTAGACTTAAGACAGGTGCCGATCTAGACGATAAAGGCAATCCTGTTGGAACACTAACGATGAATGATCTGTCGTTACCATCTAATGAATGGTTTAGTGAAGTTTAACATGTTTATGGTAGGAGTAAAAAAGTCTTAAGGCTATTTACTCCTACTATTTATATTTGATTGGAAAGTAATAGAATGCGACTGTAAATGAACTACATAGATTCAGATGAACAACATCCATTGATATTTTTATGGATTTCACTTCATGTTACCGCTCTTATTTTAGCATGTCTTAAAATGATTGGCGCGCTAGAATTTATATCTTGGTTTATAATAGGTATACCTTTGATATTAGATCTAGGAATAATATGCCTAATAGTAATAATAATCTTAACACTTAGATTATTATCTAATAGATTTAACAGAAATTGTTAAAAGATATTTCGCAAAAATAACCACTGTTCATATAGGAGACACAGGTAGTGTCTAAAAGTTGAAAGGGTAGTAAGATGGCAGAAGTAATTAGTTTTAAAGATGAGGTAAAGAAAGATACGTATGACGGTATTGTAGATGGGATTGCCGAGTTCGGCGGCGTATGTGCATATGTACTTGTGCGTTACGCAACATTCAACAAAGCTCCTGCAAACGATAGTATCATGAAGAAGGTGCTTCGTGAAGTGGGAAGCGTTTCGTTGGCAAGTGTTGCAATGAATGCGACTAACAGTGGGGTAAAATATGTCGGAAAGACTCTAAAGCCATACCTAGTACGTAAGTAACTCATATAGGGACTGTCTAAAAACGGTCCCTTTCACTTTTTCTTATTTATATTTTAATAGTTAGAATTGCGTAAAATATTCGCAAAATTTACTTTTGGTATATAGGACAGAGACAAAGGGTCTCTTAGAGAGAAAGGTTTTTAATATGGAACGGAAGATTATTGAGACGCGGCCCGACGGAACAGAGATTGTTACCATCGAGAAGTCTGGCGTGGTTTTCCGGGATGCTGTGATTGGCATCGTTGGAGGCTTAGCAGGCCTCGCTATGGGAGGCGTAACTGTCCCAGTAGTGAGTGCTGTCTTGCCGGAGGCTATAACGTCGTCAAAAGTGGCGACGTATGCAGCAGTCGGTCTGACTTCATTTACTGTTGGTGAAGTGACGGAGCATAGCGTGAGGCGGGCGTTGACTGACGTTGCCGAATTCACTGATGGCGTCCAGGAAGAAGTGTTGAAGAGAAAGGCTTCGAAAATGGCTGAAGAGATGGCCGAAGAGGTCTCGAGTAACGAAAAGAAAACTTCCGCAAAAACAGTGCGGGAGGCCAAGAAGTAATAAAGTCCTAGATAGGGATTTATGGAGTCGGTAAAACGGCTCCTTTCCCTTTTGCTTCTTATACGAGTATTTATATTTTCGTAATAATTATTGTATTTATGAAAAATGATAGGAGAATTTAATGGCTAATAAAGCTGTTATTAAGCGTCATGTTGATCCTGATATTTTCAAAAATTACATAAAAAATCGAGGAGTATCAATTCGTCAACTTGGTACTCTTTGCGATTCTCATGAAAAAACAATTCGTAGAATGTTGCAAACTCGTGAAGTTACTCTTAATGTAGCACTTGATTTATGCAAATATTTCGACTGTAACTTCAATGAGATATTTGGACCTGACACTAGTCCAGAATGGAAGAAGTCTATGGTTGATATTCTAAAAACTGTACGTTAAGGAGGTAATAAGTTGGCGAATCGCGAAATACCAGAAACAGATCCTGCTAAATTGAAAGAAAAATATCCAAGTAACTCGCATACTAAAAAGAATGAAGTATCATCTGATACTTCTACTAAAAAAACTCGACAGATAGCTCAAGGTAAAGTTCGAAAGCAAGGGCTTATACGAAAGTTTACGCGTTATATTATTGAAGATACTGTCGAAAGTGCTCGTGAAAGAACATTAGCGGATATTGTTATACCTGGAATCAAAACGCTATTGTTTGACACAGCTACAGAAGTATTAGATCTGATGCTATTTGGTGGTACTGGAGATACTATAAGAAGCTCTAGGAGACGTTCTGACAGTCGAAGAGAAGGCCGTACGTCATATAGTCGATTCTATGATGAACGAGGGCGTAAATCATCTCAGAGAGAGTCATATCGTGATCTACCGAATGATCCAGATGATATTATTCTTAATACACGTCGAGAAGCTCAGAACGCTCTAGAAGAGTTAGATTATATGATTCATAAATATGGTCAAGCATCTATTGCTGATTATTATGATATTGTCGGTATAACTAGTGAGTTTACTGATAATAAATATGGATGGACGTCTCTTCGAGGAGCTTCGATTAGACCTATCCGTGATGGTTTCTTGATCGTTCTTCCTCGTACTCAGGTGCTTGATGATTAAAAAGATATTCTCTTGAAAGGAGAAATAGGAATGAATGTTATTAGTTTGATAAAAGCTAGCAAGGGAATGAAGCATATTACAAAAGCTAAAGTTATTTTGAATAAGCATGCTCCTGAAATTCTTCTTGTGTCAGGAACTATAGTTGTAATATCATCAGCTGTTTATGCATGCCGACAGACACTAAAGGCCCATGATATTTTGGAAGAGGCTAATTCAGATCTTGCTGATGTTGAGAAGGCTATAACAGTAAGCAATTCTGATGACTATACGCCAAAAGATGCTCGTAGCGATCGTAGGAAGGTCTATGGGCGAACGTTCTTCGATCTTGCTAAGTGCTATGGTCCTGCTGTAATTGGAGCAATTATAGGTTTTGGCATGATATTTGGCGGACATAAGATTCTTCGCGGACGCAATATTGCTCTAACTGCTGCATATTCTACTCTTCTCGCTCAGTTTAAGGATTATCGAGCAAAGGTTGTAGAAAAGCTCGGAGAAGATGAGGAATTTCGTCTTCGTTCTGGTATGGAAGAGCGTGCTGCATCTATTATTGATGAAGATGGCAATGAAGTAGAAGCTGCCGTTAATTATATTCCAGACAATGGAGAGGGTCATTCGATATACGCTCGTATATTTGATGAAACATGCAGTAATTGGTCTCGCAATCCTGTAGCCAATCTAACTTTTCTTCGTGGTCAACAGCATTTTGCAAATGAGAAGCTTCGCGCAGAAGGTATTCTATTTTTGAATGATGTATATGAGTCACTTGGTCTTCCCCGTACATCCGAAGGTCAGATTGTTGGTTGGGTATGGGACCCGAATAAGGAAATAGATGATCATGCTGGTGATAATTATGTAGATTTCGGCATCTATAATGAACTTTATAAGGATGCCGCTCGACGTGATTTCATTAATGCTGCAGAGCCGTGTGTATGGCTTGACTTCAATGTAGACGGAGTCATATATGATCTGATGTGAGATCAAAATGGTATGAATGCTGTGGGTAGTGGAGAATTTTGGAGAGATATTTTCAACTACCCATGGCTTTATACTTATAAAGGAGGTGGATATATAGAATGAGTATTAACGGATTTGCCAAAGCAGGTTGGTTTCTAGTTGGTTTAGGTGTTGGTATATTCAGTACTACGCTTATTATGAAAAAAGAACTGGACAAACCAATAGGCGAAATAGAGGAATATATTCCTCTAGAAGATCGTGAAGATTTCGAATTTTCAAAAGATATTTTAGAAAATGGAGAAGATATTGAGAATGATACAGAAACTGGCTCGTATGATGAGTCAGATAGTAGGAATGGTGCGAAAGGTAGTAGACACAATACAAAAGATATTTCAGAACGACGAAGAAGTAGTAGACAATCAGGGCGAGGACAAAGTGGACATAACAATAGAGAAAAGCATAATTCCGAATTCTCGTCCAATCAGAATGACATTCTCGACTACTACAGAAGCTCTAATAAAGATGCTACGAGACCGGAAAGTAGATCTGTCACAAATAAACACGGGAAAAAGTTCGAAGAACAACGAGGTCGAGGATCTAAAAACCAATCGACCAGGTATTCTAAAATGTATCAAGAACAAGATATCGAACAAGCTATCCACGCAGTCAACTCAAAACGAGGATCTAGAGACAGCTATTCCGTAACTAATAGTGGAACGGGAGTAGACTTGGACGAGTCATATTATGAGGACGACAGTCCATTAGATGATGACTATGCTGTGTCACCAGTTTATGATTCAGATTTGCATGATGAGTTTACATTAGAGCGAGTAGAAGAGAATATTGAGATTTTTCTAGACGACAACCCGCAAGATTTTATTACTATGATATTCTATGAAGGTGATAAAACTCTATGCGATGATGGTGAACAAATAGTACCCAATGCAGAAGAGGTTGTCGGTCTTGCCGCTTTAAATAGGCTTATCGAAGGTGGACCTGGAGCTGAGAATGGAGTCATATTCGTACATAACTTGAAGACGTCTCTAAACTATGAAATAGTCCTTGATGCAGGATCATATAAGGATACAGTGATGGGCCAATTCGAAAGCCATCTTGATAGGGATGGTGGTAAGGATGGCTATTCTTGATGATAGTTATACAGTAAATGAGCCATATTTTAATGGCCGATCATATGTGGAATGGTTAGAGTCGTTTACAATTGATGAACAAGTTGATATAACTCGTCGTCGGTCATATCACAAACTAATTATGCAATTATGGGAAATCGAGTTTGAACCATCGGTTGGTAATGATCATGACAGAGCAGCAGAGGGTCTCGAGTTACGATATCGCTATAATGATATTTTAGCTAAGAAGGCTGGAGAAGGAGATTTTATTACTCCAGATATTATGGCTATATTTGGTGAATGTCGAGTTCTTGAGATGCTCGTTGCTCTGTCTATGCGTATGTATGATCTTATGCAAGACATGGGTATATACAATAGTGTGTCTAGATGGTTCTGGGAAATTATGGAAAATGTTGGGTTCGATGCTGTTGACGATTCTCGATGGGGATCAAAAAATAGTATTGAAGCTAGTAGATGTGAAGAGTTTGTGGATGATATATGTAGTGATATTATGCATGGCGATGGCGATAGACTTGGACAAAAAGGAGGATGGTTTTATATAAATAATTGGGATTGTATAGAAATTTGGTATCAAATGCATGCATATTTAGAACAATATGTGAGTAGTAGATAGCTTAAAAAGGAATAAAAAACACTAAAAACATGAAAAATTGCGTGTTTTTTTTACTTTTACTTTTTTTTATATAGCGTTTCAAATGTAATATTTATTTTCTATAATTAAAAAAAAAATAGTGTTTACAGTGTTTTTATACCCCGACAAGTATATCTACCTGCTATTTTGGCAACACTGTTTCCAACACTAAAAAAAAAAAAACACTGAAAAAAAACAGTGTTTTTGAAATTTTTAAGTATTTACTAAATTTTTTATATAAAATGAAAGGAGGTGAGGCATGGATTTCTTCAAGATTAGGACAAAAAACACTAAAAATGGACTTGAAATCTATCCTGATTTTATAATCGGTAACCACAAAGATCTTATGACACGAGGGCATTCGTTTTATGCAGTATATGATGACGAGACTGGTTTTTGGTCAACTGATGAATCTATGGTTCAAAGAATAGTTGATAGAGAATTAAATAAAAAGTATTTGGAAATGCAAAATCAATGTGACGGAATTATATCGGTTCAATGGATGAGTAGTTATGGCTCTCATTCATGGTCTAATTATAAAAAGTTCACAAAAGATATGTATGACAATTATCATGAGTTAGACAATGAATTGACATTCTCTAATCAAACACGACATCGAGATGACTATATTTCGAAAAAGCTTCCATATGCTTTGGAACCTGGTGACTATTCAGCATGGGATGAACTGGTTGGCACGTTATATTCTGAAGATGAAAGACATAAAATCGAGTGGGCAATAGGTTCAGTAGTTGCGGGAGATTCTAAAAAGATTAGCAAGTTCTTTGTTTTATATGGAGCTCCAGGTTCTGGTAAGGGAACGATACTTGATATTATTGCAAAGTTATTTGAGGGATATTATACGATAATTGAATCAAGAGCTATCGGAAGTAAATCATCAGAATTTAGTACAGCACCATTCAAAGATAATCCGTTAATTGCTTTAGAGTATGATAGCATTTTGAGCAAGATAGAAAATAATACAAGATTGAATTCTATAATTTCTCATGAAACTATTCCAGTAAGAGAGTTGTATAAATCGGCATACAATGTAAAAATAAATGCTATGCTGTTTCTTGCGACAAATGAACCAGTTCAAATAACCGATGCTAAGTCGGGTATGATTAGGCGTTTGATAGATATTAATCCATCCGGTGCAAGGATTCCTAGTTCATATTATTCTAAATTAGTTAATCAAATACACTTTGAGTTGAGCGGTATAGCATGTCATTGTTTAGATGTGTATAAAAAAGCAGGCATACATTATTATGATGCATATCGATCGATTGATATGATGGAACGTACCGATATTTTCTTTAATTTTGTAGAAGAGTCATATTTTACTTTTAAAGAAGAAAACGGAGTAACTCTTAAACGAGCTTGGGCTATGTTTCAGGAATTTACAACTGAATCTGGACTAAGATATTTGATGCCAAAACATAAGTTTAAACAAGAGCTTAGAGAGTATTTCAAAGAGTTCATTCCAAATACGACAGTTAACGGTACACATGTCTATAATTATTATAGAGAGTTTTTATCATGGAAGATTGACGGTAAAAAAGATATTCGTATAGTAGATGATGAAGATACTGAGAATGTACCGCCATGGTTACAATTAACAGATGAGGCTGGCTTATCGTCCATATTAGATAATGAGCTCAGAGATTGTCCAGCGCAATATGCTAATGAACAAGGAACGCCTTTTGTAAAATGGGATAATGTTAACGGTACATTGAAGATGCTCAACACTCATTTCCTTCATTATGTACTTATGCCAGAGAATCATATCGTTATTGATTTTGATTTGAAAGATCCTATTACTGGAGAAAAGTCTGAAAGTTTAAACATAAAAGCAGCATCTTGTTGGCCTCCAACATATGCTGAGTTTAGCAAAAGCGGTGCTGGTCTTCATCTCCATTATATTTATAGTGGTGATGTAAATCTTCTTAGATCCATATATTCGGATGATATAGAGATTAAGGTTTTTAAAGGTAAAAGTTCGTTAAGACGACAACTTACCAAATGTAATAAGATTCCTATAAGAACGATATCAAGTGGATTACCATTAAGAAAGGAGAATAAGAAAGTGATCAATCATGAAGCGGTTAAAAGTGAGCGGGCGCTTCGAGATTTGATTAAACGGTCTTTATCAAAAGAATTTGGTGCTACTAAGCCAAGTGTTGATTTTATTAATCATATTTTGGTAGAAGCAAAAGAATCTGGTTTGTCTTATGATGTATCAGACATGAAACAAGCTATTATGATATTTGCTATGAATAGCACCCATCAAGCAGAATATTGCATGCGAATAGCTAGTGAGATGCCATATAAATCTGAGGAATTAAGCTCTTCAGGTGATGGCGGGTATGCAGATGATCGTTTGGTCTTTTTCGATGTTGAGGTATTTCCGAATCTATTTTTAGTAAATTGGAAATATGCTGGAGCAGATAGTTGTGTACGAATGATTAATCCTACTCCAGAAGAAATCGGTGACTTATTTAAATTTAAACTCGTTGGATTTAATAATAGGCGGTATGATAACCATATTTTGTATGCTAGATATATTGGCTATAATAATGAAGAATTGTACCAACTTAGTCAACGAATTATTAGTAATGACAAAAATGTTCATAGTACATTTGGTGAAGCTTACAATTTGTCATATACTGATGTTTATGATTTTGCATCAGCAGGACATAAGAAATCCCTTAAAAAGTGGGAAATTGAACTTGGGCTACACCATCAAGAGCTAGGTCTCCCATGGGATAAACCAGTTGATGAGAGCCAATGGGGTTTAGTTGCTGAATACTGTGACAATGATGTCATATCTACTGAAGCGGTTTTTAATCATCTTAGCGGAGATTTTAGAGCTCGAGAAATTCTTGCTGACATTGCCGGAATGACTGTTAACGATTCTACTAATAGTTTGACAACTCGAATCATATTTGGCAAAGAGAAAAAACCAAAACTTAATTGGTATGATCTTGCTGAAGAATTTCCAGGCTATAAGTATAAAAATGGCAAAAATATGTATCGAGGGGATGATGTCGGACGTGGCGGATGGGTATATGCTAATCCTGGCATGTATAAGCGTTGTGTAACATATGATGTTGCGTCCATGCATCCTAGATCAATTATTATGGAAAGATATTTGGGAGATTATACCGATCGTTTCGAAGATCTTGTAAATATTCGTTTGTTTATTAAGCATGGTGATTATGAATCTGTTGGAAAACTATTTAATGGCAAGTTAAAAAGATATTTGAAAAACAAAGATGAAGCTAAGGATTTGTCAAATGCTTTGAAAACTGCTATTAATTCAGTATACGGTCTAACATCAGCAACTTTTGATAATCCTTTTAGGGATCGTAGAAATAAAAATAATATTGTAGCACTTCGTGGAGCTTTATTTATGCGTACTCTTCAAGATGAAGTAGAAAGCAGAGGCTTTACAGTAGTACATATTAAAACTGATTCTATAAAAGTAGCTGATCCAACACCAGATATTGAAACTTTTATTTATGAATTTGGTCAAAAATATGGATATACATTTGAAATAGAAGCCGAATGGGAGAAGATATGCTTGGTTAATAATGCTGTGTTTGTTGGAAAACAGAGTGTTAGATCTCCACAAGCTCCTGGAAAGTGGACAGCAACTGGTAAACAATTCCAAGAACCATATGTATTTAAAAAGATATTCTCGCATGAACCTCTAAAATTTGAGGACTATTGTATAACTATGACTACTAAGTCTGCATTTTATCTGGATATGAATGAAAGACTTGGTCCAGATGAAAGTATGCCTGTGTTTATAGGACGTGCTGGATGTTTCTGTCCAATACAAAGTGGTCATGGTGGAGGAGAACTTAAACGCATTGAATCTGATGGTCGACTATCTTATGCTAGTGGAACTAAAAGATATCGTTTCTTTGAAGCAGAGAGTGTAAAAGGAACTGAGACAGAACAATTTGTTGATAAGTCATATTTTGATAATCTTGTCGACGATGCTATTGCAGATATCTCTAAGTTTGGAGATTATTATTGGTTTGTCGAGGACAATAAAGATATTCCATGGAGTATGCCATGCGGCGATTTAACTATAGATAATTGTTATAATTGTCCTCACTTCCAACACGATCATGACCTATGTGACATAGGTTTTGATATTTCAGAGGTTTTATTGAAATCGATTAAGGAGAATTAGACATGCCTCGAGAGAATTTTGCAACCATTAACATCCCCAATGCTAAGTTTATTTTCTATACCAATTTCAAGGGAGAAGCAGGTCCATATAATAATCCTGGTGAGAGAAACTTTAATGTTATATTGGAGGGCGAAGCTCTTGAGCAAGCGCTTGAGTATGGCATGAATGTTAAAACCACTAAGCCTCGTGATGGATATGATCAAGTTAGCTATATTAAGGTCAATATAGGATACAAGTATCGTGCTCCCATTGCTATGCTTATCAATTCGCATGTTAAGCGATCGCTAAATGAACAAAACATCGGTTTGCTTGACGATTATGAGTATGAGAATATAGATATTGTCATTCGTCCTAATCGTTGGCGTCGTCCAAATGGTGATACTGGTGTTAATGCATATCTGCAAGCAATTTATGCTACAGTTGTTGAAGATCCATTTGCTTCAAAGTATTATGATGTACCAGATCAAGATGAGGACGAATAATCTGATTTAAGATATTTTAGGGGTAGTTAGGTGTGTTTTATGCTTAACTACCCCTAAAAGATATTTACTGGCTTTAGATTTGATTCTGAAGCTTTAGAAGGGTATTATGATACAGCTACGACCTGAGCAAGAAGAGGCTGTAGAGAAACTAAAAACCGGCTCCATCTTAGTTGGTGGGGTCGGCTCTGGTAAGTCTATTACAGCATTAGCATATTTTTATAATAAAGTATGTTGTGGTGATTATTCAAAACGATCTACTCCTCTACGACCTAGGTCGTTGTATATTATCACCACAGCCTTTAAAAGAGATACGTTGGATTGGAATAATGAATGCGCTAGATTTGGTTTATCAACCGATTCATCGTGCAGTGTAGCTTCTATTTCAGTAACTATAGATTCATGGAATAACATTAAAAAGTATGTTGGTGTATCTGGAGCATTTTTTATATTTGATGAACAACGAGTAGTTGGTTCTGGAGCATGGGTTAAAGTTTTTCAGAAGTTGACAAAAAGAAATGATTGGATTTTATTAAGTGCTACTCCTGGAGATACATGGTCCGATTATATTCCAGTCTTTGTTGCAAATGGTTTTTATAAAAATCGAACAGAGTTTTTAAAAAAGCATGCTGTATATGATCGATTTGCAAAATATCCTAAAATTGTTAAATATTTAGGAACTAATACATTACTGCGATATAGAGATAGTATTCGGGTAATTATGAAAGATAATCGACAAACAGTTCGCTATGTTAATGACATAGAAGTTTCATTCGACAAAGATATTTACAATGTTGCATACAAAAATAGATGGAATCCATTTACTAATGAACCAATTAGAGATGCTGGACAATGTTGTCATATTTTACGAAAAATTGTTAATACTGATGATAGTCGGATCGATGCATTGCTTAAATTAGTTAAACAACATAAACGATTGATCGTGTTTTATAATTTAAATTGTGAATTAGAAATATTACGATCTCTTAATGATTCTGAACTACTTCCTAAAGGTACGGTCATAGCTGAAAGAAACGGACATCGGCATGATTCGATTCCAGATAGTGATCGTTGGATATATTTAGTTCAGTATAATTCGGGTTCGGAAGGTTGGAATTGTGTTCTTACGAATGCTATCGTATTTTATTCGTTAAATTATTCATATAAAATTATGGAGCAAGCATCTGGAAGAATAGATAGAATAAATACTACTTACAAAAATTTGTACTATTATCGGTTTGTATCCAAATCATCAATAGACAATGCTATATTGTTAGCTCTTAAATCTAAACGTAATTTTAATGCATTAAAATTTATTCGGACATAAATGCCCGCGCATAAAAAACCACGCCTTATATAGGAGAGATAGGCCTTATAATTCTGAAAAGATTTATTAGTCCTATTCTCTCTTATATTTTTACGAATTACGTTTGCTCATTTTTTCTCAAGGAAGTGCGGTAATGAAAAAAGAAAGTGAATTTCAATCCGCTCTAATTAACGAATTGCAAAAGATATTTCCGGGTTGTATGGTGTTGAAGAATGATTCGTCATATTATCAAGGAATACCAGATCTATTGGTGTTGTATAATGATAAATGGGCGATGCTTGAATGTAAGCGAAGTTCTAATGCTCGTCATCAACCTAATCAGGATTATTATATTAACAAATTTGGTAACATGTCGTTTGCCAGTTTTATATCTCCTGAAAATAAGGAAGAGGTATTAGATGAACTTCAACAAACATTTAAATCTGGAAGGTAAGCATGCATTCCTTGGAGCAAGTAAATATTCATGGCTTAATTATGATTCCGAGAAATTATGTGAGTCATATCGTAACATGCAAGCAAAGTATAGAGGAACGATTCTTCATAACTTTGCTAGTCAATGCATAAACCTAAAACAAAAGCTTCCGAATACTCGTAAAACATTAAACATGTTTGTTAATGATGCTATCGGCTATCGCATGGAATCTGAACAAATTCTATATTTTTCAGATAATTGTTTTGGTACAGCTGATGCTATATCCTATCAAGAAAAGAACAAAAAACTTAGAATCCATGATCTTAAAACTGGTATTACTCCTGCGTCTATGAAGCAGCTATATATTTATACTGCTTTATTCTGTTTAGAGTATGCCATGGATCCGCATTCTATGGATATAGAACTTCGTATCTATCAATTCGATGATATAGAAATAGATATTCCAGAAACTGTAGATATTTTGCATACTATGCAAAAAATTAGAGACTTTGATCTACTAATAACAGACATGAAAACTGAGGAGGATGCATGGATGTAGACGAAAAAGAGTACGAGGCATATTCTTCTTTAATGCATTATGGTACTCCTCGACATTCAGGAAGATATCCTTGGGGTTCTGGAGATAATCCATATCAACGGAATGCTGCATTTAGGTCATATGTACTAGATTTAAGACATCAAGGAATGACTAATGCAGAAATAGCTCGCGGTATGGGCATGTCTAAAGATGAATTAATAGCTGCAATGTCTAAAGCGAAATCTGAAAATCGTGCAGAAGATGTTGCAGAAGCTAAACGTCTTATCGAAAAAGGATATTCTCAATCAGCTGCAGCAAGACGTATGGGAATTAATGAATCTCAAGTACGTAATTTGCTTAAAGAAGATATTCAAGAACGAGCTAATAGAACTTCTATATTGGCTGAAGAATTAAAGAATAACCTTGCTGAAAATGGGGGTTATATTGATGTTGGCCGTGGCAGTGAAGAGTATATGGGCACTACTCAGTATGTACTTAAAAATGCTGTTATACAGCTAGAGAATGAAGGCTATAAAGTACATAACATTAAAGTTACTCAAGCTGGTACAGGTAAAGATACAACCGTGAAAGTTTTATGTCCTCCTGATACAGAGTGGGTTGAAGCTGCTAATAATTTACAAGATATTCGTGTAGTAAATGCGCCTTATGACTTAACTTCTGATACTGGACGATCTAAGCTTGGACTTGAAAAGCCTGTTGGTATAGATCCCAAGCGAGTTAAAATAAGATATGCCGATGATGTCGGACCTGATGGCGGAAAAGGTATAGAAAAAGATGGTGTTATCGAGCTTCGTAGAGGAGTAGATGACATATCCTTAGGAGCTGCAAATTATGCTCAAGTTCGTATAAATGTTGGAGATACTCATTATCTTAAAGGAATGGCAGTATATAGTGATAACATGCCTAAAGGTGTTGATGTCATATTTAACACTAATAAGCATTCTAATACTCCCATGATGGGTGATAAAGATAATACAGTTCTCAAACCTATGAAAAGAGATAAACAAACTGGCGAAGTCGATTGGGATAATCCATTTGGCGCCACTATTAAAACTGAAGGTGATGGTAGTAATAGCCTTAAATTAGCACAAAGATATTATGTAGATAAAAATGGTAAAAAGAAATTGTCTGCTATAAATGTAGTTAATGAAGAAGGCGATTGGGAAACTTGGGCTCCAACACTATCTTCTCAATTCTTATCTAAACAAACTCCTGCTATGGCTAAACAGCAGTTAAAAATAGCATCAGATGCTAAAAAAGCTGAATTTGATGACATAATGTCTTTAACAAATCCAACAGTTAAAAAGAAATTGCTTAACGAATTTGCAGATGAATGTGATTCGTCGGCAGTGCATCTTAAAGCTGCTGCTTTACCACGACAATCTAATCATGTTATATTACCAGTTCCTGGTCTAAAAGAGAATCAAATATATGCGCCCAATTATAGAAATGGTGAACAAGTAGCTTTGGTTCGACATCCTCATGCTGGTCGCTTTGAGATTCCTATACTTACTGTAAATAACAATTCTAAACCTGCTAAAAAAGTTATTGGTAAAAATTCACCTGATGCAGTAGGTATAAATGCTAAAACGGCTGCTATATTATCAGGTGCAGACTTTGACGGCGATACAGTATTGGTTATTCCCACAAAAGGTACTAATCTTAAAGCGCAAGGACCGCTAAAAGGTCTTAAGGACTTTGAACCAAAAGATGCATATCGTGCATATCCTGGAATGCCTGAAACCTCTAAGAAAAATGGTTTTAATAAACAACAGGAAATGGGCAATGTGTCAAATTTGATTACAGACATGACTATAAAAGGTGCTAGTAATGCCGAATTAGCTCGTGCTGTTAGACATTCTATGGTTGTCATTGACGCTGAAAAGCATAATCTTGATTGGAGAAGATCTGCTAGAGAAAATGGTATATCTGAATTAAAAACTCTATATCAAGGTGGTCCAAGATCTGGTGCATCAACATTAATATCTAAAGCAAAAGGTGAAAAACGAGTTAATGAACGTAAAGAGATATTACCTGATAAGAGAACTGGAGAAAGACGCTATATAGAGACCGGTAGGACATATTCTGAGCGAAAGAAGAACAAAGAAACTGGAAAGTATGAAGATACTGGAAAGATAAAAAAGGCTCAGACTAAGACGACCAAAATGGCTGATGAAAAAGATGCATATGCTCTTTCATCGGGCACCCTTATGGAGAACATATATGCAGATCACGCTAATAGGTTGAAAAGTCTTGCTAATCAAGCTAGAAAAGAAGCGTTAGCTACTACAGCAGTGCCATATTCTTCATCTGCTCGTAAAGCTTACTCTAAAGAAGTTGCTGAATTAGATAGTGCATATAAGAATGCACAGAAGAATAAGCCATTGGAACGTCAATCACAACTTATAGCTTCTACTGTCGTTAAAGCCAAAGTTCGAGCAAATCCTGAGATAAAGGAAGATAAAGACACCTATAACAAGATCAAGCAGCAAGCGCTTAGAGAAGCACGTGAACGTACTGGCGCTAAAAAGAGCGATATTCAGATAACTGATAGACAATGGGAAGCTATACAAGCTGGAGCAATACATAAGACTAGACTTGAGGCTATATTAGCAGCTTCTGATGCAGATCGAGTTAGAGAGCTTGCATTACCCAAGACTAATAGAAGTATTAATATTAATACTATTTCAAGAGCTAAAGTGATGCGAGCTTCTGGACATACTCAAGCTGAAATAGCAGACGCACTTGGAATTAGTACTACTAAGGTTAATGAGATTCTAAGAGGATAGTAAGGGGGTCATATTTTGGATGAGCCAATATACATGTTAACTACTACTGACAATCCATGGAATCCCTTTACTAACTATGATGAATGGGATGCTTGGGATAGAACTAATGGTTGGCATATAGAACCAGATGGAGTTGTACACCTTGGGTACTATACTAGTGCATATTTAGCACGAGTAGCTAATGTGTCAGAAGAGATTAGCCCTGCACAGTATACTAGAGCTATTAACGATGCTATATTTGAAATAGTTAAATTAAACTTAACTGGTAACTATAAAGCAGTTACTGAAGATGATTATGAGAACTGGGTACCAGTTAAGCCCATAACTAAATAGAGTCATATTTTCATACTATCTTTAAAAGCTATAAGAACACAATAACATCTTTACAGTTTTAAAAAGGGTCATATTTGTTGTGATACCATCATAACAGTATGCGTAGGGTCATATTTAGGTTAAGTATTATCGTTAACAGCGATAAACACTTACTAACAATAGGGTCATATTTTAAAAAGTTGTAAAAATGTTGGTTTTTATACAAAAATTTAAAAAACTTCCTAAACTGTTTGCAAAAGCTATAAGAATTGTCATATTCTTAGTAGTTTTAATGTAAACAGTTTAGGAAGTCGCTTTTAAAAACCGTTTTTATGCTTTTCGGACCCTCTATATAGGGTCATATTTAGAGGTTTTATGCACATGTATACATAAAGCATTGTTTTAAGTAGTTATGGTAATAGTATGTATTCTTTGTATGTATACTACTATATAGGGGTCATATTTAAAGACTTTTCACTGTCTCTATAATACCTATTCTATACAGCCTAATACTATACTGTATTAATGGCTTATATAGCTTTAGGCTCTGAGAGATAGCTAGACAAAAGCGTGAGAAGTTTGATACAGATTGTGTTTATGTAGTTACTACACAAGTACGTTATTACTTGCATAAGTAATGTATCTATTTGCGTAATCTATGTACAAGAATAGTAACAACATAGATGATGGTACAATGTTGTTATCATTAGTCACATGTAATGGCATGCGAGTGTATACATCGTATACTAATACTGTATGTTGCATACCCCCTACCACCCCCCTACCACCCTATCCCCTATCCCTACCCACCATCATGGCGGTAATTCTAAATTGTATTACTTTTTAAATTATAGTTTTTATTAAAAATTTTGAAAAATTTTTGAAAAATTTTGTAACTTTTTGATCGAAACAATATTTTTATTCTAGATACAAAAAATATTTTTAAAAAAAGTCAAACTTTTGATGATCGATTGGGGGGAGGGAGTATAAAAATTGAAAAAAGGCTCCAAAT
>JAEEHF010000084.1 GCA_016280725.1 Bacillota bacterium | reverse complement strand
TCTTTTTCAAAATTAGGATTATTCATGTTTCTTCAGCCCTTTCATAATAGCATAAACACTTTTTCTTTTAAAAAAAACAATACAAAGTAAAATAAAAATAAGAGAATACCTAGCGATAAAATAATCATACAAAGCCATAAAACAAGCTGTTAAAACTATTAAAATAAATGTAACAAAAAACAATTCCTTTAAAGAGTAGATATGATAATCAATATTTTCTTTTAAACATATTTTTTTCATAAAAATATAATGGAATAATGCTAACAATAAATAGCAGACCATGGTTGTATAACCTGCTGCAATATATCCAAATGGTTTAATAAAAATATAATTTAAGATAATATTTGCTATTGCTGCACATACAGAGCCATACATGACATATTTGCTTTTCTCAAAATAAAACTCAATATTTCCAAACAAGCCGTAAATAAACCAAAAATAAACACCAATAGCTACTGGTGCAACAACCCACATACCGTTTAAATACTCTTTTGTTGCCAAAATTTTAATAACTTCAGGAGCTAACATTGTTGGAACCAAGCTTACTATTGCCATTAGAATTGCAAGATTTGTTCCCATTCTACCTATTGATTTATATGATTTTGCTTTCATAGATTCCAATGTCCAGGGAACAAGTGATGCGTTTATTGCCGTAAGTATCATCAACATAACCATCCCAATAGCATAAGCTACAGAATAAAGCCCAACGTAAGACCTTCCACACATATTCTCTATCATAATTCGATCAGACTGACTTAAAACAATTTGAGAAAGATAGTGAGGAACTAGTGGAATATTGAAAGCTAAAGCAAATTTCCAATATTCTTTATTAAAGAAATTTCTGTTTTTTGAGAAATTGTAGATATAAAAAATAAGACCTGCTATTGCTTGAACTAATGAACTAGATATAATTCTTGCTGTTCCCCTGTCTTCATTATTCATTACAGCGATAACTCCGATAACAGGATTCAATATAGTAAAAAACAGAGTTACTAAAACGAGAGAGATATATTTATATTCATATCTTTGTTTTGCAGACCAAAATCCTAATGCGGGGTGAAACAAGATTTCAGAAAACATAACAGTCATTAATATGGTAGACATTCCAAAAATGTTATTCCAGAATTCAATTGCGACAATATAGATTATAATACAAAGCAGAGTAACTGTTGTAGAAAGTCCTTGCATCGAGGCAACAAAACCATCTCTGTCTTCTGGATATTTCAACATTCCATTGTTAAAACCACCACCCCCTAGATGTAAGGTTGCAAATATAGATATAATTGATAACCACGATGTATAAACACTTATCTGACCATACTGTTCAATTGTTAGCAATCTGGTAAAAATAGGTGTTGTAACCATCTGTATTCCTTTTTGAAAAAGACTACAGATTACAAGTGCTACACTAACCTTTACACCCAACGGTATGGCTTTGTATTTATCAATTATTTTTTTTATCATTCTACAATTACAGAGATTCGTAAAAACTCTGGTAATTCAGACTTTACTTACCCTTTTAAGGAGAGATGTCACGAAATGACTGAGAGGTTTTTGATTATTCATCAACCTTAATCCATTTCTTTAATTCAAAATCATACTTCTTAATTACCTTCTCAGGTATTCCAGCAACCATCGTATAATCAGGCACATCATGAGTAACAACTGCATTAGTTCCTATTATTGCAGATTTACCTATCTTTATGCCTTTATGCCCTAATATTCTCGCACCCATACCAATAACTGCATTTTCTCCAATTTCAACACTACCAACTTCTAAACCTGTTTCTCTTAAAGATTTGTCTGGAATATATTCATGCTCAATATCAGTAATCAATACTTGAGGCAATATACTTACTCCTTTTCCAATATGTAATCTGTTTGCACAGGTAAAATGACAGTTTTGCCCTACGGTAACCCTGTCGTCTATATCGATTCTAGGTTCATAATTCTTATCTAACCACTTTGATATAGCCTCGATTCTTAGACCGTCAAGAATAAAACAAGAATTGCCGATATAAATGCGTCTCCCTCCCACGACTCGAAGTGGTTTGTTAATTGTTGTTCTGAGACCGACACGACCGAATTTGCGAAAACACGATATGTAATTATATAAATATTTTATTGTTCTATATATTTTTTTTAATAGTTCTTTCATTTGTTTTGACCATAATATGCATTTTTGCCATGTTTCCTTTGGAAATGCTTATTTAATATATAGTCAGGCATATTATTTTCTGGATTTAAAAGTATAGTTTTTAACGCCATTTCAGCAACTTTTTCCATGACAACTGAATTATAAACGGCTTTATTTGCATCTACGCCCCATGTGAAAGGTCCGTGATTTTTCACCAAGATACCAGGGCAGTCCATTATTCTGTAGTTAGCATTATTTATTGTTTCTCTGATAACTTTACCTGTATTGAGTTCGTAATTGTTATTTACTTCTTCTTCTGTTAAATCCCTAGTACATAATATGTTACCTAAAAAATCATCTGCGTGGGTCGTTCCTAATGCGATAATACTTTTGCCAGCCTGTGCAAAAGCTACGGCGTTTGTTGAATGAGTGTGGCAGATTCCTCCAATTTCTTTAAAACTTCTATAAAGTTCTAGATGTGTCGGAGTGTCAGAAGATGGTTTGTATTTACCTTCAACTGTTTTTCCTGTAGCAAGTTCGACCACTACCAAATCTTCTGGTTTCATCGTGGAATAATCTACTCCAGAAGGTTTTATAACAACAAGACCTGACTTACGGTCAATTTCACTTACATTCCCCCAAGTGTAAATCACAACATTTTTATTGACCATTTCTAAATTGGCTTTGCATACTTTTTCTTTGAGGTCTTCTAGCATTTCACACCTCTTAGTATCTCTTTTAGTTCGATAATGCTATCAATCATTTTGTATTTACTTATTTCACCTTTTTTAAAGCCAAAACCATAAGTCACGCCTATAAAATTCAACCCAATTTTTTCAGCTCCTTCAAGGTCGAAAATGCTATCTCCAATATAAACAGCCTCATTTGCTGAAACTCCCAACATTTCAATACATTTTTTTATAATGTCTGCTTTAGTTAGTTTCCCTTCTAAATCTGAACCAAGCAAATAATCACAATAATCTGAAATCTTAAAATGTTTCAGTATTTCCATTGCATTTTCATGACTTTTATTAGTAG
>JAEEHF010000083.1 GCA_016280725.1 Bacillota bacterium | reverse complement strand
AATAAAAGTGGTCCATAGCGAAAGTTTTTACTTTCTGCCACAGTAATATTTCAGTTCTCTTAACGAGAATAGAAACCTAATTATAATTCACAATCAACTCCCATATTTCTGGCAGTTCCAGCGATAATTTTGATTCCCTCTTCAACGCTATTAGCGTTTAAGTCTTCCTTCTTTATCTCATAAATTTCTTCTAAATCTTTTCTTGAAAGTTTTCCAACTTTATTCTTGTTAGGTTCTCCAGAACCTTTTTGGAGATTTAACTTCCATTTAATAAGTCCAGAAGTAATAGGATATCAAATTTCTACTTGGAAAGTTCTATCAACAAATACTGTTAATTTACATTTAATCTTAACATCTGTTGGAGCGAACTTTTTCATATAATCCATAGTCTTATCGTTGAACTCTTTGATGAATTGACCGATATTTACACCGTTTGCTCAAAGCATAGGTCCAAGAGGAGGAGCTGGTTGAGCTTTTCCGGCAGGAATCTCAAGATTGAGAATAGTTTGCACTTTTGCCATTTTTTCAAGCTTAATAATCAAATAAATGTTTTTCTTTCCCATACATGGACAGTCTAACAAATGTTTTTGCATTTGTAGAAGCTAGACATTCTGAGGTAGAAGACTCAGGCCAGCTAGGAATTTTGAGTATTTGAGATAATTACTCAACTTAATTATATTATTCTAACAATCATCCAATTATATCTCACAGTACATCTTCATAATTACTATCCTTGATTTCAGTTCTAGTATTGTCTGCATCTTCATCTTCGTGATATTCAGGAATACATCTTCTACAAGGATCAGTTAGTCATTTTCCATAGGCATCTCTAACTGTACCTTCATAAACTGTTTCACTATTTGAAAACGCAGGACAATCTTTATCTACATGATATTTTTTGCTATACTTAGCCCAATATACAGTTCCAGATGGGCTAACTTGCAATACTTCTTTTTCAGCTCTTTCGAGTTGTTCGCTCGAAACTGGATTCCACTCATAACTCGCTAATCCAGCGATAGCTAGGGCAGCAATAGCAATTCATCCAACCAATTTTTTAGATTTTTTATCTAGATCTTTATTTGTAAATACCAATACAATTAATGGTAAGAATGCTATCACTGAAAGAATTACTCATAAGTTATTCCATAACCAGAATTTTGTCTTATTCTTCTCTGAAGCAGGATCGATATGATTTGCCTTTTTCCATAATAATGAACCAATTATCACGAAAATCAAATCTAATACGATACAAATTATTAAGAAAGTAGACAATTCTAGTTCGCTAAACCAATCGATAACATTTGTTAATTTTAGTATTCCAATTACTTCAAATGCAATTGCTATTACCCAACATACAATTGCCCAAATTCTTTTGGTAGTAGCTCTTTTATGTGGATCGCCAGTTTGTTCGATTTTTATAATCTTACCATGACGGTCTTTACCATAAACTTCATTATTTTCAGTCTCTTCGCTTTGAACTTTGACATACTTTTTTTCTTTTGCCATGCTTTGAGCTTAATTACTGAATAAATAAAGATTTTAGGTAGTCCTTGCTATAGTGATATTTATCTGCAGGAACCTGTAATAGCCATACTTCACCATCTATTTCAATAACCATTAATACCCAATTATTTTTGAACATCGATAGGTTTATATAGCTTACTCTATCTCCAAATAGTTGATTCTGAAGTATCTCTGATTCAGTTACCATTTCATATACATTTCCTCCTAAGGCTTGAACAGTCTTTCTAAAGTCCAAATGATTCCCATAGTATGCGAAATAATTTCATTTAGAATCTTGCAATGTAAGTTGTGGTTTCTGTCAAAGAATACTTACAATATCTAAAGTACCAAAGTATTCAGTAGTACCAGGAAGTAATTTTACATATGTAGATGGTAAATAAACCGAATCACTACTTGAATTAGAATTTTTTGTATTTGAGTTACTTACTCAACTTGGTTGAGATATATCTCATAAAGAAACATAGTCAGCCAGATCAACTGCTCAGTTTCAATTTGAGAGATTATCATAATTTTGACTACTAGGTCATCAACTTTGTGTTCATGTTTGATTAGTTGCTTCGCTCTTCGCTGGTGTTTTAAACAAACGTTCTTCTTTTTGATATACCAACGAATACACTATCGATAAACTAAGGAACAATGTTATTAATGACCATGTAATTACTTTTTTGTTTTCTATCATGATGGAAATGTTGCTTGATAAAACTATTGAGCAATTTCCACAGTATCCATTCAAACTGTTGTAGGTGTAAGTTGTCAAAGCCATTCAACACTAACAGTTATTAATCATTTTTCTGAATCAACCGAAAGAACTGTTCATTTTGTTCCCTTTAAATCTCATGATTTAATGAGTACTAAATCACCTTTTTTGAAAGGAACTTTAATATCTAAGGAATCTTCAGAAGCTTTAACTTGTTGCATCATTTGGTTGAATTCTTCATCAGTAAGTGGAACTGGATGAGTATCTGCTCATACAATTAGTCTTACTCATGGAGTATTTCTAATTACATACCAAATCTTATCATTCATCCTAGATTTGAAGAACAAGTAACCTGGATACAATCTTTTTTGCTTGATAACCTTTTCTCATTTTTTGCTTACAGAAACTTCATTTACCTTAGGATTCAATAATTCAACTACATCTTCTTGAAGTCATTGTCTAGCAACTCTTTCCTTTAAATTTTCAAGTACAAGTTCTTCTTGTCCAGAGTTTACACTTAGTACATATCGTCTAAATGTACGATCTTCAATCTGTTTTTTTATTTCTACAGTATTTGTTT
>JAEEHF010000082.1 GCA_016280725.1 Bacillota bacterium | reverse complement strand
TTGACCTTGAACCGGTTTTTTTATCGATTATGTAATACGACTTTTCGATTGCATCTACTGAATTATTACCATTCGATTCAATTATAATTTTATAGTTTTCGTTTTCTTCAACGATTGTTTCATTGGTGCCGGAGCAACTAGACGATAGGAAAACAAAAGCCGCTACAATGTAGATGATAGACCGAGATAAATAGTTGTTTGTCTGATATTGGCAGGTTATATTACCCCTATGAAAAAACTTCTTAACCATTTTCATAAATAATTAGATATTTAACCTTTCGTACAATTATCATACATTAGAAGAAACCGAATACAAAACGAATTATTGAAACAATACCAGCAAGCAGGAACAAAACACCAACAACTGTAACAACCAGTTGGATATTATTCCTCACTTTCTTGTCTCCGTATTTTATCCATCCTGGAACATACTTTATTAGTATGACTCCAATTATAAAATTAATTATTGCATTAACCATAATGTTATTTTAAATAAGGTTTTACCGCATCAATACTCCAGGCATAATTCAAATTCGCTTGTGAATTGGCAACAAAAGTACCAGATGTAATACCTACCACTTCTCCATATTCATTAATTAAAGCACCTCCACTACTACCATGGTCGATAGAATTGCTAATCTGCATTAGGTAGTTACCTCGCCATTGAGATACCTCTCCCGATGAGAATGTATTCTCTAAACCACGAGGACTACCGATAGCGAACACTTTTTCACCTACCTTGGGTTTGGATTTTGCAATTGGAATATAATTGTTGTTAGTACAGTCAACCCTAAATAGAATAAAATCGCTATCGCTATTCTTTTCAATAATCTCTGAAACATTATATGCGATATCGCTTCCAAGTAATTTGATTTTTTCCTTTCCTATAGTGGTTCCTTTGAATACGTGATAATTGCTTACCGCAAGACCTTTATTGTCTATAAAAAAGCCAGAACCTTGAAAGCCAATATTACCATCGGAAGTAAATACCATGAAAACAGCAGAAGCGTATTCTTCAAATATTTCGGCACCCGATAATACTTTATTATTCCTTCTGTGCTTTGGTTTGGTTTCTTGGATCCTTGACTTTTCTGCGGGTTGACGTTCTTTGTCTCTACTATGACTATTGGTCGCGACATAATTTGAACCACCTCTTTGTCTATTCTCGTGTGTTTTGCGGCATCCAAAGAATAGAATCGAGGATAATATTGTTATAAGGATAAAAGAAATCAGCCTTAATTTCATAGCGATATAGTAAAAATTATTAATCCTTAGGCTTTGCTATTTTAGGAATAATCTGAATAACAAATCTTTTATTATTGTCTTCATTGATTGAATCCCGATTAATGCCATTGAAGCCACTTCCTGCAATAATTATTTCTGTATTGCCATCTCTAAGGTTAAGGCCTTTCCATCGTTTATAAAGTGCAAGTGCCCTTTGATAACTGAATAAATACATTTCTTCGTTGTCAGGATTGTAACTATGTGCTTTTAGTTCTCTATATGGAATAGCAGCATACCCTTCGATAACAAGCTGAAATTTGAAATCGGCATTAGTGGATTTCAAAGATTCAAGAACTTGTTTTATGTCCTTACCAACTCTGTCAACTATTGGTATATATTCACTTTTTATCGAAACTTCATTAGGATTGAATATTTCTACCCCCTCTAATTCAGGCACAAAAAAGAACCTTCTTAAAGTATCGTAATCTAAACATGTCGATGATGTTAGAGTTTGAAACTGACCTTTTAGATTCAATAATTGCTTTTGTTCTTCAATTGTAACTTGTGCCCTATTTAACGCCGCTGCCAACTTATTATTTAGGTCTTGCACTCTCCTATTTGACGCACCCATCGCAACGACGACAACAACAAAAAGAACAAGCATTGCAAAGAACAAGCTAGTCATGAGGTCTGAATAGCTTGTCCAAAACAAAGACTTCTTATCACAGTTTTTACCCATGTTTGACTATAGTTTAATATCAAATAGCTGAATTACAATCAAAGCAACTAAGGCAAGGAATGTACCGATAAGCCCAATTGGTATTCCCCATTTCATCAATGCAGGAATCACAATACCTTTTTGTCTAACCTCTTGCATTATGGGAGCGACTTTAATTTCTTGAGGTTTCGAAATATTAGTCTTAAGTCCCTCAATATTCTGATTCAGCCTTTCGAGCAAAGATCCAACTTTAGAAAATGACTGCAATTGATCTGGAACGTCGTTTAGCTTTTGAACAACGGAATTCTGTTGGTTGATTAATGAATTCTGAAGAGCTTCATTTTGAGTATTCAGGGCATTCTCCAGATTCTGACTTTGTAACTCAAGCATTTCCCGAATAGTAGCATTCTGTTCATCAAACGCAGCTCTTATTCCAGAAATACCTTCTCGAAAAATCTCAGAAACATTTGTAAATGGTTCATTAATTTGACCTATCTTTTCATTTACTACTTGTTGCTGATTTATCAGAGATTCACATAAAGCATTTGATTGCTCCTCAATTAATGTTTGAATATTCTGATTTTGACGTTGGAATACGGTTGTGAGTTCTTGCATGCTATTTGTTAAACTAATACCTATATTAGACAGCGCTTCTTGCAACACAGAATCAAGGCTTGACATTTGCTGGCGCATTTGTCCTTGACGGTCTTTGACATATTCTAATTCGTCATGGAAATAATGTCCAAGATCTTCAAACAACCTGGTTCTCTCCTCTAAAGAGCCAAGATTATTATTTAGCTCTGTTACTCTAGTAGTTTGTAAAGCCTAAAAGTTAATTATCGGGTACAAATGCTTGAGTTTGATTCGAGCATCGTCAGTAGTAAATTGCCAATCTACTCCTTTCTGTCTTGAATTCCTGTCGCAATGCCACTTTTCCAGTTCGGAGTTA
>JAEEHF010000081.1 GCA_016280725.1 Bacillota bacterium | reverse complement strand
TGGGAACAATTACAGAAAGTGGCAAATTTACATATGAAGACGAAACTATAAAAGGAGAAGAAATTGTTGTTAAAAAAGGATCAAAGTTAGGAAGTATATATATTGAGGGCTATGGTGAATTTGGTACAAATGATGAATATCCATATCTTAAGTAATTAGAAAATAATGGAGATTGTGTTATAGAAATCGAAGGAAAAAAAAATAGAGGAAATGTCGAAATTAGACGTTTAAGTGATAGTGATATGACAATCATTAATCATCTAAGTATGCAAGAATATCTCTATGGTGTTGTTCCAAGAGAAATCGGTGGAAATAGCGAATTTGAAGCTGTGAAAGCACAAGCAATTTTAGCAAGAACTTTTGCTTCAAGAAACTATAATAAAAGAATGAGTCAAGGTTTCAACCTTTGTCCAACAACGGATGACCAAGCATACGGTGGATATGAGTGGGAAGTTAAAAATTCTAATAAAGCAGTTGATGAGACAGATGGTATGGTCGCAACATATAAAGGAGAGCTAATCGGTGGGTATTACTATTCAACTAGTGGTGGTTTCACTGAAGCACCTGAAAATGTTTGGGGAGGTACTTATCCATATTTAAAGGCGGTGCCTGATCCATATGAACCTGTTATAGAAGGTAATACAACTTGGGAAGTTACTTTGACTGCAAATGAAGTTAGAGAAAAGCTAAAAAAGCGTGACATTGATGTTGGAGAGATTAAAGATTTAGTAATAGAAGAAACAGCAGAATCAGGAAGAGTTATAAAATTAAAAGTTGTTGGAACCGCTGGTGAAAAGGTTTTAACTAAATCTGCTACTAGAACATACCTTGATTTAAAAAGTCAGTGGTACACAATAAATGATGAGGCTCCGAAGGTTCCTGAAAATTCAAAGAAAACCTCCTCAGGCAAAGAAGAAAAACAAGATGAATCAAAAGAGGAAGAAACTAAAACGGAAACTAAAACCTCTAAAAATGAGGAGAAAGAAGAAGTAGTTATCAAAAAAGAAACAGAAGAAAAAACAGTCATCAATAAAAAAGATAATACTAGCACAGATATAAAGACTGAAAACAAGGAAACAAAACAAGAAGATGATAATAAATGGTATTTAAATTTTGAAACTACAGATAATGTTACTATTGCTAAAAGAGACTATGGCGTTGATACTTCAGAGCTAAAGAAAGAAGAAACAAAAAAATCAGGAGAAGAACTAATAACTATTTCAAGTGGAGATGCTGACACAGAGACCATTATTATTGATACCAAAGAAAGAAAATCATTTTTATTTGATATATTCAATTTCTTTATTAATTTAGACAAAGCTGAAAAAGTAACGACATTAAAAAAGAAATATGAGGCTGGCTCTGTAGCCAAGGTTTTTGTATTTAGAGGAAGAGGCTGGGGACATGGAATTGGTATGAGCCAAAATGGTGCAAAAGGAATGGCTAAAGCAGGATTTAATGCTGAAGAAATTCTAAAGTGGTATTATTCTGAAATCGAAATAGAAAAGTACTAAGAAATTGAGGTGAAGATTATCAATATAGGAATAGATATTGGCGGAAGACATATAGGAATGGCTTTGATAGATGAAAAAGGAAAAATACATAAAAAAGAGATAGTGAACTATTCTAAAGATAAGTCATTATCATATATAGTCGATACAATTTCATCTTATGTTCAAGAACATGAAAAAGAAGCTAGTTCTGTTGGAATTGGAGTTCCAGGTATAGTTAAAAATAATAAGATTGTTTATACTTGTAACCTATCGCTAGAAGATCCTAATTTTGTTCATAAGATTAGAACAAAGCTTCCGGTTTATTTAGGAAATGACGCACTATGTGCTACTCTTGCTGAATATAAACTAGTAGATAAGTGTAAATATAAAAATTATGCACTAATTACAGTAGGAACAGGAATTGGTGCGGGACTAATATTTGATGGCAAGCCATATGAAGGAAAACATGGATATAGTGGTGAGCTTGGACACACTGTCCTTAAAAAGGGAGGATTACAATGTAACTGTGGAAGGCGAGGCTGTTTTGAAAGATATGCGTCCGTTTCACGACTATTAGAAGTTACAAAAAAGAAATCACTAGGAGAGCTGTTCGAAGATATTGAAAAGAATGGAAATCTTGCCCAAATATTTGATAATTATCTTGATGATTTGGCCGATGGAATTGCAAATTTCATTATGACTTATGATCCGGATATGACTGTTATAGGTGGAAGCATCGCTTGGTTTGGCGACAAATTTTATTACATACTTAGAGAAAAAATAGCAAGTAAATTGTTTAATAGAGGTGCAAAAGATGTAATGCTTAAGTTTGCAAAGCTTGGAAATGATGCAGGATTAATTGGAGCATCGTTTTTAGCAAATTCTTAATTTTCTCTTAAGGGGGTAATTTTATTGGATGATGTTGCTCAAAAGTTATCTGAAATTTTGGAAGACAAGGAATCTATTTCTTTGAATGAGCCAATGTCTATGCATACAACTTTTAAAGTTGGTGGCCCTGCAGATTATTTTGTAGATTTGAACAATACCAATATTGAAAAGATTAAAGAATTGATCTCTTTTGCTAAAGAAAAAAATATTCCATATGTATTTATTGGAAATGGAAGTAATGTTTTATTTACTGATAAGGGCTTCCGTGGGATTGTTTTTATGCTTAGAAAATTTGATGATTATAAAGTATATGAAGATCACGTTAATGCAAGCTCTGGAATAACACTTGTTAAGCTTTCAAAATTATATTTAGAGAACTCATTTACAGGCTTAGAGTTTGCTTGCGGAATTCCTGGAACTCTTGGCGGAGGCATATACATGAATGCTGGCGCATATGGTGGTGAAATGAAAGACATCATCATAGACGTAAAGTATCTTGATACAGATACAATGGAAATACATACACTTAAAAATGAGGAACTTGAATTCTCATATCGAAAGAGTATATTCCAAGGAAATCTAGAGAGAGCATTTATACTAGAAGCAAACTTAAAAGCTATAAAAGGTAATAAGACAGAAATAGAAGAAAAAATGATTGCGAACATGGATTCTAGAAATTCAAAGCAACCTGTAAATCTTCCTTCTGCTGGAAGCACATTTAGAAGAGAAGAGGGAATTGTTGTTGCAAAGCTAATCGATGAAGCAGGTTTGAAAGGATATAGTATTGGTGGCGCACAAGTTTCAACGCTTCATGCAGGATTCATTGTAAATAAGGGTGGCGCAACGGCTCAGGATATTCTTGAATTAATTAGCTATGTTAAAAAAGTTATCAAAGAAAAATATAATGTTGAATTACATGAAGAAGTAAAACTAATTGGAGAAAGGAGTGTCTAAGAAACAAAAACTTAGACTATGCATAAAATGAATTTAAGGGAATGGTTTAGTTCGAATTTAAAACTCAAGCGTTGGTTAATTTTTATTTTAATAGGAGTGTTCTTAATTGCATATGGAATCAATAAGTTGATTCAAAACGATAGCATTGAGATACAGGAAATTATTTGGTATGGATTTATTATGGCGATGGGAGTTGTATGTGTAGTTTTCTCATATATAATGTCACAAACACAGCTATTGAAAACTGTTGCTGAAGCTACAACTAAATCTAATAAAAATATAAATATAAAAAAGCTTTTATATGATAAGACTGCTCTTGAAAAAGGCATTAAGATTGTTGTTATAGGTGGCGGAAGTGGTCTTGCTTCAATACTTAGGGGATTAAAATTATACTCTGAGAATATTACTGCAATAGTAAGTGCTGCAGGTGGAGCAAACAAGGATGATAGTGTTGCATCTGAACTAGGAATTTTGCCTCCAAAGGATATTAGACAATCTATAATTGCTTTATCAAGTTCTGAAGAAAAAATGAAGAACTTGATGAAGTATAATTTCAAAACAGGAACATTGAAGGGACAAAATTTCGCGAACTTATTGCTTGCTGCAATGAATGATATTTGTGATAACAATTTTGCAAAGGCAATTAAAGATACTTCAGAGGTTTTATCTGTAACAGGAAAAGTTCTTCCTGTCACATTAGACCACGTTAGTATTGGTGCAATACTGAAAGATGGAACTAGAGTAATTGGAGAAAATTCTATCGTAGATAAAGTTGTGGAACGTAATTCTCCAATTGAAAAAATATTTATGCAACCTTCGTATGTAGAACCGGCACCTGAAGTTGTTCAAAGCATAAAATCGGCAGACTTAATCGTTATTGGTCCAGGAAGTTTGTATACAGGTATTATTCCTGCAATGCTTCTTAAAGAAGTTGCAGATAGTGTAAAAGGCAGTTCGGCACTAAAAGTATTTGTAGCAAATATTATGAGTGAGCCAGGTCAAACAGACAATTATAAAGTATCTGATTTGGTTAATAGCATTCATGAACATGTTGGTAAAGGTGTAATTGATTATGTGCTTGCAAATGAAAGTGACATTATGCCAGAGTACATTAGAAGATATAACGAAGAGGGAAGCGAAATATTAGAAGTTGATAAATCTGAAATAAAAACTAGTGGAGTTAAAGTTGTGGTTGATGATTTTGCTATGGCAGATGATCATGGATATATTAGACACGATCCTAAAAAGTTAGCAACTGCAATTATGACTATGGCATACAGAAATATGGATTTGAAGCATCACAAACAAGCATTTGAAGCTTATAAGTTAAAGTCAAAATTAGATAAGAACAAAAAGAAAAAGAAAAGTATTCTATTTCAAGATACAAGGATAGTTACAACTACAAAACTAAAGACAGACATTAAGAAAGAAAAATAAACAAAAGATTAAGGAGCTAGATATGTATACAAAAGATATTTCAAGTTCTTATGAAGCAGATATTGAAAACGAATGGCTTTTGACTAATGGAATTGGAGGCTATGCAAACTCTACAATTGTTGGAGCAAATACAAGAAAATATCATGGTCTTTTAGTTGCTTCAGTTAATTCAAATTTAGAGAGAGTAATGACTTTGTCGAAAGTTAATGAATATATCGAAGCTGGTGGAAAGTCATATTCAATATCAACAAACGAGTGTAGAGACTATGTTGAAAATGGTTTTGTATTTCAAACTTCATTTGAGAGAAAATTTTTGCCAGAGTTTTTGTATAAAATAGGCGGAGTCGAAATCAGAAAGACTTTAGCTATGAAGCATGGCGAAAACAAATTATGTATTAGATATGATATAGCGAATTCAAATGATTACGACATTACATTTTCTATGGTTCCTTTTGTAAATTATAGAAGCTTTCACGCAGTATCTAATGCACGAGAATACAATAAAAAATACGAAAATGGTATACTTGAGTTAGAAACAGATGAAAAATATAAATTGTATATAAAAGTCACAAATAGTGAATATAATAATTTCGTAAATACTTTTTACGTTGGAATGTATTATAGGCAAGAGGAAAAACGTGGTTTTGATTGCATTGAAAACCAGTACATGCCTGGAGAATTTAAAACGGTAGTTTACAGAGAGTCTGTTAGTACAGTTTATTTAGTTGCAGAATTAAATAATGTGTGTACTATCACAAATAAAGATGAAGGACTAATAATTCGAGGCGAGGAAGTTAGACTTGAAAAAGTATGCAAAATAGCAGGCGCTAAAACAGATTTGGAAAGAGAACTTGCAATAGCAGCTGATCAATTTATAATTTCAAAAGGAGAATATAAAAGTATAGTTGCAGGATATCCATGGTTTTCTGATTGGGGTAGAGATACATTTATATCTCTTGAAGGATTAACATTAAAGACAAACAGATTTTTAGATGCTAAGTTGATTTTAAAATATTTTGCTAACAATATAAGACGTGGTCTTGTTCCAAACTATATAGAATCCAATAATGGTGGAAGTTATAACACATGTGATGCATCACTTTGGTATATAGATGCAATATATAAGTATTTTAGATATACAAATGATTATGAGACAACAAGAGAATTGTTTCCTAATATGCTAGAGATAATTTATTCGTACATGGTTGGAACGGACTTTAATATATATATGGATAAAGATGGACTTATTAGTGCGGGAAATCCGGAAACAAATTTAACTTGGATGGATGCAAAAGTTGGAGATTATATAGTTACACCTAGGTATGGAAAAGCTGTCGAGATTTCAGCTTTGTGGTATAACTCCTTGAAGATTTGCGAAGAAATAAATAATAAATTAATTGAACATTATGTAGATACTCAAGAAGGTAATCTAACTAGCAAAGAAATAATAAACCTTGTTTATGAAATAAATAACGAGACGGCAAATCAGAGTCAATATGATATCGAAGCAACAAGAAATCTTTTCTTGGCAGATAAGGTGTCAGAGTTTTACGATAAACTAAATATTGTATTTGATGGTACTCTTTGTAAAAAGGTAAAAGAATCATTTAAAAAGTTTTATAGCGATGATGGCTTATTTGATACAATTGAACCTTACAATGAGGAAATAAGGCCAAACCAATTATTAGCGATTAGTTTACCATTTCCTGTTGTTACAGGAGACAAAGCAGTTGAAGTATTCAAACTAATAAAAGAACAATTATATACAAATAAAGGATTAAGGACTCTTGCACCTTCAAGTCCAAATTATGAAGCACGATATGAAGGTGACCCTGAGAAGAGAGATAAGAGTTATCATCAAGGAACAGTATGGACTTGGCTTCTCGGAGAATATGAAAATGCATATGAAAGTATTTATAGAAAGAAGTTTTTAATAGATAATATACAAGATATACTAAATGATGGAATAATAGGTAGCTGTGCTGAAATATATGATGCTGAAGAACCAAGATATGCTAATGGGGCTTTAGCACAAGCATGGAGTGTTGCTGCCTTAATAGATATTTTAAAATGACAAGGAAAAATGAATGATAATATTAGGAATTGACCCGGGCTATGCAATTACACGGATATGGAGTAGTTGAATATTCACGGAAATCATTTTAAGTTAATAACATCTGGTGCAATTGAAACAAAAAAAGATGTGCCGTTCCCGAAACGAATTCAAAAAATATATGATGATATGTTGGAATTAATATCTACTTATAAACCTGATGCTATTGCAGTTGAAGAATTGTTTTTTAATACAAATATTACAACAGGAATTCAGGTTGCTCACGGAAGAGGGGCTGTTGTCATATCTGCTGCTAAAACAGATACACCAATATTTGAGTATACACCACTTCAAGTAAAACAGGCTGTTGTAGGATATGGAAGAGCAGATAAAAAACAAGTTCAAATGATGGTAAAAGCAATACTGAATTTGGAAAAGATACCTAAACTTGATGACACAACAGATGCTATTGCTATAGCAATATGCCATGCACATTCGTCTAAGTTTGCAACGCCAATTTGTTAATTTATGGGGTAATATGGAAAATTTGTATTTGATATCTGGAGAAGATGAATTTACCAAAAATGAATATTTGGATAGTATTAAGGCAAAATTTGGAAGGCTAGATAAGGGCGTAAACTTTCTTACATTTGATAAGGATAATATTATGCTCCTTGATGAAGAATTATCAACTTACTCATTTTTTACAGGAAAGAGATTAATTGTTGTTAAAGTTCCTAAAAATACTAGAAAAAATGCAGAAAATGACGAGGAAGAAACAAATGTCGTATGGTATGATGAGGAACTTGAAAAGCATATTTTGGATAGTTTAGATTTGAATACTATAGTTTTTGTTGAGGAAGGCACGTCAAAAGGAAAACTATATAAATTTGTTAATTCTAATGGTGTTATAGTCTTATGTGATAAACAAAAACCATTACAACTTCAAAGATGGATTACAGAAAAATGTAAGGATAATGGAGTTGCTATTTTATCACAAGATTCGGTTTATCTTGCGCAAGTTTGTGGTAACAATAAACAACGAATTAATAATGAATTAGAGAAATTGCTTTTATATATAGATAATAAAGCTATTACTAGACAAGACATTGATTTGATATGTACAAAGACACCAGAAACGATTATTTTCAATCTCACAGATGGCATTGGTCAAAAGAGACCAGAGTATTCACTTAGAATGCTTGATGAATTAATTGAACAAAAGGAACCAATTCAAAAAATCCTTGTGATGATTACAAGACACTTTAAAAGCTTGCTTTTAGTAAAATTATGTATGAACAATGGTGAAAATGTTGAAAAAAGACTTGGACTTAAGCAATTTCCTGCAATGAAATATAGAGAACAAAGCAGTAATTTTTCACTAGATGAGTTGGTAAATATTTTCAAAAAACTTGCTAGATTAGATATCCAGTCTAAAACAACTAGCATTGATTTAAAAGTAGGAATTCAAAAGATTATAATGGAATAAATGAAAGGAGAATATAGGGTATCCTATAGATAAGAAGATGGCAAAGAAATATAAAGATTTAAGAGATATTTTAACTAAAATTGAAAACGAATTTATGGAAGAAGATGGGTTTATCTTTAAAGTTAAGGGTGAAATAGTATCTTTAAAATATTCTCAATTCGTTAATGATATTAAGTGTTTAGGAGAGTATTTTCTAAATCAAGATTTGAAGAACAAGCGAATAGCTTTTATTTCACCTAATAGATATGAGTGGGAAGTAACCTACATGGCTGTTGCATGCTCTAATTTAGTTTGTGTACCATTAGACAGATCCCTACCACAAAATGAATTCAAAAATCTATTGGTTCGTTCTGAAGCAGAGATACTTGTATATGATAAGAAATATACGGAGATGGTTGAAGAACTTAAGTATGATAAAGATATACATATACAGCAATATATTTGTATGGATACTGATTTTGTTGACGTTCTTGAAAAAGGAAAAGAATTATTAAGTAAAAAGACTGCAAAGTTTCCAAAGGTTAAAATAGATAATGACAAACCTCGTATAATGCTATTTACATCAGGAACTACTGCTGGATCAAAATGTGTTCTTCTTTCACATAAAAATTTATGTGCGCAACTTTACGGAATATCTTTCTTGTATGAAATCGACAAAAATGACGTTTATTTATCATTCTTGCCTTTGCACCATACATTTGAATGTTCTACAGGATTTTTATACGGTATTAGTGTAGGCGCAAAAAGAGCATATAGTGAAGGGCTTAGACACTTTGTAGATAATATCAAAGAATTTAATGTAACTTGTTTTGTATCGGTTCCAGCAATTATGGAAGGTGTATATAAAAACATCATGAAGGGCGTCGAGAAAAACAAAAAGATGATGCAATTAAAACTTGCACTTAGAGCAAGCGATGCACTTAAAAAGATTGGTATAGATGTTCGCGCCAAGCTATTTAAAGATGTTAGGGAAAAAGTTGGTGAAAAACTTAGATTTGTTGTTTGTGGTGGAGCACCATTAAATCCAGATGTATGTAAAGCATTAAATAATCTAGGGATTACTGTTTACCAAGGTTATGGACTAACAGAAACGTCTCCAGTAATAAGTGCAGAAAATGCAAAGAATAATAGGTTGGGTAGTGTAGGACGTCCAATGGAAGGAGTTAGAGTTAAGATAGATAACCCTGATTCAAATGGTATAGGAGAAATAATAACTAAATCAGATAATGTTATGATTGGTTATTATGATAGTCCTGAAGAGACTAAAAAATCACTTAAGAATGGATGGTTCTATACGGGTGATTTAGGTTATATAGACGATGATGGATTTTTATTTATAACAGGAAGAAAGAAAGATGTCATAGTTCTAAAAAATGGAAAGAATGTTTTCCCGGAAGAACTTGAGATGCTTGTAAATAAGCTTCCAGGTGTTGTAGAAAATATTGTTTATGGTGCTAAGCAAGAAGATGGCGATATAAACTTGTATTGCAAAATTGTCTATAATAAAAATGAAGTTAAAGAAAGCATGAATCTTGAAGATGAAGCTAAAATTAGAGATGAATATTGGAGTATGATAAAGACTAAAATTAATAAGAGTATGCCAACATACAAATATATTAAGAACGTTACTGTTACAACAGAAGGCTTGATAAAAACAACAACCAATAAAGTTAAACGTAATGATGAAATAAAAAGAATAGAAGAATCAAAAGTAACAAAGATGTAACATAAACTTAACTTATGTGTAATTGTAAACAATTTGTAAAAAACATATAATTTTATATATAAAGAGCTTGAAATGAGCTCTTGAAAATAGTAAATATTATGGTTTCATTCAAATAGATTCTATTATACATAAGAAGGAGGGTTGGGCAGTTTTTCTGCCATGTGATTAATGATTAAGATTGATTGGAAAAATGAACTCGAAGATACAAATGAAGAACCTCTAAAAATTGATTTTAGTAAAATTCAAGTCCCTGAAGAGAATATGATTCCTGCTAGTACCCCTACAACTTATAAGTATTCATTTAATAATGGAATTGTAGATAATCTTACTTCTGGTAATGTATCTTTCGGTACGGTTGCAGAAGCTTATGAGAATAAAAGTACTGTTTCTCCAAAGCAGTATGGAGGTTCAACAGTCTATAATGATATTAACTCAAATGTTACATATATAAATACAAATCCTATCTTTTCTGCAGTAGCAGAACCAGAACTTAATAAGACATCTGGAAATGTGTTCGCAAATACGATTTCTGTTTCTAATACCGAACACGAAAGTGCTACAAAAGGAAGTGTTACAGAACTTCAAAGAATTGTTCAAAAGCTAGAGAAGCTTGAAAAGATGATTAATCCAAATAGCAAAAAGTCACTTATTCTTTGGGAGGAAGATAATAGTTTCAAAAATTTAATTTCATCAATCGTCTCATATGCCAATAATTGTGATACAAAAAACGAATTCCCAATTGAGCTATATGATAAATTAAAAGCATTAGGAGAAGATGTTGATAAACAAATTATTGATGGCAAGGTTAAAATTGAAGAGTTAAATAAACAAGCAAAAGAAAATTTAGAATTAAGTGAAAAGCTTTCTAGTGCATATATTTCAGCAACTGCAGGTCTTCCGATTGAAGAAATCGAAAAGGCTGTAATTGGTACTGAAGTTGAAGAATACAAAGAAAAACTTGAAAAGATTGTTACATGTGAAGCTTGTACAGATGAATATAAAGAAGCTGAAAAGGCTATAAAATCAAAGATTAATAATCTGGAAAATAGTGTACATATAGCAATTGATTTAGAAAGAACGACAAGTAAAGGTAGTGCTCTTGAATTCATTAAGAAAGAGACATCACCAGCTATTGAGCGATTAACGATGGCATATAATGAGAAAAATAAGCCTGTTAACGTTACAACTATTGATAGTGATGATGCTATTACAGCTCTTACAGTTAAGAAATCTTTTGCTGAAAAAGTGTACGATACATTCGTAAGGCCATTTGCTAATTTGTTTAGAAGAAAGAATAAAGTTAAATAGGTTATTATGCTTAGCTAAGTGGTATCTAGTTTGGGTGCCACTTTTTTGTATGATGGGGGTAGAGATTAGATATGTTGAAAAGACTTAGTGAAAAAAGAAGAATGACAAAACATGTATTTGTTAGTATGATTTTATTAGTATGCTTATTATTTTTGAATAATAAGTACGCTATAGCAGATGACTCTTCTACATCGCTTAATACTAAAGAATTTAGTAAGACATCAATAACGACGACTGGTTCACAGGTTGTTAATTTAACAGGTATATCTTTGAGACTTCAAAGCGGAAGAATTTCAATCAAAGGAACAACTAATGCAAGCTATAGCTTAATTCCTAATAATGCCAAAAATGTAATTATACAAGGGTTTAGCAGTAGTAATACTGGTGTGGCAAGAGTTGATTCTAGGGGCGTTATTAGCGGTGTGTCAGGCGGAAAAGCGACAATAACCATTACTGCCAAGCAGGGAACGATAGAAAAGAAAGGAACAGCTACTATTTATGTAGATTGTGAAAACTCATCCCATAAATGGGGAGCTTGGGTTATTGAAGAAGAAGCTACATATCAATATGATGGTGCTAGGCATAGAACTTGCTCGGTTTGTCAAAAGTTTGTTCAGGAAAAGATACCAAAATTAACAACACAAAAACCTACTACCACGACTTGCTCGCATCCAAAAGCTTCATTAACAAATATGAATTATAAGTCTATACATAGTGCGCAACATACCTATGAAGTAATATGTTCAAAGTGTAATAAAAAGATAAGTACAATAACTGAAAATCATGTTTTTTCATTTCAAAGTAACTCAACTGAGCATTGGCAAAAATGTTCGGCTTGTGGATATGAAGGTGCAAAGTCAAATCACACTTTCGGAATATGGTTACCAGATAATGTAGCTGGAAGAAGTTATAGAGAATGTTCAGTATGTAAGTACAGAGAAATAACTTATGCATCTGCACCTAAGAATACCGGATCTCCAAAAGTAAAGGCAACTATTACGATTCCATCTCAATTAACTTATGGTCAAAGTTCAAAAGTAGTAGTAACCATTTCTCCTTCAGACGCAAGCAATATCAATATTACATATGCTAGTGAAGACGAAACAATTGCAAGGGTAGTCAGCACAGGTGCAATTATAGGAATGAAAAAAGGTAGTACTAGGATAACTGTTATAGTAAAGCAAGGAGATACAACGATTACTTCTGTTACTAAAAATATAGAAATAATTGAGACAAAAACTAGTCACGAGTATGTTCCAGCAGAGGAATGGACTAAAACTTCAGATTATCATTATAGGGCTTGCATATATCCTAATTGTGGAATGACACTTCATAGAATACCTACAAATTTATCAACATACGGGAAACATAAAATAACTACAGACTGTATTGATCCAAACAATTATAGTAATTCTGCTTTGTTGGAGACTGACGAAATAAGACCATTAATAGCAAGTTTTGATATTAAAAGAAATAATCATATAATTGTTTCCATGTGTAGTGAGTGTGATTATTTGAAAGCAAGACTTGAACCGCATGAGTATCATGCAACTGGAGAAAATGAAGAAATCCATGAATGTAGTAAATGTCCAGCTAGCCATAAAGTTGATGGTAAATTTTCGGGCCCTTATACGGAACCTGCAAACTGCCAACATGGAGAAAGAACATACAAAATCTGTAATGTATGTGGAATTGAGTTTGATGAACATATTAGTGGTGGAGCAGATTCAACTAAGCATGTTATTACTGGCTCAGGATATACGAGTTCACCTAGTGGTTTTGAAGGCGAAGCTAGGTATAGCGAGATATATGGTAATAATTTCGTCTTTGGGCATCACACAATTACAGGAACGTGTAGTGTGTGTGGTGTGAATAATGTTACTGTAGATGAAAGCTGCGAGAGATATTTAAGCGACGGAAACTATTATACGGGTGAACTTAGAGGATATGCTAAGGGAAGTAATAATTTTTACTATTTAAATAATCCAGATATAAAAGCACCAAACTCTGGACACTTTAGAGTGTTAAGGTGCAATAAATGTGGTGGACCTGGCAGGAAAGAACATACGGATAATCATGATGATACTAGTAGGGGAGAATCATTTTTGAATGGAAACTATGCAATGTTACCACTTACTGATACAGAAAGAGACGTAAAGCATCAAGCAACATGTAGTGCCTGTGGATGGGTTGGAAAAACTAATCATGTTTTTAAATCACTTGGTGAAATTAATAAGACCTCAAATGCTACTAATATGAATGCCCCTCAAGAATATAATGACAGAATAATTGAGCATAGACCGAATAAAAACAATAATTTCTTTAAAAACAAACATTATTCATTTAGTTATTGCACTCAGTGTGGACAAGATGTTTATGGTGAAAATGATCACGTTTATTCTGAAGTTCCTGCTGCTGTTCATCAGTATGGTAAAAAATCTGCACTTTCGACGAACAATTTGGTTTCTCATTTAGTAATATATGAATGTGGACAGTGCAATATAAGAAAATTAGTAAGTGGTTTTTGCGAGAGATTAACAGAAGATAGAACAGAAGGGATCATAGGTTCGACACATGTTTATAAGCTTTCATGCAGTGTATGTAATGTAAGGAATAGAGAAGTAAAAAAAGTACTAGACTTCTGGTTATCATTTATAGCTGCTTGTGGACATCAACCAGCTCAGTATTATTGGGAGAACTTATTAGATGATGATGTTAGCAACTTTGATTTTGAACAATAGTAATTTTTAACACTCGGAGGATTTATGAAAAACAAAATAATAATAGTAATATCAATAATTGTTTTGGGAGTAATCTGTATAGGAACATTTTTAAGTGTGACTAATGCGAATGAAAAGTATTCGGGAACTAAAAC
>JAEEHF010000080.1 GCA_016280725.1 Bacillota bacterium | reverse complement strand
TGGAGATCTGGATTATGACGCTGTTATAAAGATTTATTCAGAGGTTAAAAAATAACCAAACAGATCACTGTTTTATAGAGTGAAGAAAAATGGGGTAAAACACAAGATATAGAAAATCTTCACACAAAACAGCGAAAGGCCGTTTTTTAGTCACTTCATTATTCCACAGCATTGTAATAAGTTTACGAAGTTCAGCATCTTCTTCATCTTTGAAGTTATTCAATTTGGACAAGTCTATATAAACACGTGACTTAAGAAAATAAGGGAGAGGTTTTGTACCATCGGGATGTTTTTCAAAAATTATAGGTATGATTCTACCTTGAGTTGTCTGTCTGTATACCTCTTCTGCTATATTTTGGGTCTCGATTCCAACTCCTCCTTGTCTATTGTTTGCTTTCTTTTCATAGGAAGGATCAAGCAACACTAATATATTAGTTATACTTTCGCCATGAACACGTTCCATAAACGCAAAGGAATCATCCCCCGGTTTAAGATCATATTGATCTAAGATAAAATCTATACCGCTGCTCGCTAATTTATCGGCAAAACGTCTGACTCTATTATTATACTCTTGATCATTCCAGGCGTAGGAGATAAAAACTTTAGGATGTTTATCTAAAACTTTAGGCTGTTTATCTATTGTCATATTACGTATCTTTAAAACCTCATATTAAAAATGGTGATACTGCATCAACATTCCTTCCAAATAATCTAAAAAGTAGGAGCTAGCAGACGAAATCGACTACCCCAGAAACATTTCATAAGTCCTTTAACCGTGGAGTAACTTTTTCACCACACTTCGGCGATGCACTACTGACCGACAACTCATCATTTAGGTTAAATGATTAAGGTGTTCAAAGGGGAGGGTGACACTGTAAATTGCCGAAACTCCCCCACTTTTTTAATAAAGATTACATGAACTCTATTTTAAATAGTACCTAGAATTAGCAGCATCAAAAATTTGGTTCGAAAACACTTCTAATAGTTTAAAAATTTTATCATGAATTTCATAATATCTTGTTTCATCAATTCCTATATCTTCTATATGTTCTCCATGAGCAACTCTATTTCGATTACATAATAAGACTTTATCAATTAAAACGAATGAGCATTCATAATCATCGTATGGTAGGCCTATAGTTGACATTACTTCTTTAAAAAGTTCTGAATTAAGATTTGAATCAGTTCTTATTACCCCTTTAAATGGCATTTTTGTTGTGATAGTTTTGCTATTCAAAACCCTGTTTACTAAATCTGTGTGTATTGAAGTCTTGTTACTGTCTTTAAATTTATTAAAGTCATTTTTTAAAACTACAGCTAAAAAATTAGGCTTTAATTGATCATAAGATAAATTCAATCCCGATACGTATTCTAGGTAGAAGGTGGCAATATTTTTAATTCCTCCCTCCCAATGAGCATAAAGCAAAGCAATCCCTGCTCGTATGGCAGTATCTTTGGTGAAATTCTTAGAGGCTTTGATATTTTCACGAATAGCTACAAGTTCTTTTTTTCGCCATTTCATCTCGTTATCGATTTCATTCTGTAAATCATTAAGTGTTATCATAGCTTAAAATAATTGATGCTAAATAATGATAAATCTTTATATCTAGTAATTGGTTTGACGCCTTGTAGAGAATTTGTTTTAAAGGAATCATTTTCGTAAACTGAATTAATCTTTTCTTTTAACCAATTTTCCTTATCTTTTTTTTCTAAAATAGACTCTATACTATGATAAACGCCAACCGCAATTGCTTGAAATGCTGAAGATAAAACAGGACCTATATGTTTCGTCCCATTAAATCTCCTAAATGTGTCTTCACCAAAAATCGAATCTAATAAACCAAAAGTTTTTATAAATTTATCTTTAATATCATCATAATTTAATTGTTTATCGCATAATAATAATGTTTCCTTATTTAAAAGTTCATACAAATCTGAATACGAATTTATGCTATTCCAATCTATATATTCTGCTATTATCAACTTCAATAACAGTTCTAATGTGTACCGCTCATCAGTTTTTCTATCAGTTATTGGTAAACAATTTTTGTAATTTTGGTATGAATCTAATTCGATAAGAAGTTTATAAAAGTCTTTATTAGCCATTAGGATTAAACAGTTTCTAACTTCTTGATCACTCAATTGCGAACCACCTGTATTTAGGCGTTGAAATAATTCATATTTAGCATTAGGATCACTCTCTTTTTTCATGATAATTATGTCAATTCGAGAACGTTTAAAAACTAACTGCTGTTCTCTAGTAAAACAGTAATTCACGTTTTCACTTTTCCATTCTACATCTTGCAGAGATGGCAAGTAATCAGTTTTTAACAATTTTAATGGTTGCACACAACTACCATTTTCATCCTTTAGAACGCCAACGAATTGAAAAATTGTAGATAACCGTTGGACACCATCAATTACATCCCAAACCCCTTCTTCATTTTGACTTACAAAAATAGGAGGAATAGGGATATTAAGGAGAATTGATTCAATAAATTTGGTTTTTTGGTAATCATTCCATCGGAACAGACGTTGAAATTCAGGATGAATATCCATTTCGTCATCCCTGTATAAATTTATAAGTTCCCCAATGGACATTTGAAAAGATTCTTTATAAATTGTGCTAGCTCTTTTTTCAATTTCTTCTTGTAATGACATAATTACTATCTTCCTCCTAAAAAATTGAGGTAATGAGAAATATATAATTCATGTGATTATCTTGGTCCTAAAAACTTATTACCATTTAAATGAATCATATGATCAGGCATACAAGCTATCCAGACTTCTGTTTCCCACGCTAGAGACTCTGCGAATTTTTTATATGTTGAAAAATCAAGAAAAGCCGTTACAAAAACCTTTCCTGATTTAACGTTTTTTGTCATTTCAGAAATTTCTAATATTCTTTTGTAATCCATGGGACCAACAGAAGTAACAGATTCAATAAAATAAATCCAATCGTTGTCTTCTTTATATAGAACGACATCTGGCATCTTGTCGTGAAGTGTTATTTCAAATCCTAATTGTTTTAACTTCTCGACGTTTATAACAAGATCCTTCTCTGTTGTGTCCCCCACATAAAGACATTCAGAATTCTGTGCAAACCTTGGAGCAAATTCCTCGATTATAGCCTTTTGAAGCTCATTATGTTTACCCGTCGAAAACTGTAAATTAACCCCATTTATTTTTACGGGCATCATGGTCATTTTTTTCTTTGATGAATAAATATCAACCAGCTTATCGTGGTTTGAAAGAAATTGGTTTAATTCATTATCCTCATTACTTGTTCCTATTGAACAAAGAACCTTCAATGCTTCGTCTGTTATTCGGTAACGATAATTTGGACTATTGGTTGCCTTGCCATTATCTTCAATCAATGCTGCTGTTCTAAATCTGTGCATTGCTTGTTTACGGAATGTTTCCCTACTATTTTCCGCATATGAAGTACCATAAATTTGATTAGCAAAGGCTATTATGTCGTGTATTCTTATCCAGTTATTAGTTGCACTTTCCCAATCATCATCAGGTTTAATTTCTGCCATTGCCAAAATACTAAGCACGCAAATGTCAGCCTGCTGAGCTTTAGGCATTCCTATATTTGATAGAAATCTACGAACTTCATCCTTTTTAGTCATGTGTGTCATATGCTACCTCTGCAATTATACGGTCACAATTATCCGTTGATAGATCATCAGAAACAATAACCTTTTCTCCAATAATTTTTATAATGTTAGCAGGAGGAAATGGCATATTATTTACTTCAGTGCTGTTCACTTGAGTACTACCGTTTAAAATTCTATAGTAAGAATCAAATAAAGTTGAATTCAATAAAGCATATACGCCATATGTAGTTGGATAATCCATCTCTGAATCATCAATCATATCAACAAAATTAATCTTATTCTGTGTTCCTATGTATTCGTACTCACCAAAATCACTAGGTGAAAAAACGCCGCATTGAAGCCGTCTAGATTCCTCTTTAGACGTAAATCTTTTTATAAAAACATAATTTTTATTCTTTTGTATAAGACTTGATTTGCTATCTATTATCCAATCAAACTCTTTACCGGATGGCTGGTGATTAACTCTGCCATTACGAATATGTTGACTATAAAACAAAGGGAAAATATGCTCACCTGGCGATTTTCTTAACTCTTCCTCTTGGCGAAAATCAACTACTATTCCTGTTTTCATTTTTAACCCAGAATCCTTTAGAGTAGAATGATAGGTGTTTATCGTTTGTATTGTTTTTATATCTTTTTCATCAATTGGTAAATATACATATAAATCTTCGCCTGACACTACGACATTATATGGAGCATACAGGGTTCTTACATTATCAAAATCATCACAGCTATTAGTTGAAGATATTTTTACAAATTCCGGTTTCTTCGTTGTTTTTTTAACCTTGATAATCATAGTTTCTTGCAGAACTTGCTCAGCATCAAACACTTTATCCCTACTAGCGAACAGATGGAGTTGTTCAATTTTTCCCTCGGTAAGTAAGTATCTTCTGAAAGCCTTGAAGTAAGCCCCTGATGACCAGCTTCTAGGAATGATATACACCATTTCACCATTATGTTTTAAGTTAAATAATGACATCGAAGCGAATAAAAAATAAAGATTTGGTGCCCCATGAACTACTTTATCCATAGCTCTTGCAGCTGGATCATTTCTTCCAATTTTTAGATACGGCGGGTTAGAAATAACAAAATCATATTGTTTTAAAGAATCAGTTATTGATTCACCAGTTTCTGGGACAAAATTTTGGGACAAAATATAATCACATTCTAAGATTCTGTAATCAAATTTATTGCCAAGTATATTTTTTATATACGCTAAATTATCTTTTAATATCGGCAAAACAGTTGTGTCTGTTTCATAACAAGTTAAAAATATTGTTTTATTTGAAAAATTACGTGAAACATACTCTACAAAGGCAACGGCAAGAATACCTGTTCCAGCTCCAGGGTCCAAGACACTAATTTGGTTGTTACATTGAGAAATATTAAACATCTCAGCCATATACTTGGCAGTCATTAAAGAGGTAAAAAATTGCCCCTTGCTTTTTCTCAAGTTTTTAGGCATGCCATTAAGGTACTCAAGTGTTTTATTCTCAATGTATTTAAGCATTTTTAGCCTTAAAAATATGGTTCTGCAAAATAGTGGATGGTATTCGTTAAAAATAGTAAAGAACTCAATACAAATGAATAATATGCTTTATGATACCACAAATTTGCAACAACATACTTTTTAAATTCATTCGTTTAGAAATATATACTACTGCTTTTAATATGAAAATTTTAAAGGATAAAAGTCCCCTACTCCCTACTTCCGGTTTTGCTGTTCCGCACCAAAGCGAAGAAACTCCGTTTCTAATTAATCCATCTTTACAGCAGAATAATTAAAGTTAGATTTAGCTCATAGTTCGGGCTCAAAAAAATGCATAGGTTTTGAATTAGTCCTATAATGATTAGGACTCATTTTATTGTTCCAATTTCTCTTTTCTGAAGAAGAGCACACAAGGAGAGTGTATATGGGAAAAATACCGTTAAGTTTAACCATTGTTTTCAGCTTTTATTTGTTGAATGTTGCTACGGCTGACCCTATGACAGACTGCATTGCATTGAGTGAGGGAGGACAATATAGAAAAGCTCTCCAATTTTGTCAAGAATCCTGCAATCTGTATGGGCTCGGGTGCACCAATCTTGGATGGCTTTATGAAAAAGGGAAAGGTGTAAGTCAAGATTACCGGCAGGCGATAACATACTATAAGAAAGCTTGTTCCATGAATGATGAATTAGGGTGCAACAAGCTTGGAGCTTTTTACGATCTGGGCTTGGGAGTTAGTCAAGACTACCAACAGGCGAAAACATACTATGAGAAAGCCTGTAAGTTGAACTCAGGGAACGGGTGCGTCAATTTTGGAAATCTTTATGCAATGGGGCTAGGTGTAAGCCCCGATTACCAGCAAGCGAAAACATACTTTGAGAAAGCATGTGATCTGATGTTTGGGCCGGGCTACGTCGGTCTTGGATGGCTTTATGAAGAAGGGAAAGGTGTAAGTCAAGACTACCAGCAGGCGAAAACATACTATGAGAAAGCTTGTGATCTGGATGAAGGAGCGGGGTGCACCAATCTTGGATGGCTTTATGAAAAAGGGAAAGGTGTAAAACAGGATTACCAGCAGGCGAAAACTTACTATGAGAAAGCTTGTGATTTGAATGAAGGAAACGGGTGCAACAATCTTGGATTACTTTACGACAAGGGGAATGGTGTAAGACAGGATTACCAGCAGGCGGAAACACACTATGAAAAAGCCTGTAAGTTGAACTCAGGGTACGGGTGCAACCATCTTGGTAATCTTTATGCCAAAGGCTTTGTATCTTCTTCGATGTGGAGAGGGTTGGATTACTATAAGAAAGCCTGCGAACTGAATGTAGGAACTGCGTGTTTAGCCGCAGGCAATTATCTCAGATATGAGGTATATGAAACCGAGAAGATTACAGAGGTTAAAAGGGATCAAGCACGTTTTCCAGGTTATATAACACGAGATGAGAAAAAGGCGAGGATAACGTATTATGAGAAAGCCTGTGCATTAAATGAAGGGTATGGATGCATGGAATTTGGATATTATTTGTATCATATAGAAGATGACATCGAGCAGGCTAAAAAGTACCTAGATAAATCCTGCAATATGAATGTGGGAAGGGGATGCAGCATTCTTGGAAGTTTATACCAACAAGGTATTATAGGGTGGGTAAATAATCGCCCTAGACCTGACTACCAGCAGGCGGCAAAGTACTTTGAGAAAGCTTGCGACTTGGATTATGCATATGGGTGCACAAAGCTTGCACGGCTTTACTATGACGGTAACCTAACTTTTATTACAGGTCATGAAGTAGCTGTAGAAGCTTCATTATTTAGACAGCAGAGAAAGGAATTTCTGGAGTTGAATGCAATAAAGTACTTTAGTAAAGCCTGCGATTTGAAAGAAGATTTTGGGTGCGTTCTTCTTGGAGGAATTTACGAAGATAAAAAGGACTATCAGAACGCTGAGAAGTACTATAAGAAAGCATACGATTTGAATCATAACTACAGCAATCGATACTATAATTTTATCAAGCGTATCAAATGAAACAATGATCCCGATCTTAAGAATTTTGGGTTTGCGTTGAGACTGTAATTATGCTCAAAAACGAAATCCCATACGTCTAACGAGTCATCTGCAAGGGAACATATCCCTCTGCCTGTGTATTGTACATATGGGATGGTCGAAAGGCTAAAATTAAACATGAGAAAAGTTACATTTTCTCTGTTAAAAAGAGGAACTTACACGTTTAACTTGACACACTCCACTCTTTGCAATTTTTATTATTGATTCCGAACGATTTCGCAATTATCAGCACGGTTGCTCAACGGCATAAAAAAGATTATGATTTTTTTTATCATTAATATGAGTCATTAATTCGCTGTATTTTGTAGGTTCTGATTTTAGAATATGCCTAATGTTATTGTTGATTGAGATTAGAGCATCTTTAGAGTGGCAGAATATATGAGCGTTTTTTAATTTTTCGTGTTTTAGTAAGTTTCCAATGATATCACCGTCAGCTGTGCAGCATGAATGCCCAATTATAAGTAAATCAAAGTTATCGAAATCTTTTATGTAGTAGTCTAAATTAAAGAATTCTGTATTTTTTACGATTCTTCTGCATGATTTTTCGAAATGATATAGTTCTTTCGGAGTATAAGTATTTTTATTAATATTCGTGTAACCTATAACTATATTTGTTTCAAAACCTTCTTTTGATGGATCAATACCAAATCTATGGTTGATTTCGCCATTGATATGTATATACCTTATGTTTGTTTTATTTCTTTGCTTTTCTTTAGCTAGTTTTTCATATATTTTTTTAGCTATATCTGTATAGTTGTAATTAATTACTATATCTGGACTTTTAAGAAATTCTAGTACGTCATTTGGAGTCATTGAAGGAGCTTGTAAGGAACTCGTTAAGTAACGCATACGCATTGAATTTTGGTGAGAATTATATATTTTTTCTAAAAAATTATATGCAGAACCAAATCTTTCTTCAATGTCAAACTTATCGGTGATGGCATTGAAGTATTTTGCTAACAGAAATTCAAGTAGCTCTAACCCATAACAATAATCTTTAATCGTTTCATGGTCCCATGTTGGTAAATCAGCTTTAGATAGTCCGTACTTTGTTATTAAGTTGTCACTCATATCCTGGGTTATTAGCATTTCAATAACAGTTTCCACGTCAGACCACAATTCTATATTGCTGGTTTTATTGAAATTTGCTTCAATTATATGTGCAATTGTCTCAATGCCCTGTCCTAATGTAGTATCATCTGGAATGTACTTATTTTGATTTTTAGATTTCTTATTTGTAAGGCCGTAAATTACAAACCAATCTTGGAGGTGTTCATCTTCATCACTCCGTAAACTTTCTGTCGTTAGATTTATTCTTAGGGCTTTTTCCAAATCATTACAATTCAAAATATTGTAAAAAAAACTTTTTTCCGAACTTTGTTTCTATAAGTTTTCGGCAGTAATAGAAGACTGTTTCATCTTTTTTTTCTTCACTTTCTTTTTCTCCTATTTCTAGGAGTATTTCCAACGGGTGTTTAGATGGATACAATTTTTCCCCGGGGTGTTTTTTTCAAAATTTTTACTTTCTTTTTTTCTTTGTAAATCTGCTATAACATGAACTTGATTTTTGATTTTTTCTTTGTCGAGATATTTTTCATAGTCTATCTTGATGTCTGAACTTTCCCCTTTAGCTAGACATTTCAATACTTCTGATTTGGAATAGTTATACAGAATTACACCGTATATAACAAAACGGAAAAATTCCCTAAATGTGGTTTTTACTCCTGCTCTTAAATCAAATCCGTTTCCAATTAGTAATATTTTTTTTGTTTTGTTGCTCATAATAATTCCGAAAATTTAGTTAGACTATTCCCTGTGTAGAGAGTATAGCACAGCGCTTGTCCATGCCATGGTAGCCAAGAGCTAATTACGCAGTATTTAAACGATTTTTACGCAGAATATACATACTGCAACAAGTCTCATTTAATAACTACAAAAAGCCTACTTAATCAAATAACTTGCCCGAATCCTCATCGTCCTGAATCCTTCTCTACAACTTTTCATAATAGGCTATTACGTTGTTGTACTCCAGCATCATGAAAAAGTCATCGCCCTCTACCCAGCGTCTTACATTCGGGGAAATTTCTGGAAGCAGGCAACGGCGCTGATAGGAAGCTCAACACTCATGTAAACATCAGCTCTGCATAGATTTCCTTATTCAGTGTTTCAATGGAAATATCAACTCTGCATAGATTTCCTTATTCAGTGTTTCAATGGAAATATCAACGTTACTAGTACATGACACACGACCAAACAAATTCTAATCCTGTTGTTTAAATCTTTAGCTTCTTTAAAGAATTAAAATGCGTTTGAATAATACTGTTATAATCTTCGTCGTCAAGAATTCCTTCATTATGTTTATTGAAACTACTAATAAATTTATTTAGAAATTTATTAATCTCTATTCCTTTTGTCAAACTGTTGCCACAGGCTTTAAATTCGTCTAACAAATTGTATGCAACGTGACTCTGGTAATATGCAGGAATTTGTAGGAAATTAGGAAAATAAAATGCTTTGTATTTACTCGTTACATTTGTAATCTGAGTAAATCCAGGTTCTTCATCATACATTACATCGTTTTCTTCCCAAATTGTTTCTTTTACGTTTACATCTACGGGTTTCAGTATTTCTTGAGAGATTAGTTCTGCTAAAAATAAACATATCTGTTCTACAGAATAATTTTGCCGTTTAATTTTTTTACCCAATAGCTCATCAACAGAAGTTTCAAATAAGTCTGCAAGCAAGCATACCTGTTTCAAAGTGAATATCTGTGCATCATCCCCTTTCTTTAAATGTTTAGCAATGTTCGCCTGAGTCGTATTTAGGGCTTTTGCAACATCCTTCTGAGTCATATGCTTATCACTCATACGCTTACGAATATTCTCTTTAAGAATATCAAAATTACAATCATTCATACTAAATAACCACCAGTTGTTATATATCCTAAAAGTTATAAATATAAACCATTGGAATATATCCTACACCAAAATGTACAATTCTAACATCGTAATTTGTTGTTCAAGATCACAAATCTGAACATAAATTCGTAATGGTCAGGCACCAGTGATGATGCCTGTATTTTTAAAACTCAATTGTCCATAAGGCGCCAAAGGACGATGGGACGCATAGATAACTTAGGTCACTGCACCAAGGCAGTGATAGAAGTGAAGATGCACCCACGTTGCTTTGCCGTGCCTTTTTCGGACTGAAGCCTGT
>JAEEHF010000079.1 GCA_016280725.1 Bacillota bacterium | reverse complement strand
TCAAGAGCCGCAATCTTCTTTTCGCAGTATGCAACAACTGCTTCGTGGTCCAGAGTACCTTCCATAATAGCAACGAGAATTTCTTTTTCAGTCATCTTAGTCATAATTTTTTACCTTTTCCTTTTTTAATAATTTTTTTGTAATCAGTTTTATTGTCTTTCTTTATCTTACATATATATTTTATCAAAAATTTTTAATAAAATCAAATGGGGTTTCTTTTATTCGGCGCATAATTAAGTGCTAGTCCAGGTTTTTAATTTATCTCGTACCTAATTATGCGATATTTTTACCAGCGCCAATTCCAATAACGATTGATGCGGTTATCATATAATTCGGTATTACGAGCCTCATTTTCATACTCCCAGATTTTGCGATCAATATTTTTAGCAAAATCTTCATCATAGGGATTTACAATATCAAGATATTCATAATACCCCTCAAGAGTATCAAACTGCGGAAAAGCATTGTCTAAGAAGTATTTAAGACCATCTTCTGTCAAGTCACTGGGGAAAATAACATCTTCAGTGGAAACTGCCCAGCCAACCTTTACGCTCATCTTTTTAGCAGTAAGAGTTTCAGGATTTTTAAACCAATAAGCAAGTTCTGACGGATTATAAGAAGTATATTTATTAAGGTTCATCGGATTTCTCAAACAAACCGTTTTACCCTCTTTATCAGTACCAAGAGCAAGATAAACCTCAAGGCACTGGTCATCCCACATAGCACGCTCAGTAATACTATCTCGCACAAGATGTTCATTAATACAATCTTCGCAAAGGTAGCTATCCAGGTCTTCAACGTAGGTTAATTCAACATGGCGGTCTCCGCAATACTCACAAGAACAGTCACTAAAATAAGCATATTCTGCACAGTGGCTACAAAATACCACATTATTGCATTCATCTTCGTAGCCACCATCATCGGGGTCGATGTAATCGCCGCACCACATACAAGATGCTTCGCCAGATGCCTGGATTTCATAATTAAACGATTGATAATAAAGGTTGCGGCTATCGTCATTAGTTTTAAAGAAATTCTTTAAGCCAGTAGAATTAGCCAGAACCATATGTTCCTTAATCGTGCCGAGGTCATCATACATAAAGTTCCAATTAGCATGCAGACGAATAGTAAATTTAATATCGTCAAGACAAATCTCGTATGCATTTCTATTTTCATCGAGAATTTCTGAACAATTATCACAAATAACACCAGAAATATCATAGTTGATATTCCAATTCTTAAGAGCCAGTTCTTTCAGCCAGTTCATAACGAACTTAACAATAGAGTCATGCTGGAAGGGATAGCCCTTAACCGCAATAATTGCATTTTCATCAACGATGAAAAGCTGACGCCAAGACTTGTTAGCCCAAGTAGCATTGTCAAAACCAAGACGCATTTCCGGCTTAGTCTTTACATATGCAACAACAACCGTAGGAGAGTTCATGCATTCTACCGTGCCGAGACGATAATCGCCAGTATGGTCTTTCCAAGACATACAGCTAGACCAGTTGGAGTCGTTATCACTCATAGTCATATAGTCCATAGGATGAATCGACAAATTAATATCAAATTCAGAACTGGAAGAACTACGAGCAATTGCAATTAAGTCAATCAGCTGCGCGAGGTCAGATTCAGAGAAACTAAAACCATTTGCGCCATCTTCACCATAGGCTTTACGAATACGCTCGATAAGACGAGTAAGACGCATACCCTTTTTAATCTGATAGGGTTTGTCGCTATCCGGCAAATAGATAACGCAAGGAGATCCTTCAAAGACATTCTTTGCAAGGCATTCAAGACCAAACCAATTATCATCAATAAAATTGATAGAATTGTCGGACTCAAAACGGTCTCTTATATATTCCCAGTTGCAGCAAGATACATTGCGCATCCAGCTATGGAAATGGCGCAGAATCTGAGAATAAGTTCTGTCATGCAGAGTTTTATCAGAGTAATACATATCTCTCAGCTTGTTTTCAATAAGCTGAGTATCTACATCGAGTTTCACATGACGTTCGATGATAAATTCTTCACCGAGAAGCTTGTACAGGTTCTGCTTATTAAAATCCCAGTGGCGCAGAACATGACTCAAATCGGCACGGCGAGTATAGTTGGGGTCATTATATCCCTCACTGCAAGGTCCATAATACTCAATATACCGCTCAATAAGTTTCTTATCCTTTTCTGTCAATTTCTCGTAAAGCATTTATTTTTCCTCTTTTTTGATTTTCTATATATATTATAACAAATATTTTTATAAAAATCAAAAAAAGGTCTCTGTTGCTAGCAGAGACCTAGAATTAGATAGACCAAATAGCTGTTTCAATCGCGCGCAAAGAATCAAATATTCTATCATCACGCATTAAACTACAGTAGCCGCCATTATAGGCTTTACACTTTTCTCCAAGACAATCACAAAATTCCTCAGTAGCTACATCATAATTGTCATTTTTAGCATAAGCCTGCGGTGAACAAGACCATTTCGTAGTTTTACGAAAAGGACACACTCTATTTTCCATATACAATTACTCCTTTAATGGTTTAAAAGATACTTATTACTTACATTCTTAAAGCTAAAGTTCGGGTCAGTAGTCTTATAGTATACATATCCCTCACGCGGACAATCGTGGGTTCCTTCGGTTACTTCTGTACTATAGAAACCATCGGCGCTTTGCTTAAATTCATCAAAGTCATCCGGCATACGGTAAGAAATATCTACAATAGGCACAATTTCCATACCATAACTAATCCAAATTCGCTCAGCTTCACGCATGTCATACTTACCCTTAGAGCTATCAATCATATGGAAGCAGAAAAGATGATTTTCTTTAAGATGATGCGGGTTCTTCTGAATGTTCGGACCGCAAATCTCGCCCTGCCAACATACATAAGTAAGATGGCGGTTATCCTTTAAATAACTCTTAAGCTTAGCTTCAATGTCATACTTCTTTGCCATTTCCCAATACACGTTTTCGTCGTAGAAACACTGCTGCTTCTCATCGAGCATACGCACATTGCGCGAACACACATAAAATTCATAACGCTTAAATGGATTATGAGTGCGCTCAAGAATATAGGTGGCAGAAGAACCATCACACTTCTGAGTAACAATGTAAGGAGTCTTATCCTTAAGTACCCAAGGCATATTCTCACAGCGCTCCTGGTCAGTCTTCTTTACATAAGGAAACTTAGTAGGAAATGCAGTTTCAGACTTCTTCTTCTTGCGCCCAAACAGCATAAACATCAACTTACGTCCCCATTCACGCCGCATAAACCAGCGCGCCCACTTCTTCTTGAAAATATTCGGACGCCGCTGCGCCATTGCCTTATACTTGTTAACCGGCGCAGACTTTGCATTGTCTTCGTCCTCAATATGAACTACTCCAAGAATTTCAGTTACAAAGCGCGACTCATTATCGGCGTTATGAAAGTCACCCTTTTCATCCACAATAGAATGAAAATCAGATGCCCAACCAAAATCATTGGCATGCATAAGAAGACCCTGCGACACCACACCGCACATCTTAATGGTCTTAATCTTATACTTGCGCTTTGCGAGGAAAGCAAAGTATTCACGATCGGACGGAACGCGGCTATCAACCTCAAAGTAAACCGCCGGGTCGCCAACCTTAAACTGCCCCTTCTGAACGATTACATGCCATCCACCAACGCGCGCGAGTTCTACACGGTCATAGCCCTCAAGAGGCATGATTTCATCAATAAGAACTACATAAGCAAGTTCACGTTGTCCATCCTTGTTAAGCATAATAAATTACTCCTTTATTTCTTCATAGGTCTCTTTAAAAATTTCACCATCACAGGGGTAAAATTCGCCTCGCACGCCTTTAATAACATAATTACCAAAACCAACCGCCATATCTCCTTCAAGCGTATGAATTGCAAGAAGCACAATCGAATTGTCCATGGTCGGGTAATGTACAATTAAATCTTTGCCAACAAATCTTTTAATATCTTCAAGATTTGTTCCATCCCAAAGAAGTGCCTGAATAGGAATAGGCTTTTTACAATAAGTTTTAATCTTCGGTCTGTTCATTTTTTACATTTCCTTATTTTTTAATTATTACATATATATTATAACAAATAATTTAATAAAAATCAAAAAAAGAGACTGTTTACCAGTCTCTTAAGAAATTGGTTTTACCAAATAAGTCAAACCTTCTTGTTTAATAATTTCATAATGCTGTAAAAATTCTGACATTTTTACATTATCATCAATTAAAACTCTATATGCTATTATATTATCTGTTGGCACTTTTGGCATTAGAGATGCGATAATAAGTAGTATAATTAAAAAAGCAAGACCTAAGCAAGTTAATATAACAGCCAATGTTGGTAAATTATCCATGGCGCTAATTATAGCAGCAATAAAATAAGCTACCGCAATACCAGCAATTATATAAAGTACCCAAGGAGATGAATATTTCATTCTATAAATGGTATCAATAATAGTTACACCTTCCATTTATTTATCCTCCGCATAATACATAGGCGATTTAGGAAGCCAATATTCTTCTTCAAGTCGTCCCGGCGTAGTCCATCGTGTATAAATCTCATCAAGTGTTTCAATAGAATTATACATTAACTGTACTCCTGGTCGTTCAAGCCGATCGGCATGATAATGCCCAAAAAGCCAAATTTTCCAATAGATAGATTGTCTTACTTTGTCCAACCACAATTCCATTGTTTTATCCACATTGCTTTGGTCTAAACCAGGCAAAAATAAATCAGTAGGTTCCCAAGAAATAGGTGCAGTATGAGTAAGCACAAAATCAAAATATTGTCCATAAACCCAACTAAGGATAGACTGCTGCTCTCCTTGGTTAAGCTGTTCATCGGCGTGCCAAATGCCACCCCATGTTAAACGATAATATTTATCAACAGAATAAGCGCCTCCAATAGTAAGCACTCTATGCCCATTTATTGTATAGATGCCGCCATCAATAAAATAATTGATATGCGGATATCGCGGCTCGCGGAATACTATGCCCTGGACCTCTTCATCGTATACTTCAGTCATACCAGACACATTCTGCGGACGTGCATCATGATTACCACGCAAGAGATACCAACGAATATTTGGAAATTTATAAGTAAGCTGACGCTTTAGCCTTTTATCTTGCTCTGGGTCAAGCGTCCAATTAACTGCACAATCCCCCAAAACAATCACGCCAATTGTTTCTGGGTCATCTAGATTACGAAAGCGGGTAAAATTACCATGCGTGTCGCCCGAAACGTAGAATTTCATAATTACCCCTCCAGCTCATTCTGTACTGAAATTTTCATAATTTCATATTGAACATCTTCTAATAGTTCACGAATATTAGAATTTTCTTCATCACTATGTTTAGCACAAAAATCATCCGCAACTTCTACCGTATGTTGAATAGATTTGTTAGCAATTTCTCGTGCTTCTTCAAGAGTATACAAATTTTGCTTCACCGCTTTAAGATATTCAATATCGTGCGGAATAAGGCAATCTTCATATGGTTCACCGTTAATGTAGCGCTGAACGTATTCTTCTACTCGAAGTAAATGATGAAGCTGCTTTGCGTCATAGCCATATTTAGCTAAAATTTCAACTTTACTAGGATATTCATGCTCCATGGCGTGAAATTTTTCAAGCGCAACACCCTTCATTGACTTTACAGCGCGCCAAGGGTTCATTCGCGCAATCTGTTCACGCGCAAATACCAAGCGCATCCATTCTGTGCTATATGTTGAGTTTACTAAATAATATTTCGTAAACAAAATTTCAAGAAAATTTAAATTCTGTTTACGGAAAGTTTCCATATAAAGGCGCACATCTTTAAAGTCAATATGCTCTTCATTTGCGCGCACATGCGTTGTACTAACTGGTTTGCGGTTAAGCGCAATGCTTTTAAAAGAAGGGGTAGTAATTAGTTTAGTATCAACATCAGAAGTAGGAATATCTAAATGATAATTCTGACTTCCTTGTAAAAAGATACCAACAATATTTGAAGCATCAAAATATTTTAATGCTTCATTATAATGCTCTCTTACTTGTACAATTACGGGTTTGTCCATATATCATACCTCCATGAGTCCAACCAAAAATCCTCTATACCCCACTTTTACCAAATCATTAGTATTTTCACAAAGAATATCAAAATACTTTTCAGGTTTTTCTTTATACTCTTCTGGAATTTCCATATCTACAGGATGTTTTTCACCTTGAGTGTCAAAAAGCCATCCTTTAATTCTCATCATCGCTTATATCCTCCATAAACAAAGGAAATTCATTAATAATATGACCAACAACTAAATCATGCGCATCAAGCGGAGAAAGATGCTGTTGTTCGCGCAAAGTAAGTACTCCTTGTTTTACAAGCTCTTTAGTAAGCTTTTTCTCATACTCTTGGAGTGCTTCTTCGGGAACTTTA
>JAEEHF010000078.1 GCA_016280725.1 Bacillota bacterium | reverse complement strand
TGATAATAAATATAAAAATATGCGGACAGACGATACAATTACTGACGCAATGTATATTATGAAAGCTAATCAAGTATTAAATTCTGAAATGTATGCTTATTGTCAATCTGAAATTAATGCGGGGCGTGTTATTTTTCTTGTAGATGAAAGTATAGCTAAAAATAAATTATTAAGTCAAGCACAAGGTAAGAAAATGAGTGCGGGACAGCGTGCAGATTATTTGCGGCCATTCGTTCAAACAAGTGTTCTTAAAGACCAAATGTTAAATCTTGTATATGAAAATGATGGAGCACATATTATTTTAAAACAAGCGTCTAAAAAGATTAAGAAAGATAAGTTTTCCGCATTAATTTATGGTTTATATTATTGTAAATTACAAGAAGATGCTAGATCAAAAAAGAAAAAAAGAGATATATCAAAATTTATGTTCTTCAATTAAATTTGAGGGCAATTTTTTATTAAAGAAATCCATGCAATTTTATATGATAATGAGCAAGTAGTAAGTCAAATTTTGAAAAGGGGAATATTATGATGAGTTCTAGTTTAGAAGTTAAAATACATAATATTTTAACTGATTATGATGTTCCCTTTGCGGAAGAATATGAATTTGAAGATTTGATTGCTTCAAGTGGTAGACACTTAAGATTTGATTTTGCCGTTTTTACAGAGGATGGTGGGCTTGATTTTTTAATTGAAGCCCAAGGGAGACAACATTATACCGCAGTAGGTAAGTTTGGTGGGCAAAAAGGTGTTGGACGGCAAAAATACAATGACGTACAAAAACGAAAATATTGCTTAGATCATAATATTAAATTAATTTGTATTCCTTATTACGATGAACAAAAATTAGATTATGATTATATTATGCGGGCAGCTGGATATTAAAGGAGGTCGAGCACTTGGCTGATGTAAAAGATTTTCGTTTAGTTGCTTCAAGTAACACTACAGCACGTCCTTCTTTAGATTTTAATAAATTACGCATTGATGGAACAATTTTTAAAGACGACGTTACTATGAATGTTAGCCGATTTGGCAACATTAAAAAACGTCGTTTACATAAAGAAGATGTTGAAAAAGCCTTAGAACGAAAAGATCTTAAAGAACTTAGGGCAATTTCAAATTATTATTTCATTAAAAGTGGTATTTATTCTAGATTATGTCGCTATATGGCTTATCTTTATCGTTATGATTGAATGATTACTCCAATCAGATATGATGATAGTATAAAAGATGAGAAAGTTATTGAAGGATGGCTAAAAGCAACAGCTTATTTAGATAATTGTCGTTTAAAAAAGAATTTTGGAGAAATTGCATTAAAGGTTGTACGCAATGGTTGTTTTTATGGATATAAAGTAGAGCAAAAAACTGGATGTTTTTTCCAAGAACTGCCTATTGAGTATTGCCGCAGTCGTTTTAAATTAAATGGACAACCAATTGTTGAATTTAATGTGCGTTTCTTTGATGACAAGTTTTCTGATACAGAACAAAAAATAAAAATTTTAAAGATGTTTCCAAAAGAGTTCCAACAGGGGTACATTAAATATAAAAAGAATAAATTAAAGAAAGACTTTAATGGTGACACCACAGGTTGGATCGCTTTAGATGCGGGGTATGCTTTTAAATTTAATTTAAATCATACTGATGTTCCATTATTTATATCTATTATTCCTAAGTTAATTGATCTTGATGATGCTCAAGAATTAGATAAAAAGAAAATGGAACAGCAATTAATTAGATTAATTATCCAAGAGATGCCAATTGACAAAAATGGCGATCTTATTTTCGATGTAGATGAAGCAAGAGAATTACACAAAAACGCAGTCTCAATGGTTGGACAAGCTGTAGGTGTAGATGTTTTAACTACTTTTGCAGATGTTCATGTTGAAGATTTATCCGATAAAGGCAATGAATCTGCGGCAGACCAGTTAGATAAAGTTGAAAGAACTGTATATAACGAAGCTGGCGTAAGTCAGATGCAGTTTAATACAGATGGTAATTTAGCTTTAGAGAAATCTATTTTAAACGATGAAGCTACTATGTGTAATCTTATTTTACAATTTGAGGAATTTGCAGAAGGATTATTAAAAGTTTTTAATAAGAATCCTAAACGCCTTAAATATCAAGTTCAAATGCTTCCTACTACTATTTACAATTATAAAGATCTTTCCAAGCTTTACAAAGAACAGACTCAAATTGGTTTTTCAAAATTACTTCCACAGATTGCTCTTGGAGAATCTCCAAGCACTGTATTAGCAACTGCCATATTTGAGAATCAAATGATGAAGCTTGATGAGATATTTACTCCTCCGCAAATGTCTTCTACTATTAGTAAAGTTCAACAGTCTGGCGGCACTAATAAAGGAAATACGTCTGCGGGAGGGCAAGGTGGCCGACCTGAATTGCCACAAGATGAAAAATCTGATAAAACAATTGCAAATGAAGAATCTGCGGGTTAATTAGAGGGGAGGTAAAATGGCGTTAAAAAATAAATCCGAGATAAACATGATTCAAGGACCAGAGTTTATTAATTTACAGCCCCTTGATGTTAACCCATTAATGCAGAAATGTGAAATTAAGGTGTTTTATTTAGGTCATAATCGAAATGGGTCTTATATTAATCGTGAAACTGCCTTAGAAATGGCTAAAACATTGCGAGGAACTCCTATTGTTGCAGCTTTCAATAAAGATAAAGGCGATTTTGGTGATCATGGACATGTAATGCATATTGAAGATGGAGAAATTACATTTAGTGTAAAAACAATTCCGTATGGTTTTGTTTCTCCAGACGCAGAAGTTTGATTCCAAAATTTCACAGATATAGACGAATTTGATAATTCAGTAGAACGTACTTATTTAATGACTACTGGTTATTTATGGTCTGGCCAATTTGAAGAACTTACAAAAGTTATTAATGAAGGACAACCTCAATCTATGGAGTTAGATTCAGAATCTCTAAAAGGACATTGGGCAACTGATAATAATCTTGGGGTTGATTTCTTCATTATTAATGACGCAACTTTTAGTAAGCTTTGCATTCTTGGGGACAATGTTGAACCCTGCTATGAGGGAGCCTCTGTAACGTCTCCAGAGGTTAGCAAGAACTTTACTCAAGGACAAGAGTTCCAGCAAACCTTATTTACAATGATAAATGACTTACAAACAGCTCTTAATAGCAAAGGAGGGTTGGATACTATGCCTAATGAAAAAGAATTAATTAATGAATCTGTTGATTCCGCTGAGCAGCCTGAAGCTAATTTTAAATTAGATGGGACTGCGGAGGAAGCCCCTTCGGCCGAAGAATTTGTAGAGTCGGCGGCTGAGGAAGAAGAGACCGTAGATGCAGAACCAACTGATGATAATGTGGCAACTGAAGAAGCAGTAGAGGAAGATGACCCTGCTGAAGAAGTTGTCGAAGAAACAGCTGAAAATCAAGAATCTGTTGAAGCTTCTCTACAAGATGAAAACAAGGATAATCTTGCAGAAAATACTTTTACTCATACAGAGGAAGAGTTTACAAAATTAAATGAAGAACTAGAGTCTCTTCGCGCAGAGGTTCAAGAACTTCGTAATTTTAAATTAGAAGTTGAAAATCAACAGAAAGATGCTTTAATCGCTTCTTATTACATGTTATCTGATGCTGATAAGGCAGAAGTAATTGCTCACAAGGCTGAGTTTACTCTTGAAGAAATTAAAGCTAAATTAGCTGTTATCTATGTAGAAAAGAATGTTAATTTCGACATGACTGAAAGTCAAGAGGAAGAGCCTGCTCCAACAATGACTTTCTCTCTCGACGAAGAAGCATCTGAGGGCGTTCCTGCTTTCGTTGAAGCACTTCGTCACACATTAAGATAAATTAGGAGGATGTAATATGGCTATTACAATTAAGCGTGATGGTTATGGTCAGGTAGAACCAAATCATCTCTCTGCTCCTCGTGATGGTCGCGTCTACGCACAGCTTCCTGCCGCAGAGGATATTGAAATCCTTGAAAATGGTATGTTTGTAAAGTATGATTACGCTGCTGGCGAAGTTAACTTTACAGGCGATGGTGCTTGGATGCTCGTTTATAACGAGGAAAAGCTCTATGATGAGCGTTATCAGATGCACAAGCATTGGGCACAAAAAGTTGAGGATGCCTATGATGGTAAGATCTATCCTCGTGTTTTTGGTGTCGTAGCTGGTGACATTTTTACTACTAATACATTTGCAGATGATACTGAACTTTCTGTTGGAGACGACGTCACTCCTGGTGCGGACGGCTTCCTTGCAGCTGGTTCTGATGGTGATGTTGTATTCCGTGTTGTTAAAGAATACACTCTTCCTGATGGACAACCTGCCGTTAAGTTACAGTGCATTAAGGCTTAATTGAGGGGAGGAATAAGATGGAATATAAAGATCTACTTGAGTTAGCTCGTATTGCTGTTAAGGCTGATCCTGCAGCTCCTACCGCTTATTCTTTTGGCAATGAGTCTTATACTCTTGACCAGGTTAATTCTGCTCTCCAATCTGAGTTCCAGAAATTAGCTGGTACATATGCTGATTATCGTGAAAATAAGAATCTTATTTTCCGTTTAATTGAACAAACTATTGATGAAGTTCTCCCTGCTCGTGTTGAGCAGCAATATGCGCAGTTCGCAGAAGTTCGTACTGTTGGCAATGGAGATAAAGCTATCTTCCGTATGCGTGTTACCGAAGCTGCACGCAAGCGTGCTAAGACTTTCGTTACTCGTGTTGGTTTAGCTGGTCGTTACGAAGTCTTCATGCTCGATGGTAAGCAGCTCGAAGTCGGTACCGCTGCTATCGGTGGCGCTGCTCGTATTGGTTTCGAGGAAGTACTTGATGGCCGCATTCAGTTCTCTGAGCTTACTGGTTTAGTAATGGAAGGTATGGATGAATTCATTTATCGTGAGATTGCTAAGGCTCTAGAAGCTGTTGTTAAGGGTCTACCTCGTTATCAGCGTGCAGAGGTTGCGGGCTTTGATGAAGCTACAATGGATGAACTATTAGCTATTGCTGATACTTATGGCCGTGCTTCTATTTACTGCACATTTGAATTTGCCTCTAAGATGCTACCTCAGCAGAATTGGGTTTCTGATGATATGAAGAACCGTCTCTGGGCTGAAGGTTGGTTAGGCAATTATAAGGGTCACAATGTTATTATCCTTCCTCAATCCGTAGTTGATGAAACTAATATGGAGAAGGTAATTGACCCTGCTCAGGCTTACATTATGCCTGTTGGACAGGACAATAAGCCTGTTAAGATTGTATTTGAAGGTCCTACTGCTGTTCGTACAGTTGAGGATAATGATGACTGGTCTACAGATTTCCAGACCTATAAGAAATTTGGCGTTGCTACATTCTTCACCAATTATCTCTTCAGCTATCGTAACACAGATCTCACTAAGGAAACTCGTACACACAATCTTCCTAATGAGTAATTTAATATTAATTACTAATAAAATATAAAGAGAGGGGAGAATATATCTCCCCTCTTTTTATTTAAAGAGAAAAAAGGAGAAAATTAAATATGACAATTTTAAATGATAATACTTTAGTACCAGTACGTAATTTGGTAGATCATAAAGTTGTTTATGTAATTCCAGAGTTAAATCGCCGAGTAGTATTTGAGCCTTTCCAAGAGAAGAAAGTTCCTGCGGGCGAGCTTCGTGCTCTTAATTATACCATTGGAGGAGAAATATTACTTCATAATTATCTTAACATTAAAAGTGAAGATTTAAGAAATGAATTTAATATTCCTAGTGACATGGTAGAGTATGATTGGACTATTGAAGATATCCGTCGTGTATTAACAGATTTAACAAATCCAATTGAAGAGCTTGAGGATGCTTTAGATTTTGGTCCAGATGGAATTCGTGAACTTCTAGTTGATTGTGCTGTTAAATGAAAAATTCCAGACGCTAATCGTCGTAGAGTAATTTCTAATATGACTGGCGTTAATATTGATAAAATGATTGAATTTGCAGAAATAACAGATCAGATAGATGAAAAAACTCCAGTTCGTAGTCGTAGACTTTCTAAGAATGAAGACACTCCTAGAACTGGACGTCGTATTCAAAACTAGTTTTTAAGGAAGGAGGGCGATAATGTCAGATAGCACTTCTTCCGTTACTTCTTTTGAGGAAATGTATGATTTCTTCCTCGCGGGGATTACTGATGATATGTATATGGAAATGACAAAAGAAGATACGGATGCGTTATTAGAAGAAGTCCTTTTAGCTGGACTCCCGCATTTTGAGTTTCCTAGAAAGAATATTTTTGATTTAGATTTAGAAAATAAAACTTTTGGAGATAAACTTACTCAAGAAGAAATGATGATTATTAGACAATATATGATTAGTGAATGAATTGGTTATCAGTTAGCTAATATTGATCTAGTAAAACAGAAATATAGTGGTAGTGATTTTAAATTTACATCTCAAGCTAGCCATATAAAACAATTAACTAATTTAAAGAAAGAATATGAAACTAAAGGATTCCATTTACAACGACTTTATAATCGTCGCAAGAAAGTAAAAACTGGAGGCTATGCTTCGACTTTTGCTCGAATCATGGACACATCTGATAAACGTTATTATGATTAGTGTATATAATATAGAAGTAGACAATGATACAATTTGTCGGAATTTAAAAAGAATTCAATCTCAAATTTTTAAATTATTGCCTATGGCAGAAGAGGGGCAAGATTATAAAAAGCCTTTAGAAACAATAGTGTTAGAATTATTAGGTATGCAAAAATTATTTGATGATATTGATTTACTTCTTAGTTTAATTTGTAAATTAAATGGACTAATGGAGTTAAATGTTGAAAAAGAATTTTTGCTTTATCGTCGTACTATTTTTGAATGCTGTGGGTTAATAGACAAAATAATAAAAACTTGCTTTTAAGAAAGGAGGACAGCTATGGAGGATAAAACTAAAAATTATATTATTGATTGTCCTGCTATGGCTACCTTTCTAGGAGTAATCGGTCCTGCATGTATAGGCGGTGCTGAATTAATATGTCCTTAAAAACCCTTAGTGCTCGATTACAATATCAAGGTGGGGATAGATTAGGTCGCATAAATAAACAAAAGCTAAATGGTTTGCGGGCGGCCTTAAAAGATGATTATAATAGTCGTATGATAAAAACTCCTTTACATGGAGCGTGACCCGCTTTGATTAATTTAAATAATTTAAAGCCAGATTATGATAAAAAACTTTTATCTGTAGAATTTGATGCGGGCTTAGAAGCTGGAGATGTTTTTGAATGTTTAGATGATGGCACGCATTGAATGGTTTATTTACCTATTTTAACAGAAACCGCATATCTTAGATCTGAGATTATTCGTTGTAGATATACAATGACAATTGATGGAGAGG
>JAEEHF010000077.1 GCA_016280725.1 Bacillota bacterium | reverse complement strand
CCTTATTATTTCTCTATGCAAAATGAGAATAAGTTGCGAGTAGTTGACGTAAAATTGCAATAAAATTTGCCACGATAAAAGATAATCTCACTACCTAAATCGTGGCATTTTCATTTCACTTTATATACAGTTCCTTCCACATCCCTCACCAAAGCATTTTCATTTAACTCAACCCCTAGCAACTTACGCGCCTTTGGCGCGCGCTGCTACGCAGCGTATTCTCAAAATGCGAATCTTACGCACCCAAACATTCGCAAAATGAGAATCGTGCGCGATACATTCGCAAAATGAGAATGCTGCAACTTATTCTCAAAATGAGAATATTCTGCGTTAACTCTAAGCTTAACCCCATCGCAATTCATTCTCAAAATGCGAATGTTCTTCTGCGATTGATTCGCAAAATGAGAATAAGTAGCATAATGTTCGCAAAATGAGAATAAGTTGCGCTAACCCCAAGGTCTTTTTGCCTCACTTTTCTTCCGCTATACATTCGCAAAATGAGAATCGTGCGCTTCATTCTCAAAATGCGAATCTTCGGCATTTCATACCTTTTTTAAATGAAAATCCCGAAAACCCCCTCGCATTTCATTCTCATTTTGCGAATCCTCTTCTGCTATACATTCGCAAAATGAGAATGTTCTACCATTGATTCGCAAAATGAGAATATTCTACGAGAGGGTTATTTTAATTAAAAGATATACTTCACTTCCGGGACCTCTTTAAACAATAGCCCCTCTTTGCCTTCAATCAAGTACCCTTTTTCTTCTAAAACTTTCTTCCCTCGATAATAGGAGTCCTTTTTAATCCCCCAATCTTCCATAGCTTTAGGACTTACCGCAAACGCATATCCAGCTTTATTCTTCGCAAAATATAGCCAAACTTTAAACGCATTTCCATCCAAATCCTACATAGCCCTCTGGAGCGCATCTATATCAACCTACGCGTAAACGCTACAGTTTTCATTCTTATTTATCAAAACCTTTTGTTGGTTCGCATATGTTTTAATTCCTGCCATCGCTACGCCCTCCCAAAACTTTGTCAAGCGCCGCATCAAATTCAGCAGTTTTTTCAAATATCCAACATTTATATCTTTCATCAATAGGATTTTCTAGCGTTTCAATTGGCCTAAATCCCATTTCCAATAGGTCTCTCATAACCCGTAGTGAATAAATCACTTTTTGTTTCTTTGCTCGTTCATCCATTTGCTTACTCCTATTTTTGCTTTTCTTTTTTCGCAACCATAGCAACATAAAGGCGCAACGCTTTACGCATTACTGACGACATAGACTAATCAGTTTTATCGGCATAGCGAACAAGCCAACCATATTCTTCTTCGGTTAGCTGCACATTTAATTTTTGTCCCTTTTTGCCTGCCATAGTATTTTTACCTTTCTGCCACTGCGGTTTTAGGTGTTCAAACTGAACACCTATTAAATATTTTAAAAAGCACACTATTCGTATGCCTATTTGACCTATATTCTTCCGTCTCTTATTTGAAAATTATTAAATTATTTGTTATAATATATATAGAAAATAAAATATAAGGAAAGGTATATTTTATAATGTTTACTGCAACTATTGAATGGTATAATGATTATGATGAAAAAATAATAACGGAAGTTATTGTTGTGCATGGCGAGAACTTCGCCGATGCAATGAAAAACATTGAAAAAACCTATAAAACCTCTCTTGAATCTGTGCGCGAACTTGCCTGGATTAGTGATTGCGAAGTCCTTTCACTGGGTGTTAAAGGTGAAGTTGACGAAAATGAACTCAATAATGTAATTGCCTATATCACCGCTAATAATGGATTTTAAGGAGAGATTTTATGTTCATTTGTCCGATTTGTAAACGCCAAGTTGATAAAGGTGGCATCTATTTAAATGAGGCCCCGCATCTTCTTCTCTGTGAAGATTGCGGTACTCACTTTTGGACTTGTGCTACCTGCGATATATCCCGTCGTTGTCTTGTTCAAGAGAATTCTAAGCATATTCAGCCTTACATTATGCAAACAATTCAACAGGGTGGTATGATAATTCAACAACAAATTCCTAACCCCGAACTCATGAAGCAGTATTGTGAGGAGGGTGGGTGCCAATGCTGGCATTCTGACTCTAAGACTTGTTGCCGTCAACAGCTTGGCGTTTGCGTAAATCATAAGCTTGCGCCAGAGATAGAATCGCTGCGCCAATAATATTTCCAATAGTAGTCCAGACGATTGTAATTAATCCAGCTGGACCTAACTGCGGTACTGACATCAACACATAATACATATCAGCAATACAGTGATTTGTTTTTCCAACAACAAACACAATTACTGGTAGCATAACAACAAGTGGTTGTTTAGTCGCTTTCCACCCACTAACAGCAATTTGAACACACATACCGCAAATAATACCCATTAGTATATTTATCCACCAAGGGTTCGCAATGCGCAATACGGTAATATTTGAGGCTGCGGCAATTATATCTTTTGCACCAGGAGCAAAACTGCTAATTGCGGCTACAAAAGCTATGCCGAGCATATTGAGAGGATATGCTAGGACAAATTTGGATAATTTATATTCCTTAAAAATCACTGCTCCGACTTTTCCGGTGAAAAGGTCGTATTGAAGGGCGCAAATTGTTAATAGTGCAAATGAAAAGATCGCGGCCCCTAGTATGCCACCACCGACAGCAAGATTGGCGAAGGCGCCTAAACCGATAATAATACCTGCATAAAATGCTTTCATACATTACTCCTTTCAGATAATTTAATTATATCACAAAAATTTTTCATTGTCAAATCTAGAGGGTCTTATGCACTATCGAAAAATTTTATCATTTTGCAATTTCTGTATTAATACATGGTATGAATGGGGATTTGCTGAAATCCGCAATGATATGCTTTATATTACTACAGAGTGTAGTAAATGGAAAGTAAATCTTACCGATTATTCGCGTTTTGGTAAATATACGCTTTTTCATTATAATAAAGATAATAGTGGTAGTTGGCATATGCAATATCGCTATAAAGATATTTTATGTCTTATTGCAGAGGCTTGTGCTCATGATTTTCATAAATATAATAATTTAACTTTTAATACAGCAGATAGAGATTATTTATTCACTAATTTTCAAAGGGAGTGTAATAATGAGTAAAATTAATATTAACAATAATGATTATACCTATCATGGTATAGGATATAATGATTTTAATTTTATCAATAATGTGGTCCCTCGTATTAGCAAATGGCTAGTTGAGGAATTTTCTGCTACTCAAAATGCAGATTTTGAACATCAAAAAGAATTTGCTAATAAACTAAATCAAATCGGGCAAATTATTGATAACCCGCCAATGTCTTCAGAAGAAAAAGTAGAAGCAGTAGAACAAGTTATTAATGATGAAATGTATTATGCAGATTGCGAATTATGTCAATTTGATTGCGAATTTTCGCATTCTTGTGATACTTGTTCTATTCCTTATTCTAATAACTTTCTTCTTTCCGACAAAGCCGCACATGATGTAGCAGAAAAAATTGTAAAAGCTCTTGCTTATTGTTCTGGTGAAACAAAGGAATTTTACGAATAAGTGCCGCATTCCAGCTCAACCCGATCGGAATAAGCTGGAAACGGCTTTTTCTTATTTGATTTTTTAATAAATATATGATAAAATATATATGAAAAAATAAAAGGAGAATTATTATGAGCGTTGATTTTACAGCTAAGTTTATTTATGGTTATACTTTAAGCCATGAAGAGTATGAAGAAATTTGGGTTCCATACTGGAAGGCTCAAAATAAATTTGATGACATAGAAGACCATATCTGTTATATTGATGCTTATAGTGATTCGAGTGATGTAGTATTTGGTATAGAATTAGCTAGCGCTGATTATCTTTATGAGCTTTCTTTACAAGAAATTAATGAAGTAGTTAATGAATATCAAGCTAAGCTATTAGATATTTGGCGTCAAGCTATGCCACAACGCAAGGATAGATATCCTAAGTTTACGTTAATTCAACATCAATGGTAAGGAGATAGTTATGACAATATATATGGTATCTACCGCAACTGCCTGCGAAACAGACCAGTATGGTTGGCCTAATTTTGGAGACCGCAGTTTCATTGGTTGGTATTCTAATTATGATGATGCTTATGAAACTATTACAGAAAATATCTGTGATATATGGGAAGGCATCTATACTTATGCTTTCATTGAACCGTGGGATGAAGGTACTTATGGTCTCCATCCTAATGACGACATAGATTGGTTTAAATGGGATAATGCTTTGGAGCGTTATGTTTCCATCCCCAGGCCCGCACCAGTTGAACATTTTTGCGGTCTTACTAATTTAAATCAAACAAGGATAAAAGATTTACAGCTATTCAGACAATGCCCATTTAGTATCTATGATGATAGATATGATGAGCCGGTTCTTTTATACGAAGAAGGGCGAGATACCGCACAAGTTTTAGATGATCTATTAGATTTACATATTGTTTGGGCAACCATAAAGAAAGATATTTATGGACATCCTTATATAGCAATTTTTGTTGATCCAACAGAAGACCCGTACCCTTGGTCTCCAAAAGACCCAACAGAAGATTATGGAAAGAAAAGAATTAATTGAATTATTTAAATGTATTGAACGAGCAAACCATCCTGTTTGTAATGGATGCCCGCTGAAATATACTTGCGATAAAAATCAAATAACCCGTTGTTTGCTTGGAACTGCTGCTGATATGCTCGAAGTAGATGAACAGCAAATTACGGAACTTGAGAAAGAACTTGAAATTTGGACGGCAAGAAGCTTTGAGGGAAAAATTGGAAGCATGGCACTTACCAATCTCAATTTAAGAATGAAAATAAATGAACTTGAAGCGCAGTTGCCAAAAAAGGGCGAGTGGATTGAGGTTTACGATTAGCTTCAAATTCCACAGAAAGAGCATGGTACATACCGTTGTTCTGCTTGCGGTCAAGTGATGAAATATCCGTGGAATCACTGTCCAAACTGCGGCGTGAAGATGAAGAAAGAAAAAGAGAGACATGAAAGCGAGTGAAATTACAAATAAACAAGTAAAAGAGTGGGAAGAAAAAGGTTATTTTCCTGCGGCGTGTAGAATTTGTGATGAAGTGATTCTGTTTCCGAAGGAAAACTATACTAAAGAACAGTGTATTGGATACGAATGTTTTGAATGTCGAGTTCGTAAAGAGTTAATTAGTTTATGGAACAACGAAGGAACAAATAATGACAAAACTGATTGTTAAGATGGAGATACCGAAGGATTGTCCTATGTGCCCTATGGCACATTACGATAAACTTGATTAGTTTACAGGATGCGAAGTCGCGCCACATAAAAGGAATGCAGTAAAAACGGATAAGGTATATGCAGAAAGCGCTTGCCGTCCCGATTGGTGTCCCATCAAAGGTGTATTACCCGATAAGCATGGTGATTTAATTGATAGGGATAAAGCACTTAATGATATTAAGCGATTTATATGTAATGGATGTTACCTTCGTGAAGCTGAAGATGATTGTTCTGTATGTATTGTTAAAGCAATAACTGATATTTTATGTGCTATTAAGCCGATCATCGCGGCAGAAAGGAAAGATGAATGAAAAGACATAGAACAGCAATGTGGCATAAATATGATAAAGAACCATTACATCGTTTATTTGCCCCATATGTTCCTTGGACCACTCCAAAGAATTGGTATAAAAATATTCGATGGTTCTTTAAATCATTTAAGTATGCTCATCAGCGCATTCGGCGTGGATATAGTGATTATGATTTATTGGATATTGGTGATTATTTAACTGGTCTTGCCGCACAGAGTCTTGAAGACTTTATGCATACAGTTCAGGGCTATCCTGTGAGTTATGAACAATATAATATATCAGAAGATAGTGATGAAGGCTGGGGCCGCTGGAAGGATGAAATTTCAGCCTGTAGTGCTAGATTTTTCCTATCTTTGGAATGTCTTGAGGACTTTAACTATCATATCCCCGATATGCCAGGAGCAATAGAATTTATTAACAACCAAATTAAGCACACTGGCGCAACAGAAGAGCAAGTGCGTGCCTGGCATGATGAATGTATGAAAATTGTTAAAAATAGACAAGAGGCTTGTCGAGAAGCTATGGAATGGCTTACTAAACATATTATGGAATTGTGGAACTAAATTAAATAAGGAGAAAAAAATGAATATTTTTAAGAAAAAGGTTACTTCTTATCGTGGAGAAACTGTTTATGAGTGGTCGCCGTTGCGAATTACCTTTGCGGCAGTTGCCGGAGTGTTAATTTTTATTCTTCTACTTACTTGTATTTCGTCAGTGCCAACCGGCTATACAGGTATCCTAACAACCTTTGGTAAAGTAGAAGATGGCACACTTGATGCCGGTGTTCATCTTAAAGCACCGTGGCAGCGCATTGTAAAGCTTGACAATCGTACGCAGAAAGTTGAAATTACTTGTCAGGCATTTAGTGCTGATATTCAGCAGGTTGACCTAAAGATGAGTATTAACTTCTGTATTGATAAGACAACGGCACAGAATTTGTATCGCACTGTTGGTGAAAAGTATTATGATACAATTTTGTATCCGCGTATTCTTGAAAATACTAAAGCAGTATTCGCAAAATATACAGCAGAAGATCTTATTGCCAACAGACAAGCTCTGTCAGCAGAAATTCAGGATAAGCTTACAGGCGAAGCAAGTGAATATGGAATTGCTGTCGTAAACTTTAATGTAGAAGATATCGACTTTACCGATGCATTTACAAATGCTGTTGAAGCAAAACAGGTTGCGGCACAGAATAAGTTGACAGCTGAAACCGAACAGGCACGTCTTACAATGGAGCAGCAAGCAAAGGCTGAACGTCGTATTATTGATGCGAATGCCGCAGCAGAAGAAGCAAAGATTCAAGCTGAGGCAGACCTTGAAGTCACCAAAATCCAGGCCGACGCCGCAGAATATGCGGGCTTGAAAGAAGCAGCGAAGAACAAGGCTATTTCTGAATGGCTTACTCCGGAACTTATTCGTTATTATTACATCCTCCAGTGGGATGGTAAGCTGCCGCAGACCATGCTTGGCGAAAATGCTAACTTTATGATCCCCCTCGCAGACTAAAGTATTAAAAGCTCTCTGAAAAGAGAGCTTTATTTTATTTTATTAAAAAATTATGATATAATTATTATAGAAAACTAAAGGAAGAGTATAAAAAATGATTAAAATTTGGGTTGATGATGTTCGTTCGATGCCAAAAGGCTATGATATTTGGCTTCGTAGTGTTATTGATGTAAAACATTATATTCATTCTCTTTCTCCCCATACTGAATTTATGCTTGACCTTGATCATGATGCTGGGGATTATGCGAAACTTGGTGGAGATTATATCAAAATTCTTGACTGGTGCGAGCGTGAGGGACTTAATCCAGTAGTCAGAATCCATAGTATGAATCCTGTTGGCGTGAGTAAAATGCGCCAAATTATTTCTCATAATCATTGGAAAGAAGAGAAATAAAAATAATAAATCATTAAGATACTTAACCCTCTTAATAAGAGGGTTTTTTGATTTTTATAAAAAATTATGATATAATTATTATAGAAAATCAGAGAAGGAGTATAAATCCACAATGGAACAATATTATGTTGCCAAATCGTATCAAACTTTGGAGAGAGTAGGTAGCGTTTATACGGCTAACGGCAGAAAATATATCAAAGTGAGAATGGGTAATGGCACACTTAAAGCTGTGCGGGCTTATACGTTTTCTGAGTATAAAAAGTATTACCCCGATGCCGAGCCGGTGCAAAAAGTCGGAACGCAGAAAGATGTTCTCGGCTTTGGTGAGAATGGCTGGATTTGGATTTTCAAAGGTGATACCTATTCTGTGAATGATTGGTTTAAAGCTGCTCCGACCCGCTATACTCGGCTTTGGGGATGGTATCTCCCTTCCAATATGGAACTGCCGGACCCGCTCCCCAGTGGGATTGAGCCAGTTAAACTGTATTGGACACAGGTAGGCAAAGAAGATGGCTGGCTCAAAACTGATGCTGAAGTCACCAATGCCGTTGAAGCAATTATCTACGATGCCGGTAATAGCCAGTTTGTTGGCACCATTGGTCAGCGTATTGAAGTTGATTTCGTATGTGTAAAAGCAATTCAGGTCGATGGCGCATATGGCACAATCGGTGTATTTACTTTCCGCGATGAAGCAGAAAATGAATATGTATGGATGACAAACGCAAAAGTGCTTGATGAAGGTGTGCGCTATACTGGTAAAGGCACTGTAAAAGACCACAAGGTTTATCGTGGAATTAACCAGACCCATCTTTCCAGATGCTCTCTGAAAGAGGTGGGAGAATAATGGCAGAAGATATTACTGTTGTTTTTTCTCCCCCACCCAAAAAATATTGGGCTTTAGCTTATAATCAATTGCGCGAACTAGTAGAAGCATATTTGAAAGTAAATGCTATGGAGTATAAGGATACTAAAGTTCCCGAAGAAGCACTCCAAGAGTATGAGAAAAAGCTTACTAAAGAGCTTGTAAAACAAGGAGTACTTACTTTGCGCGAACAACAGCATCTTTCTCCGCTTGATGCGCATGATTTAATTGTTAGTCATATTATCAATGAATTTCCTTTGTTTATGGAGGATATAAACGATGATGAGGATTAAAGGTTGGATTTTTGATATTCAAGGTGAAAAATGTCCTGTAGATATGGAAATTCCAGAAGAGTATAAAGAAAAACCTGAAAAGTATTTTAATACTCTTTGTAAAAACACCAATGATTTTGTAAGCGTAGGGGGATATAAAGGATTTTTAATTGGACTCGTGGAGGTGTAATATATGGACAAACCCGTAATTGTACGAGTAAGAGAGCATTACAATGAAGCATTAAAGTATTTTGATGCTTCAAATATTGT
>JAEEHF010000076.1 GCA_016280725.1 Bacillota bacterium | reverse complement strand
GTTAATTGATGAAAGAACTCGCGAAGATTATATCCCTGAAGATTTAATTTCCTTTGGATTTATTGATGAATTTGTCGGAAGACTAACTTTGATAGCAGAGTATAAAAAACTTACCCCTGCAATTGTTCAAGAAATTATCTATGCTGAAGGTTCAATTTATAACCAATATCTTCAGGTCTTTGCTTCTAAAGGTGTTGATGGTTATATCGATGAACGAGTTTGGGCTAATATTGCGTTGGAAATTGCAAACAGTGATACTGGTGCACGTGACCTCGAACGAAAAGTAATCGAAGTCTTGATGCCGGCCCTGTATGATACCGAACAACACTATGGTAGAGGACTTTTCTTAATTGATCGTTTTAGGCAATATGAATCTCTCTTTGAAACTAGAACATCAAAAACGCCTCAAGATGACATTGTTTACCGAATGGCAAACAAATTAGATTTCTAAATTGTATTTTTCTAATTCATGGTATAAAATACAATTATAAGGAATCGGATAAAGTGGCTTTATCCCCTTACGGATAGAGCCACTTTCCAAATTTAAAGGAGGTAATTCTTTATGGCAAAAAAACTAATTTGTGAATTTATTGGCACAGCAGTTTTAGTTTTGTTTGGCTGTGGTACAGCTGTATTTTCGGGATGTAGCACAGATAATCCTGGTGCTTGGCTTTTAACAGCACTTGCATTTGGTTTATCAATCATTGCAATGGCATATGTTATTGGCAATGTTTCTGGTTGCCACATTAATCCAGCAGTTTCATTATCTATGGCAATTAGAGGGAAAATGACATGGAAAGAATTTGGCGGTTATGTTGTAGCACAAGTTTTAGGAGCTTTTGCTGGTAGTGGACTTCTTTATGCATTTGTTTCGCTTAGTGGAAAAGAAGTTACGTCACTTGGTCAAAATGGATTTGGTGATATTGGAATGTGGGGAGCTTTCTTAGCTGAAGTTATTCTAACATTTGTATTTATCTATCTTATCAATGGTGTTACTTCAGACTCTACAAAATCTAACTGTGCTGGACTTATGATTGGTCTTACTCTTACATTCGTTCACATTTTAGGAATTCCTCTTACAGGAACTTCAGTTAACCCTGCAAGAAGCTTAGCACCAGCTGTTTTACTTGGTGGAGAAGCATTATCTCAAGTTTGGGTATTTATAGTTGCTCCTTTTGTAGGAAGCGCACTTGCAGCTTTTGCACATAAATTTCTAAACGAAGAAAAATAATAAATAAATTCATAAAAGAACGCCTTTTATTGGCGTTCTTTTTCTTTTTGCTTAACATTTTATTAAATTTAGGTAAAAACACGTGCATTTTTTCATTTTATGGTAAAATTTATTAGAGGTGGTATGCTTGGTTTTCCTTGTATTGTTGCTTATTGTTTTAATATTGATAATTGGATTAATAATTTATATTAAAAGTAAAATTTCAAAATACTCAAATTTACTTTTTGGAACAGCAAATTTCTTTGAAGGATTTAATAAGCAAAAAGAGGAATTTGAAAGTGAACCAAAAACACCTTTTGGAATGGAATCACTACTTCTCCCTGAGATTAATGAAGACTTTCCATATATGAACGTCGAAGAAATAAAGCGACTTGCAGAAGAAAATATTCTTATATATTTTAAATCGATTGACAGTAAAGAATTACAGAATTTCCAAAACATTGGTGGAAAAATTAAAGAAGAATTACAAGCTCAAATTCTAAAAGCTAAAAAAGAGTCAATAACAATTAAAGATATTAATATTCACAAAACCGTTTTAAATTCATATACCAAAAAAGATGGAATTTGCACCATTGTATTTCAAACAGCTTTAAATTATATTTATGGAAAAGCTGGAGAACAAAAGAAAATTGAAGACAGAATAAATACTGAATTTATATATGTATTTGATGATACAAGCGTATTTAACAAAGAATCTATTAGCCTAAAATGTCCAAATTGTGGCGCACCGATAAAAGGATTAAAACATAAAGTTTGTCCATATTGCAATGCCGGATTAATTGATTTAGCACCAAAGACACTTAAGTTTAATAATCTGGTTAGAAAGTGAGGAATAAAGTATGAGACTTAAGGATACTGTACAAAAAGAAGACTTTAAGATCATGGTAGTTGATGATGAGCAAGGAATAATCGACTCACTATCTATGTTTTTAAATAAGTATTCTATTACTGGTTTAACAGATCCTGTTGAAGCCATTGAAACGTTAAAAAATGAGCATTTTGACATGTTAATTCTAGACTTTTTAATGATGCCAATACATGGTGATAAAGTTGTTGAAGAAGTTAGAAAATTCAACAAGTCTATCTACATTTTGTTATTAACTGGTCACAAGGATTTAGCTCCACCATTAGATACAATTAAGAGACTAGACATTCAAGGATACTGTGAAAAGTCTGGCAGATTTGACCAACTATTACTTCTAATTGAGTCTGGACTAAAATCTGTTACACAAATGAAAATAATTGCAGATATAAATGAACAACTTGAGGAAGCTAATAAGCAATTACGTGATGCTTATTATGGCACTATCGAATCACTTCGTCTTGCCGTTGATGCTAAAGACTCATATACAAAGAACCATTCTGATAGAGTTTCATATTATTCTGTATTAATTGGAAATCAACTAGGAATGTCTGCAGAAGATTTAGAAACATTAAAACAAGGTGCGCTTTTCCATGACATTGGAAAAATTGGAATTCCGGATGCAATTCTTCAAAAACCACGGAAGACTTACTGATGACGAATATGATGACATTAAAAACCATCCATCTATTGGTGCAAAAATTCTTGGCCCGGCAAAAATATTTGAACCACTTATACCTATGGTTTTACATCATCACGAAAGATATGATGGCAAAGGTTATCCTGGTTCACTTAAAGGAAATGATATTCCTCTTATGGCAAGAATTGTCTGCGTAGCAGACTCATTTGACGCTATGACATCAGATAGAGCATATAGACCTCGTTTTAGTGTTATTAGAGCTATGGAAGAAATGGAAAAATGTAAAGGAACACAATTTGATCCTGACATTGTAGATGCATTCATGATTGCAATGCGCGACAATAAAGAGCAAATTATTAAAGATATTGGATTAGAATATTAATGATAAATTTTGGGGACTCGTATTAAATACGAGTCCCCATTTTCATTATTTACCTAACAATTTATATAACTCTTCCCTTGCTTTTAGTACTTCATCAACATTAGTCCCTGTACTAGGTGCTTTTGTTGTTATTATCCTTGGAATAGCGGTTGGCGCAGGTGTGCTCGCTTTAATTTGAACTTGTTCTTTTATCGTATTAGACGAAGTGCCTGATGTGTTGTATTTAGGTATTCTAAAATATGCCTTTTGAATAGTTGGCCATTTGCTAGAATTATAATCTCCTACACCAAAAACAAATTCTGAATCTAGACCTTCTTTGCCTTCAAACCACCCATCAACAATCTGATATGTATATTTTATTGTTGCAATTTTATTAAGTACGCTATCTCCGATTTCATAGATATATACTCCGCTCACATCAACAGGCAAATCTTCTACTGAAACAGGGTTTCCATCTTTATCAAAAAAGCCTATTGGATATAAGCTTCCAGCTTCATGAACAAGTTTTCCATTTTTATCATATACATCAGCAAACAAATCTAAATATCTTTTCAATACCGATTTTCTGTAATTGCTCTCTTTTGATACGTCAATTGTGAACTCAAATTCTCTATTAAAACTTGCTTTACGTGGAACAGTAATCTCAGCTATTGAAATTCCAATTTTACCAAATTCATACTTTGATTCAAACATAGCTTTTTGACCAAGTTCTGCTGGTGATGAAAGAGACGTGTCTACACCTTCAGTGCTTATATTTGGTACCGGAGTACTAGCTTGCTTTGGCTCTGGAGTAACTTGTGTACTCGTATTATTTCCTTGTGCTATTTCACCTTTTCCAAGTGTTACTGTGCTTGTACTTTCGTTCCATGCTACATTAAGGCCTAACGCTTCTGCAACAGCCCTAACTGGTAAGAAAGTTGAACCTTCAATAATAAATGGTTCTACTACTTTTCCATTAGCATCCTTAGGTGTAATAGTATTTCCCTCTACTACGATTTTAATATCTCTAAACGTTCTTTGTACCGTTTCCGTTGCTTGTAATGCATAGGTTAATCCCCCAAATATTACTGATGCAGAAAGAAAACCTAATGCATAGCTCTTAAAATTCTTTCTCATTTGTGATTCCTCCTTTTTTTCATTATATTCTTATTAAAAATGTAATTCAAGGAACAATTTTATGACTCGCAAATAATTTCATTACCATAAATACGAAGTAAAATAATCATGGATTATCTGATTAAATATGTCTAGTTTTTGGTATGGTGCCGGCTTAACAGTATAAACCTTTTCGCCATTTATAATAACGCTACCACCATCCAAAATTTTATATCCATTTCCAACGGCATCATATGTTTTATATAACATTGATGGCAATTGAATACCATTCACCGCTTTTTCTTCTTTTCTTTCTACAAGTTCAGCGTTTAAAAAAGTGCCATTTTTTTGGATATTTTTAATATCTTCTATCAAACTACTATAGCCTTCGGGATTTTCTTCTTTGAAATCAGAAAGTTTTATCCTTAAGTCAATTGAATTTACAATTTTAATTACGATGCCGACTATGATTATAATCGCAAAAACCAGAGACAATTTCGCAATTGATTTTCTTTCACCTTTTTTATTATTGTATTTTATAATACTGACGACCATATAAATTACTGGAATCATCAATGCAAGTAATCCAAATCCCAGTGTAAAATTACCCTCGAACAATATAATCGCATTACTTAATAAGCACCAAATTAATATGCTTCCTGTAATTATACCCATTGCTTGTAGTCCTGGCTTTAAATTTGTTTCACGTTTTTTTATTTTGTCTGTTATTATTGTCAAGAATAAATAGAGTGGGATAATAATAGTAATTGCAGGTATAAGAAGTGTAAATATCATTCCAAGAAAATCGAATAGTAAAACTCGCCTGCCATGACCTCCATCTGAAACATAAAAATAATTATCCCTAGTTACTATTATCGAATTCATATCGATAATATCTGCAAAAGCAAAGCTAAAAAGCATTAATCCTCCCAATAACACTGCAATTGTTTTTTTCATGTATTCTTTCCTTTCCATATACAGTTTTCAAAATACAGCATTTTCCTACAACTATTTCTTACCATAAATACGAAGTAAAAAAATCGTGGGTTAGCTGTTTGAAAAGATCTTTATTAACTGCTTCTTTGTATGGCGGTAATTTAACTCTATAAACTTCTTCACCATTTATAATAATACTGCCTCCACTACCAATCAAGTAACCTTTTCCCACTATATTACAATATGACCCTAGAGGACCTCCTTGTTTGACAGACAGGCCGGCGTTTTTAAATGTACCTTCCCTTTGAATCATTTTAACATCTTCGATTAATAGACTGTATCCTTGTGGCTCTGTTTTCTTGAAATCCGCTAGTTTCAATCTTAAGTCAATAGAATTAAAAATTCTAATTCCAATTGCAACTATATAAAAAATACATACTATTGATGATAATATTACAAGTACTTTTCCGGAAATTTTACCACTTTTAAAGCTCTTTATTATTGTATCTCCAACAGCATACACAATTGGTATTAAAGCAAGAACATATCCAAGAACAAATACTATTTCACCTTGTGATATTTTTGATAGAAAATCCCAAATAATAAGAACTATCAGGATAATTCCTGTAAAAGCTCCTAAAAATTCAACTATAGAATTTGCTTTTGTTTCGCGTTTTCTTAATTTATTTATTATTTTTTCTGCTGTCAAAATTGTGGGAAACGCTATAATTACCATCCATACAATCAACAAAATAAATAAATTTGCATTATTATCCCCCGTTTTCATTCCGTGCCCTACTCCCGCACCATAAAGCGCGTTATCTCTACTGAATGTACGTGAACGAAGATCTATTACATCAGCATATGCAATATTAAAAATCAGTATAATACTTATTATAAATGATACTATTTTTTTCATATGTTGATTCCCCCTTTCATCCCGTATATTTCATAAATCTGGTCTGTATATTCTTCTTCATTTTTATAAACATATACAGGTGCTTCCATATTTAAAAATGGTTTTCCGCCTTTAACTCCTTCAACTAGCACAAGATTTGCTGGTTCTCCTAACTTTGGGTAAATAAGCCTCATTCTTTTTGGTTCCAAATCATGTTTTCTAAGTAAAGTTAGTATATCTGTCATTCTTTCAACTTTGTGTACCATGCAAAAGCTTCCGCCAAAGTTTAATTCTCTAGATGCTTCTTTAATAATATCTTCAAGCGTACATGAAATCTCATGTCTTGCTATTGTCTTGCTATCTTTTTCATTAATTATTCCGCTTCCCTTTGGCTTATATGGCGGATTACAAACAACAAGATCAACACTCCCAGCTTGAATATCTTTTTTTATGTTTTTTAAGTCTTTGTTAATAATCGTAATTTTTTTTTGAAGATTATTAAGTTCAACTGAGCGAGTTGCGAGTTCAGAGCTATATTCTTGTATTTCAACTCCAACTATCTGCTTAACTTTAGATAGTTTTGCAGACAAAAGAATTGCAATTACTCCATTTCCTGTGCATAAATCAACAACATTTTTTTGCTTCTTTGCACTCTTACAAAAATCAGAAAGTAAAACGCTATCTATCCCAAAGCAAAACTCTTTACTATTTTGAATAATTTTTAGATTATTTAGCTGCAAATCATCTACTCTTTCATTTGGTTTTAAGTCCATATTATTCTCCATTAGTTTAATCTATCAAATACGACAAAAGCGCCCGAAATAAACAATACAATATATAGTACTAAAAAGGCTATTTTCGTATATTTTATAACTTTTTCGCTTATATTTTTCTTCTTCATTATTTTAATAATCACAAATGCCAATACAAATAGTAAAACAAGGCAAAGTGCCATTGTTATTACAAATTCTAAAGGATGAAACACTATTCCACTTCCATGCATATACCATACTCCAAGACTACCTTCTATCCCATCAAGAGGGCCAACAACGTCTGCAAACGCCTTGGTTCCCAAGAGCGCAAAAATTGATACTAAGCTAAGTTTCTTTTTCATAGCCTATTCTCCTTTTCTTTATATATTTTTACTATAACATCGAAATATGTTTCTTGAGGATTTATCATATTAAACCACCTCATTGGAAAATACATATTTTTATATTCCTCTATAAGAAGTCTTCCATCATAAATATCTACAAAATAATATTTCCCATCTTCTGAATAATCAGTATCTGGGTCAACATACTTTTCGTCATTATATTTAAATTCTGTTCCTGTATATGTAATAGTTCCTCCAAAATCATTTGGCACAGTCCAAGACACTCTTCCCTTTACTTCTTTTTCGATGTTTTCCGTATATTTATATATTTCTATATTTTTAAATTTCAGCTGTTTACCCGTTATATCTATACTAATAAATTTAATAAACACTTCATCATCAGGCAAAAGCCTTTCTTTTGCTTTTGGGGTCTTTACTTCTACTTGTCTTGTATTCAAGAACTCACTTGATTTTTTAGATAAGCGAATAACTATGTTCTCACCGCTTATTGCTGTAACATTTCCTCTGACATTTAAATGAGGAATTGCCACATTTCCATTATCTTCATTTAATTTAAGGACATGGCCGGGAAACACATACTATGTCATTATCAATTTTATTTATATAATTGTTGTCAAAAATAAAATACAGACAAAAACATAATAGTATTATTAGAATTAGAAACATTATACTAAGACAATTTCTTTTCATTTATATCTCCAACTATTACGATATTATAAAGCTACTTAAATATGAGATTCCATTTGAAAATAATGATAACAGCATCCCTCTAAGCAATGACGTTTTAAGCATAAATTTATATAGTAACCCTTCAACCATAAATATAACTACTTCCCAAAGTGAAATAATAAGCCAAAACATGTCTTCTGTCACATTCGTTTCAGTCCAAAGGTACCTTGCATAGATATTAATAGCTGGATTTGTCAAAGCATTAATAATTATAACAGGAATAATTATTAACAATCCATTAAAAAATGTTAGTTTTGAATTAGGCTTATTAGTATCTTTGCCAATTTTTTTCATAATAATCCATGCAATCTGAGCAATTGGATATTCTATTAATATTGTTAGTCCTAATGTGCTTAATAATGACATTGTATCACCCCACTAATGTTCTCAATAAACCTTGCTAGACTTGCTCCAATCATATGATGTGTTAACTTCCCACTTTTGCTTAGAAATAGGATTGTTCCCCATTCCCCAAACACCAATTAAAGCTAATATAATTGATAATATAATTCCTGTAATCACAATCGTTCTAATCTTCTTAGGAGAGTTATTCTTTCTTATATGCAAAAAAGTTAGTAACAACACGCAAATAATAAATAGACTTATATTCGTTATATTCCTGTATAATGCATATTCCGGAAACACCTCATCAAATGGCAAAGGAGTATTGTCTGGTTCAAGTATAGGTAGTGTAGCTGCCACGTTTGCACTTACCAAAGATGTTACAAATATGCAAAAAACAAACAGATATACAAATCTCTTCATAGTTCATTTCACCTATTCCTTTACTTTTTCGAACTTCCTAAATGCAACATAAATTGATATTATCGCCAAAATAACGCTTACTGTAAGCACAACATAGTTATTCATGGTATTTGGTATCATGCAAATCAAATATCCCAAGAATAGAAATAAGGTATTTGATCCAACCATAGTTGCCAAATATTCTGTGTTACACCTTTCTAAAATAACAAGCGTAATTGCCATAGGAACGTTAAATAAGAATATTCCTATAAACCCAAATGCCGGAATATTAAATCCTAAAATAAGACTTATGCATGCTGCAGCTAATGCAATACAAGCTATTTTCCTAAGTCCAAATTTATCTCCAATAAGTCCACCAAACATTTTTCCAAGTACAACACATACTGTATATAATAATCCAATCGTAAATCCGGTCTTCCAAACATATTGAATTGCACTTCCACCGATTGAGCGAACGACAATAGAAATACCAATTAAAGCTAATATTGATAAGATATCATGAAGTTTAAATGGATTTCCGCTTGCCGCAATTCTTTCTTGTTCTTCTTTAACAAATGCAACTTCGTCTTTTTGAACAAAGAATAATAACACTATTGCTAAACAAACTAATACTACAGGTATAAATGTTGTCGATAGTGGTTCATAAAATGCTGTTCCAAGGAAGATACCCATTGCGCCTGGTGCAACAAAAAGTCCATTCAAAAATGATTTTCCTTTACTATTGCTATACGCATTAACTCCGCCCTCTAAGTGAAACAATCCATTTCCAATACCAACTATGCTAGAAAGTAGTACCGGATTTCCTGCATGTATCGCATAGCATAATCCAATTAAGCAAAAACCAACAATGCCAACACCTTTATACACTTTGAATTTATCCATCAAAGCTCCCATAGGAACTTGAAATGCAAAAGCAAAGAAATTGTATATAACTACTTCTGCAAAATACAAATCAAAATTAAGAGTTCCCTCTGAATCAAAGCACAGTTGTGGAGCAACTCCCAAAACAAAAATACAACTCAAAAAGTCTACTAGAAAATGGCATATTGAATATATGCTCATTGATTTTACTAACTTACCCATTTTTTCTCCTTTACATATTATTCTCATTTGCTACTATATCTTCGCCAAACCCAAAATTTCCAACTAATCCTGGCTTTGTGTTTAGTTGTACATATTCTATATTGTCATAAATATACTTAATCATTTCTTCAAGCTTTGGCATGTCGAATTTATCATTTGGAACCTTTGCATAAAGTATTGATCCTCCCGTTGTAATTGCTTGAAATTCTGACTCAAGCTTAAGTTTCTCATATACATCTATTTCTTCCCTTTCATCAACATGAAAAGAATTTGTATAATAGCCTTTATCGGTGATATCTTTTACCGTACCAAATTTATCATTGTCAATCATTGCAAATCTATATCTTAAACTCTCTGCAGATGTTGCATAAAGCATAAATCCAAGTCCTGTATTTTTCTTCCACTCCTCTACAGTATCCTTCATCTTTTTCAGAATCTTTATTGCAAATTCTTTTCCCGTAGAATCAGTATGAGAAACGCCTTTCATAACTTTTACAGTTTCATATATACCGATGTATCCTAATGATAAAGTCGAATACCCACCTTTAAGCAGATCATCCACTCTTTCTCCAGCCTCTAACCTAGAGATTCCACCATATTTCCAATGTATTGGAGAAACATCTGAAATTGTGCCTAAAAGTGCATAGTGTCTACACATTAATGCATCAAAGCATAGCTTTAATCTCTCATCTAGTTCTTGCCAAAATATTTCTTCGTCTCCATCCGCCACCAAAGCTATTTGTGGAAGATTAATAGATACTATTCCTTGGTTAAATCTTCCTTCAAATTTATATTCACCATTTTTATCTTTCCATGGGCTTAAGAAGTTTCTATCTCCCATTGGTGGGACAAGGTGTCCTTGATGGTTTTTCTTCATTACCTTTGCAGATATATAGTCTGGATATATTCGTTTTGATGTGCACTCAATAGCAAGTTTTGTAAGATAATCATATTCTCCACCACTTAGATTATTACTTTCATCTAAAACATATACAAGTTTTGGAAAAGCCGGTGTAATGTATTCGCCTGCTTCATTTCTAATTCCTTGAAGCCTTTGTTTTAAGATTTCTTCGATTATCAATGCATTTTCTTTTATATATTCATCATCTTTATCTAAACACAAAAATAGCGTTACAAAAGGTGATTGTCCATTTGTGGTCATAAGCGTATTTATTTGATACTGAATTGTTTGAACTCCAGACGAAAGCTCGTATTTAAGTCTACGCTTTGCAATTCTTTCTATGATATCTTCTTTGACCTCTTTACCAACTTCTTCTTTAATCTGCTTTATAAATTTTTCATAGCTTCTTCTTAGATATTTTCCAAGATGAGAGATGCAAACTGTTTGCCCACCATATTGAGAGCTTGCAACAGCCGCAATTATTTGTGTAGTAACAGTACATGCAACAAGAAAGCTTTTTGGAGTTTCTATCATCTTCCCATTCATTGCAGTCCCATTATCTAACATATCTCCAATATTTATTAAGCAGCAATTAAAAATAGGTTGTAAAAAATAATCTGCATTATGAAAATGTATAATACCTTCTTCATGAGCTTTTGATATTTTTTCAGGAAGAAGAACCCTTTTAGTTAGATCTTTTGATACTTCTCCAGCAATTAAGTCTCTTTGTGTAGAAACAATCATTGCATTTTTATGAGAGTTTTCTTCTGTTACATCTCTATTTTGATTTTTAATAAGTCCCATAATTGATTGGTCAGTAGAATTTGCCTTCCTAACCAATGCTCTTGTATACCTATAAACTATATACTTTTTGGCAAGTTCATAATGTCCAAGCGTCATAAGTTGCTCTTCTATTATGTCTTGTATATCTTCAACTAAAATTCTCTTTTTGTCTGATTCAAGGACATAATTTATGATTTGTTTGATTTCGTTTTTTGTGGCTCTATCCTTTTGACGCACTTCTTGATTGGCCTTTTCTATAGCAAGTTCTATTTTTGTTCTGTCAAAATCAACCGCTCTACCATCTCTTTTTATTACCTTCATTTTTGCGCCTTTCTATTTATTTTTTTGATTGTTTTTTATATAATTTCTATATATAATTTTCTCATTATTTATTTACTAATGCAACAAATTGCTAGGATTTTAAGCACTTTTATTTTTTATAAAATTGGAGGTTTTTATGTCTGATATTAATACATTATTAGAGATTGAAACTTGCTGTCATCAACTAACAAAAAAGGATTTTGATAAGCGGTCAAGAAATAACTTCATACATAGAAAAAAGAAAGCAAATATTTATTCTTCTTAGTGGCGAAGCAATGCTTGTCAGATACGATGAAAAAGGCAATAAAGATATCGTTGATTTTTTTAGACCGGGAAGTGTTTTTGGAGAAGCATTCTACAATGTATTTTTAAACAGCGAGCTTAGTGTTATTGCAACAAAGAAATGTAAATGCCTACTAATAATGTATGATGACGTTATTAGAAAATGTGATCCTAGATGTAAAACACATGAGACTTTAAACAATGCATTATTAAATTTACTTTTTAAAAACACTACTCACCTTAATTCTAGAATTGAGGTAATAACAAAACGAACTATTCGTGAAAAGCTTCACATTTACTTTGAGACACTTTCTATTGAAAGTTTTTCAAACAGAGTAACGATTCCTTTTTCTCTTACTGATCTTGCTGATTTTCTTAGCGTAAACAGAAGTGCTATGATGCGTGAACTTAAAGCCCTTCAAGAAGATAGAATTATTCAAAAAGTTGGAAAAAACACATATAAATTGTTATATAGATAACAAAAAACGCGAGAATAAATCTCGCGTTTTTTTGTTACATATCGGCAAAATCCGTCCTAGTAAGGATATCGAAATACGATGTGGAATTATCGAAATCGCTTCTGCGCCACTCAACTTTTACCACATTGTGCTTCCGGTCATCTTTTCCGAGTGAATGAATGACTTCATAATTGTAGAAACTATTATAACCATAAGTCAGGGGGTCATCACCAGGAACAATCATAACCTTGTCGCCATAAATTCCTTTTTTATCACTAACGATAATCGCAGCGTCCCCAATCAGGATGTACGTCGGAATACTTATTTCCTTAACCATGCTACTATCTTCTCCGAACACTGCCTCTGACAAGGATTTTTTGAGTTCGGTAATAAGTCTATGATAGTAGAGGTACCATCTGTCAGGTTCCTCACAGCAAATCCCATTAATGCATTCTACAAGGGTGGTACCCTGTATTTCGACTGTGAGTTCCAGTTCGTTTGAAATAACAATTATTGCACTTTCTCCATCTTTCTCGCAGAAAATGTACCTGTAGCGTTCAACAATTGCTGATCCGCGATTAACTCGCACATGCGTCACAAGTCCAGTGATGTTGTCAAAATCCGTTTTAAACGCCGGAAAAGTATCACCACTAACTGCAAAGTACATTACAACATATTTATCACTTGCAGTGTCCTTGATGATATGCGGAATTCCAGCATCATTAAGCACATAGGTAAGTGAAATTCCTCCCCTGTATGAGATGAACTTCTGAGTCCGATTGTCAAACAAGGCACCATTAATCTCGTAAGCTCCACCATACATCCCATAAGTTTCCAGGATGTTAGGATTCATCCTGACTTTCGTTATAAAAACAAACCTTGGACTATCATGATAGGCATATACGTAATAATTCAACTCCTTGGCATTTTCTAGGCTAGATACAATCTTGTTGGCTTTGATCTTCATCCATTTTTTTCCAAGTTTACCATCAAGAAAGAAGTCTCCATCGTCATTTACTAACCGAAAAAGATTTGCATACTCCTTCATAACTACACCTCCATATTTTTAGTGTATTGATAACTATTTAGGCAGTATCATTATAGCATTTTATCTTGAATTGTCAACCGTTTATGTTAATCCGAAAGCGCAAAATTAATGGTTTTGTAATTGAATAATACCCTCGAAACTATTATCATAAAAAATGGAGCAAAAATATAAAGGAGGGCTACCCATGCAAAATAGAATTACTGTTTATACGGGGCCAATGTTTTCTGGCAAAACGACTGCGCTTCTTGGAGCATATGAGCGAGCATTGATTGCACACAAAAAAGTTCTTGCATTTAAACCAAAACTTGATGATAGGTTTGGCGACAGTGTAATCAAAAGTCGCAAGTTTGGTGAAATTCCAGCAATTTCTATCACTAATTTGGAAGATCTTCTAAACTATGATGTTGACGTTTATATCATTGATGAATTCCAGTTCTTGCAAGGCGATATTAAAGTACTCCTTGAGCTAACTGATGCAAAAGGAAAAAGCTTATTCATTAGCGGACTAGACATGACAGCCGAAAGAAAACCATTTGGTCTTATGCCCGAACTATTTGCAATCGCGGATAGTGTACAAAAGTTTGTCGCTATTTGTCATGATTGCGACGAAGAAAATGCAGTTTATTCTTATTTTCTTGGCAAGAAGAATGTTGATATTGTTGTGGGAAATATGGAATACATTCCTCTTTGTAGAAAATGTATGCAAAAAAGACTTACTCAAGATCGAATTCACGAGGAAAAGTTTAATGACCGGTAATGTTTTCTTCAGTCAATTAAGCCTATTGAATAATTACTAAAAAAAGAGCGGAAATCCGCTCTTTTTCATTTTATTTCATTTCTTCTAAAATTGTATCTGCAACCATAAGTCCTTGTGCTGCAGCTTGTCCAAGACTTCTTGTAAAGCCTGCACCATCTCCTATCGCAAAATAATTATCTTTTCCAGATAGTTTAAATTTTTCATCTGCTTCAGGTCTTGCGCCATAATACTTACATTCTATTCCATATAAAAGTGTATCATAGTTTGCTGTTCCTGGTGCAAGTCTATCTAATGCATGAAGAGTTTCTATTATATTATCCAGTTGTCTTTTTGGCATACACAAGCTTAAGTCTCCAGGCACAGCACCCTTAAGTGTTGGTTGAACCGTTGATTGTTTTAATCGTTTTAAGTCTGTTCTTCTACCAAGTTCTAAATCTCCAAGCCTTTGTACTATAACGCTTCCGCCAGAAATCATGTTTGCAAGTCCTGCAACATATCTAGCATACTCTATTGGTTGATTAAATGGCTCTATAAATCTTGTCGTAGATAAAATTGCAAAGTTTGTATTTTTAGTTTTCTTTTCTTCAGACTTATATGCGTGTCCATTAACTGTCAAAATGCCTTCTGTGTTTTCTGTAACAACTTCTCCTCTACCATTGAAGCAAAACATTCTACAAACATCACCATATTGTTTTGTTCTATAAACAATTTTAGGTTCATAGATTTTCTTTTCAAATTCTTCCCAAATACTTGAAGGAAGCTCTACTCTAACACCAACATCAACTTGATTATTCTTTAAGCCTACTCCATGTTCCTTGCACCATCTGCTAAAGAAATGGCTTCCTGCTCTTCCTGTCGCAAAAATAATAATATCAAATTCTTTATCATATTTTTCAAGATTGTCTTCAACTTTTTTGTATATAACTTTTTTACCATTGTCTATATCTTCAACATTTCCAACGTCAAAATTAGTTAATATACTAACTCTATTTCCGCCCATTTTCTCAATGCTTTGAACCATCTTAACCATAGTGTCAAAATTAGCATCTGTTCCTAAATGCTTGCATTCAGATTGAAGCATATGAAGATCAAATTGTAAGCATCTTTTCTTTAACTCATCATTTGGCATAAATCTATCTTTTGTTGCACCGTTTTCAACCAAAATGCTATCTGCTTTTTCAATATATGCTAAAGTATCTTCTCTTATATCTTGAAGCCAGCCACCAAATTCAGTTGTTATATTATATTTTCCATCACTAAATGCACCAGCACCTGCAACACCTTCCATAATTGCACAGGTTTTGCATTTTAAGCATTTATCTGTTTTCTTCAATAGTATTGGGCACTTTCGTGTTTCTAAAGTATTTCCCCTTTCAAAGATAGTAATGTCGACATCTTTAGAATTCTTTAGAAGGCTATATGTAGCCATAAGACCACTAATTCCGTCCACCAATTATTCCAATGTTTTTCATGGTTTTCACTTCCTTTACGGCGTAATTATACTACATGAAAACAAGTCTTGCAAATTAACATAATGTGTGGTATCATGTTCAAGCACTAAATTTTTAGGAGGGATGTCTAATGGTACTTCCAAAGGACCTAATCCTCGATGTCTGTGAACCCTACGTCACCACGGAAACTGTTCGGAAAGATGCCAAAAAATCAATCAGGATTTGTGTATTTGGTAGTTTCGAGTTTGGTGATTGTGATAGACGTTTTATCTATGGAACAGAAGAATCCCTTTACAATTCAATTTTTAGAGATGATTCAAAGATTGCTTTTCCTCTTTCATTTGCTGAAGTATCGTATTCTAGTAAAGGACAGTGCTCCATGGTACTAAAACCCATTTCTTCGTTTACAAACACAGACTTGGAAATCATAGAGGATTCTATTCGTTATACACTGGAATCTCGTAGAGTTTGTTCTCACTACTCTATGTCGAGGTGCTAACAAAAAAACTGGTGGCTATCTGCCACCAGTTTTTTTATCTTTTAATTTTGTTTGTTGTAGTTTTATCAAACTCTTTGTCTCTTATCTCAATTTCTGAAATATGCTTATATACAGGAAGCTCTTTAGTAGCCTCATTGATATCCTCTTTTAATTTTTTAGCAATATCTATATCTCCTAATTCGCTAACTGCATCTTTATTTAAAAATACTTCTGCAACTAAATTATTTCCATTCATTCCATATTCATTTTTAGCAGCTTTAACAATTGCTTCTTGAACATAAGGAATAGATAACACATAATTTTCTATTTCTTCTGGATATACATTCTTGCCATTCTCTAGGACAAAGAAGTTCTTCATTCTCCCGACTATTTGAATCTGACCTTTATCTGTAATTTTACCAAAGTCACCTGTGTTAAACCAACCATCTTGAAGAGCAGCTTTAGTTTTTTCCTCATCTTTATAGTAACCTTTCATTACTATATCGCCTTTAGCACAAATCTCTCCAATTCCTTCTTCGGTTTCATTTACTATTTTAACCTCGCAACATGAAATTGGGACACCAACTGTAGAAGGATCATTTAGTGTTGGAGTATTAACACTTACAAGCGGTGAACATTCTGTAATTCCATAACCATTTTGCATTAGTATACCAATATCATTAAAGAATGCGCCAACCTCTGCCCTTAAAGGTGCTCCGCCACTAATTAATTGTACTAAGTTTCCACCAAAGTTTTTACGAACCGATTTAAATAAAAGGCCTCTTAAATCAATATGTGCTTTTCTTAATTTGTTGCTAATTTTTATTAGTTTTCTAAGCAAATCTGCTTTACCAGTCTTTTCAGCAGTGGCCCATATTTTCTTGTAAAACAACTCTGCAAAAGCAGGAACTATCATCATTAGATTTGGCTTGAATTCTTGAAGATTTGGCAAAATATTCTTTAAACTATCATTTATACATATTGTGGTGTGATTATGCATACCAATTAATAAATCACAAGAAGATTCATATGTATGATGATAAGGAAGTACTGATAATACTACATCTCCAAGAGTTGTTATTTCTAGCGCTCCCGTTACTACCGATACAAGATTATGTTCTGTAAGCATTACACCTTTTGCAAGGCCAGTAGTACCTGATGTATAAATTATTTCCTTTAGCACATTGGTGTCATGTACTTCTTCTTTAAAATTTCCTTGTTTCCAAAGTTTATTTCCTTTTTGTATAAGCTTGTCATATGAAAGAACATCTTTTTCATCTTTATCTTTGTCAAATGCAATATATTTTTTTACTCTTGGGCATCCCTTTTTTATTTCATCTAAATGCTTTTCATACCTATCTGAATAGAAAAGAATTTCTGAATCCGAGTGATTAAGAATTGTAATGATATCTTTGACAGGAAGTTCCTTATCTATTGGCACAAATACTGCATCGCTTTTAAGCACTGTATAGAAAACAGTAATCCATTTAAAACTATTTTCTCCAATACATGCAATGTGCTTTCCCTTTGTTCCAAGATTATTTAATGCAGCTCCCAATGAGAGTGTTAGTTCATAGAATTCTTTAAATGTGATGTCTACAATTTTTGACTTTTCTCTATATCTAAAGTTAAGCTTATTGGGGCAAGCTGCAACAGCTTTTTCTTGCATCTCCTTTATAGTATCAACGTGTTCAACCTTGTATTTTTTTACATTCGACATTTAATTACTTCCTTTCAACTTTATTACATTTTGATTATATCATAGCAAATTTGCAATGTCTTTAGACTGACTGGTCAGAAAAAAGGTTATTACTAACTTTAGCACACTTTTCAATTAGATTTGAAGTATTCATTCAAAGCTTTTTCATAACTAGAAATTATATAGTATGATTTGACCCTATTCTTTTTTCTCTTTTTTACTAAGAAATTATTATATTTTCTCCTTATTATGCGATAAATATCAGGCATAACAACTATATAAGAAGCTAACATAGAAATAACAAATAATATCAAATATCCAAGTGCAAAATTAACTAATTGTAGTGGAATATAAAACATTACTACTGCTAATGGAATTGTCAATGCACAAAATCCAACCAAGACATAAACAAACTTATCCTCAATTCTGCTCTTAATCTTTGGCTTTGGTCCGTCAAAATTACCATTGCAATCATTTATATAGTACTCAAGTTCTTCGTTTTCATTTTTTATTTTGACAATCCAAACCGGATAATAATATCTTTTTATCCCATTAATACTATAGCTAATATCCGAGTTATATTCAGTTGCAGATCCACCTGACCAGTCTTCGCTAACAATTGCATTTTGTAAAGATAGCAATACTTCAGCATCTTCTCTTTTTTGGATTTTGCTCTCGTCAACTATTACATTTCTTTCACTACATCCCACTTCTAGTTGGGTTGAATAATCTATGAATATCCCATCGTAATTGGTTTCTGCCTTCTCACGGCTAATATCATTAAATGGGCCAACGTTTTTTAACTTATCCAAATCTATTTCATTATTTCCACAAATTGACGTATTCAACGTATAATCGTAGTCCATTTCAACCAATTTTGTATACCCACCTTTATTGCCTCTAACATATAAATTCATAAACGAATGAATCTCACCATCAAGATTTAGCTTATAAAATGGAACAAATACTTTTTGCACGCTAGATATTTCGTATCCATTTGACGTAAACTTTTTTTCATCAACAAGAAAATATTTAAATATCATTTTTTTAACCCATGTTTCATCATGATTAAATGGTATTATTTCATCAACTTTTTCCATTTTCTTCTCCATTTCGATTCTATAGTTTTTCTCGCGACTTAACTTACTACAATTTTATTATATCAGTTATTTTCTCCTTTGGGGATCCTTTCCTTTGGGGACACGACATTGAGGAGAATTTTCTCTCCTTCGGGGACACGACATCTAGGAGAATTTTCTCTCCTTCGGGGACACGACATCTAGGAGAATTTTTTCTCCTCAATGTCGTGTCCCCAAAGGAGAAAGTTGCATTTTCAAAAAAAGCCTCGGAAAATCCGAGGCTAAAAATCTTAAATTTTATTCTTCATCTTCTCTTTCATCCATCGAAAGCTTTGCAATACTTGAAACAACTCCGCCTTCGCTTGTACGAATTAATGTAACACCTTGTGTGCTTCTTCCAAGTATGCTTATATCTTTACAAGATATTCTAATCATTATTCCAGTGTCAGTAATAAGCATTACTTCATCATCATCACTTACTACCTTAATGCCAACTACTTTTCCAGTTTTTGGTGTGATTTTGTACGTTAGAACACCCTTTCCAGCTCTTGCTTGAACTCTATATTCACTAAGTTCTGTACGCTTACCAAATCCATTTTCGGTAATTGTAAGAAGACATTGTCCATCTTCCTTGATTGGTTCCATACCTACAACGTAGTCACCCTCATCAAGTCTTATTCCAAGAACACCTTGAGATACTCTTCCAACAGCCCTTACATCTGATTCTTCAAATGTAATAGACATACCTTCATGAGTAACCATTACAACGTTATTAGAACCATCTGTAAGTCTTACATCAATTAGTTCATCGTTTTCTTTAAGTGCAATTGCCTGTAAGCCAGATTTTCTATTACTATCATATTCCATAAGAGCAGTCTTTTTAATTGTACCACCCTTTGTTGCCATTAATAAGAATTTACCTTCTTCAAATGCTTTAACTGGAATAATTGCAGTAACTCTTTCATCACCATCTAGTGATAGAAGATTTACAACCGCAGTTCCTTTTGCTGTTCTACCAGCTTCTGGAACTTCATAGCATTTTAATCTGTACATCTTTCCTTTATTAGTGAAGAACATTATGGTGTCATGTGTAGAAGATACATACATTTGCTCAACAAAGTCATCTTGCTTTGTCTGCATTCCTGTAACCCCACGTCCACCACGTTTTTGAGCTCTATATGTATCAACACTTAATCTCTTAATATAACCATAGTGAGACATTGTAACAACAACATCTTCCTCTTTGATTAAGTCCTCTTGTTCAAACTCGCCCTCAGCAGCCATAAATGCTGTACGTCTTTCATCACCATATTTTTTCTTGATATCTAGCATATCTTCTTTGATGATATCGTAAACAAGTTTTTCAGAAGCAAGTATATCTCTGTACTTTTTGATAAGTTTTTGAAGTTCTTCATATTCTTGTTCAATCTTTTCTCTTTGCAAACCTTGAAGTGTTCTTAGACGCATCTCCAAAATAGCATTTGCTTGGATCTCAGTAAGGCCAAAACGCTTCATTAGTTTTTCTTGAGCGTCATCATAAGAGTTACGAATTATAGAAATAATCTCATCAATATTATCTATAGCAATTCTTAAGCCCTCTAAGATATGTGAACGTGCAAGTGCTTTATCAAGCTCAAATTGTGTTCTACGAGTAATAACATCTTTTCTGTGAGCAATGTAGCATTCTAACATTTGTCTTAGAGTAAGAATTTGTGGCTTACCATCAACAAGTGCAAGCATAATAGCACCAAAAGTATCTTGCATTTGTGTAAATTTAAACAATTGATTTAAAACTACCTTTGGATTTGCTTCACGCTTAAGCTCGATGTTTATACGCATTCCTTCTCTGTCAGATTCATCTCTTAAATCAGAAATGCCATCGATTCTTTTATCCTTAACTAAATCAGCAATATATTCAATAAGTCTTGCTTTGTTAACCATGTATGGAAGTTCTGTAACAACGATTCTGTAACGACCATTTCCAAATTCTTCTATATCTGTTTTAGCTCTAACTAGAATCTTTCCACGTCCAGTAAGGTAAGCATCTTTAATGCCATCTCTTCCGACAATTATTCCTCCTGTAGGGAAATCTGGCCCCTTAACGATTGAAAGTAGCTCCTCATCAGATACATTATCTTCGCTAATTAATTTGATTGTAGCATCGCATATTTCTGATAAATTATGTGGTGGTACGTTAGTAGCCATACCTACCGCAATACCTTGCGAACCGTTTAAAAGTAATGCAGGAATACGAGCAGGAAGTACTGTTGGCTCCTGTAACTTTTCATCATAGTTCGGCATGAAATCTACGGTGTTTTTATCTAAATCTGCAAGCATCTCAAGTGTAACTTTGTGCATTTTCGCTTCTGTATAACGCATTGCTGCTGGAGGATCTCCATCTACAGAACCAAAGTTACCATGTCCGTTAACAAGGGGATAACGAAGCGAGAAATCCTGCGCCATACGAACTAGGGCATCATAAACCGAAGCATCGCCATGCGGGTGATATTTACCTAAAACGTCACCAGTTATGTATGCTGACTTTCTATATGACTTATCTGGAGTCAAACCAAGCTCACTCATAGAGTATAAAATACGTCTATGAACAGGCTTTAATCCATCTCTAACATCAGGAAGTGCACGCGAAACAATAACACTCATGGCATAATCTATGTAAGACTTCTTCATCTCTTTTTCGATGTCAACTCTTACTATTTTTTTTGCATTTTCTTCCATCTAAAATAACTCTCCTATCATTTGTGAACTAAATAGCTAAAATGCTTATTTTCTAAGACTTTTACAAGCATTTTTTCTAGAAAAATTATACTAAATTTACCATTTAATTGCAAGCAAAAAAGCCATCTAATTCTCATTTTGCTAGTTGACATAAAAACATATAAATGTTATAATTTAGACGTTGGTTCGAAGCTTAAAAAAGTCGAAAATATAGAAAGGAGGATTGTTACCATGGATAATCAATTGCTTACTCAAGATACGATAGTTTATGATAAGTCTACTGTTACAGAAAACACCATTAGATTCAGCAAAGATTCTTTTAGAACATATACACCTGTTGAACCAGAGTACGTTTTAAAAGTTAATAACATAAATGATTCTTCTATTGCAAAAGAACTTTCAAAACATAGTAAAGTAAGTAAAAATCCAAACAATCTTCCAGCAGTTAGAAAAAATGTATCAATGAAGAAAGTAAAAAAAATAATTGCTTTAACATTTCTATTTGTCTCTGCTTTCTCCGTTGCTGCAATTATTGGATATAATGTTACATTTATGCTTTTTACAATTAAATAATTTAGCTTACAAAAAAGACACTCCTAGCATTTGATGCAAGGAGCGTCTTTTTTTACACCTTATTGCAAAGCTCAATTTCATCAGGAGTTAGTGCTACATTTCCCTTGTTTTTATAAAGCTCGTATCGATTTACCATACTATTTCCTTTTAGTATAACGTTTTGAATAGGCATAACTTTTTCTAAATCATTTTTTAATGATTTATATGTCTTTTCTAGTGTCTTAGTATCATTATTTTTGAATGCTTCTTCCATTTGAATGCATTTTTTATCTATTCTACTAATTGTATTTTGCTGCTTTTTCATTATAGTTTTTAATTCATCTTCAAAAGTCTTTTCCAAAATAATATTTTTTCCGTCTTTTATCAAATTTTTAATTGTTGAAGGAACCTTTAACGCTGAAATTGCAACATTAAGCCCTGAAGATAATCCCTTCTTTAGATCTCCGCTTCTCACGGCATCGAATATATCTTTGAGATTATTAAAAGTGCTTGTTTTCATTCCTAAATTATTCATCCCAGTTTTGAGTGCACTTAGCGCTGCACTATTCCCGATTTCCTTTAAATCAATCTTTTCAAAACCAGTTCTGACCTTTTCAGCAAATCCATCTGGAAATTTAATGCTTTCTGTTCCTTTCTTTACAGCATTTGAAAAAGCATCGGAAATATTTGATACAATACTATTTGCTTTTTCTCCTAAATCGATTCCTTTTTCTTTTGTTAAATCTAGGCTAAGTGTTCCTGCCATATTTTTTATAATGTCTCCCCCATGACACTTTCCTCCATTCTATTATATTCCCCAACAATTCCAAATTAATAATCTAGTCTTTGAACTTTTCTCATAAGAATAAACAAAAACCAAATACTAATAAAATTCCAATATATTATTATTTGACCTAATAATTGGTTTGACATTAAAACATAGTTCTCATAATTATTCTTGATATATGTAAAATATACAAACAAATCTAAAAATATCAATATTCCCAGGACTATTCTTGCACTTCGTGTCTCATTTTTCCTATCCTTCTTTTCCTTTTGAACTTTGGATATCATAACATAACTTTTTCTCATCAATTCTTGATAGTCACCACCAAATATGTAGCAGTGTGAAATATTGTCAAACAGATCCCTAAGCACCTTGAAGGATAGTTTTAGCTTTAATTTTTCTACCGCAAATTCAAACTTTATTCCATTGTGCAATTCAGACAAAAACTCGTCTATGTAATCTTGTAATGGGCTTATCGTCTTAACCTGTCCCAACGCGTATACGATATCATTATTAATTCTAGTAAGATTTCTTAGTTGCAAAACTAGATCTAGTATAGAATTTTCAATTGCACTTTCTCTTCTTTTTGCAAGTAACTGAAGTATGACAACCGGTATAATCATTCCTGGCAAAGAAATGATCAGCGACAAAGGTATAAGGTTGAAAACATAAATTGCAACGCAAAAGCATACAACAAATGACACACCACACAAAACAATAATTGCTATTGGGTTTATTATTAGATTCTGTTTTATCCCCGCCATATCAAATAAGTGTGTTATCTTATATATATAATTTGATACTATATTAACTTTACCGTTTCGTCTGTTACTACTTTTGCTATATTTTTCAAAATATGATTTATTTTTTTCTTCTACAAATCTTTGGATAACCTTACTAATATCTTTTTCGTGCAAATTAAATAGTACTGCGTAAGCAGTTATTAATAATAAAATGAAAAATGCAACATTTAGAATTGTAACCACTAAATCACCTTCTCAATTTCCATTTTGCTTAACTCTAGCTTTTTCTTTGCTTTCCACTTTGGGCTATTTTTCTTTTTAAATGTTCCTATTGATTTCCCATTTTCGTATTTTTCAACATCAAATACGTATAACGGATTATATTGAACTTCTTGCAATTCACTATTGTAGTTTATTTCCGTAATTTCTTGCACTTTGAAGTTTTCCATATAGATAACAACATCTATAGATTGAGCCAGAAGTTTCGTAAGATAAGTATCAGTATACATTTGTGCCCTATTATCCCTTTTCATAAGAGTAACTAATCTATCAACTGTATTTAGTGAACTGTCAGAGTGAACCGTTGCATACCCTCTATGACCGGTTGAAACACTATCAAAAAATAGCAATGCTTCCTCGCCCTTAAGTTCACCCACCACTATACAGTCATTACTCATTACCAAGCTGTGCGTCATAAGATTAGAGAGTGTTATATTTTTATCATCATTTCTATTTGATAGTATCTCCCTTTGAATAATATTAGGATGTGTGGAAAATAGTTCCGCCGTTTCCTCACAAGATGTTATAGATAAATTCTGTGGTATTCTATTAATTAGCGTTCTCATTAATGTTGTTTTACCGCTTCCACCTTTGCCCGAAATGACAATATTACACCCCGAAATTATTAGTTTTGATAACAATACGGAAATGTCTTTGTTAACCATTTGAATTTCGTCACTAGCAAGTTCTTCCAAACTCGTTATTTTGTTTTTGCGATGTATTCTAATAACAAGACTAGGTGAAGAAATGTTTACTGGTTCTATTCCAGCTTCAATCCTTAAATTGTTTTTTCTATCACTACATGTAACAATTGGATTCTCATTTGAAATTTTCCCACCATTTTTTAAAACACAATATCTTACGAAATTTAAAAAATCACTCTCAGAATAGAATTTTTCAAATGTACGTATCCAAATTCCATTCTTTTTGACAAATATGCTATCATATGTAATCACTCTAATATCTGTGACTTCCTCATCATCAATAAACTTTTGAAGTATATGGTATCCAAACAGTCTATCAAGAATTGCATCTATTGTCGCATCAGTATTCATACTAGAATACTCTTTATATACTTTTTCTCTAACGATGTTTTCAACAATCTGCCTATTAATATCAATTTCACCAAGATACTCCGAATAATTTGTAATTAGAAATACAATTATTTCGTTGATAACTTTATCCTTGTTAGTTTCAAATTGTGAATAACTATTTCTCTTTTCTTCGGTTTTCAACGGATTTATCAACATACTAACACCTCAATTGTTATTAAGTTTTTGCTGTGCCTACAATAGAAGCAAGCATTTTAGTATTCCTTTTTATTCGCTTAAGGAAGTTGTTTTTAGGGACAAACTCAAGAGTCTCAAGGATTTTATCGTATGAATCAGTATTTATAATCATGTTATTTTTTATAATTCCAATACTTTTCATCTTTAATATTTCCGAAAAGATATCAACATCAATGCCCGATTGTGAATATCTGTTAATAACTAAGTTAAATTTTTCTTTGTAAATATTCCAAAAATTGATAGCTATATCCAATATTTGCAAGGACTTCTTCAGGCAAACATTCGTGTTTTCTGTAACAAAAAGAACCTTTGTGCATTCTTTAAGCGCCCATTTTGTAGAATCAAGAAAAATATTTGAACTTAAATCTAAAAATACAAAATCGTATTTCTCCTTTGCACATTTTATAAGACAATTATAAAAATTTTCATTTAGTACATTTTGGCAAATATGAAGTGACGTGTTTCCTGATAAAAAGTCGAAACCATCACATTCTATTATAATTTCGTCTAATACATTCATATCAAATTTGTTTTTATAGAATAAATCTGATGCAAAGTCCAGTCCATTTCTCTTATCTTCATCCATAATTAGATCTATGTTTTGTGGAATCGCACCTATTTCCAGTATTTCATTTAAATTGCCATTTAACGTGTCAAAATCAATAAGTAGAATCTTGGCTTTTGCTTGCTTAGAAAGAGCTTTTACAAGATTCACTGAAACACTGCTTTTGCCCGAACCATTAGTTCCAAAAATACCAATTACCTCTTGTTTTTGAACTTTAGATACAATAGTCGTTATATCAGTAATATTTTTATTTTCTTTTTCAAGCCTTTTTTTAACTTCATTTTTTATTTGAGCCTCAATGTTTATTGGCGTTTCTCTATCAACCGCTTCAAGAATATCCGATATTTCAACATCTTGGTCAAAAAAGATATCAAATACTCCCTTAGATATTAAAATATTCTTGTCTTCATCCGAAATTTCATCAACAATCAGTATTATTCTTGATGAAACTCTTGTATTCTTTAGCTCTGTAATAAAATCAACCATTGGAGTATCGCCTTGGAGTATTCCACTCACAATAATAACATCAGCTTCATTCTTTGAAGCATACTCCATTAGTGCTTCTTGATACAAAAAGTCTTCTTCTAAAACATCATATTTACTATGCTTTTTAAGTTCATTATTTAGTGTTTGGTTTCCAAGAGCTGTTATAATTGTTTTCATATACATCCTCCTATACTATATCTGTGGTTATATAATTATGTTCGTTCTTTGATGAAATAACATCAGCAAGTAAAACGTTTCTTCCCGCATGAATTAATGTAGTGCCCCTCTTCATGTTCACTAATCTGTACTTTTCCTCGTCAGATATCCTGATTACATCTTCCAAAAGTTTAATATCTGTCTCCTCAAGCTGAAACATGCATTTTATACTAGAATTATTTAATATTGCTTTTCCATATTTACCATCTTCAAGCATAAAGAAATCCGAAATATCTTGAGTAATAGCTGTTGCAGCACCTCCGAATTTTCGAATTGTTTTAAAAAGTTTAAAAACAAAGTCTGCCGAGTATTCGCTTTTACTGATTAATTTCCATATTTCATCAAAATATATAATCTTCTTCTCATTTCTATTTCTTTTAATTTCGTCCCAAAAATAATCAGTAATTATACACATTACAACTGGCAAAACGTCTTCACTAACATCGTGAACATCAACAACTACAAGTTTATTATCCGTGTTAATATTGGTATGGTTGTTAAAATAGCTTAAACTTCCTGATATATAAACTTTTAATATTTTTGAATACTTCTTAAGTAATTCATCCTTCTTGATTAGTTCATATAAATCTTTTAATACCGGCATATCATTTGTATTTTTAAACATTCTTTTTCCTAGTAGAATACTTTTGCTGTTCTCCTGAAAAAGCGAATTATTATCTTCTGTTATTCCTTTATCTTTATAGCATTTAATTATTAGTTCCTCCAAAGAAGCTTCCTCATCTTTAGTACCTAAACCAAGCATAAGCGATATTATCGAAACTAGTTTAGCAACTTTGGCCTTTAAATATGATTCCTCATCTTCTAAAGCAGTATTTCGAATATCAAACATATTTATACTTCCTTGAGGACCTATCTTAATGATTGAGCCCGCAAGATTACTACATAACATCTCATATTCTCTATCTGGATCAATAACAAATTGTCTTATATTTAAGAACCTATTTCGACTAATCATTAGTTTTGTGAAATATGATTTTCCAGAACCTGATGTTCCTACTATGAACATATTTGCATTTTTGTACTGATTAGTATCAAATCTGTCTAACATGATAATTGAATTATCAAAAGAGTTAATACCAATTAATACTCCATTTTTATCAAATAGCCTATTTGATAAAAATGGATATGTAGCCACCAGCCCCGAAGTAAGAACATTTCTTTGTGTGATTTCTTCTATACTTTTTATAGAATTTACAAATGGAAGTGTGAATTTTAATGAATCTTCCTGCCTATAGTTTGCTCGTATTGTACTTAAGCCAATCGAAGCACAAACACTTTCGATTCTTTCTAAATTTTTCTCAAGTTCCTTTTGGTCCTTAGCAAATGAACCTACGCATATACTTAGATAGAATAGTTTCTCATCTCCTACCTGAAGCGCTTTTCTAATGTTTTTTGCATCTGAATATTTACTGTCAATGAAGTCAATGTCTTGCCTATTTTCACTACTGGTTTTAATTGTTGCGCCTGTATTTCCTATGTTGTATGTAAGTTCTTTAATAATGCTATAAGAATCAAGCTTTTCGTATTGAATTGATAATTCTATATCAACATCAAGAGACATCAGTTTATCCAAAAATACTTTCTCCATCTCTCTTGCATAATTGACTACCAAAAGTGATGCATAATAGAATCCGTCAATTTCAGCAAATTTAGGATTTTCAAAATTAATATAACTTGAGCAAAGGATGTCTCCCTCATTGTTTTTGCTCTTAGATAGAGTAAACGTATCTTCTTTTGTTCTAATGAAGCTTTTCACTGAACACCTCCTATGATGTTTTGAACTCTTTTATTAATATATGTCCTAATCAATTCTTCTATTTCCTGAATTGAAGGTATAACCGATTCGTTTCCACACTGAATAAGAGCTTCCTTAACTTTCATAACTTCATTCTCAATATTTGTTGAAGCCTCTATTGCAATGTAGAAATCCTTTGTAATCGCTCCTTGCTGGTTAACAATGCTATAAACCAAATCAATATAATCATTTACCGCATCTTTAATTTTGGGATTTTCCTTTGTGACTTTTGAAACTATTTCGACATGACTTGAAACGTCAGTTTTATGACTAGAAATTATAATTTGAATTTTAGAATCTAAATTTGTTAAAAAACTTTTATAATGCATTAAAATGGAATTTTGCTCAAGTTCTGATTTTAGCTTAAAGTTAATTGGAAGCACTTTTAGAATATATATGCTTCTATTATTGGTTAATAGTATTTTGCCATTTAAAATCTCTTTTATTCCAAGCCATTCTTGAAAAGATTTTGGCTCAACCTTCTTAGATTTTGAAAACATGTTTTTAATTGAAACCAATGTATGAAATCCTCCACAGAAAATAAAAAAGGGCGTAAAACACCTAAATAGTGTCATACGTCCCTTCACCTTGTTCGATTAGAATAATACATTGGTATGATATTATTGTCAATAATATACCAAAAAAATAGTAAAAAATAGCACTTCTCCCTTGGGGACACGACATTGAGGAGAAAAAATTCTCCTCAATGTCGTGTCCCCAAGGGAGAAATGGTGTAATTATCTTATTCTTCGATTGTTATTTCTCCCATTTTTACTCTTGCAATTTCGTATCCATTTTCTACATCAACTTTGCTTTCTTGTTTATAAATTAAATCTGCAATTCTTAGTTGCGTTGGATTAATTGAATTTGCCGCAATAATGCATGCTCTATTTCCTTTAGCGCCAGCATGAACATATCCTCTTACATCTCCAAGAACCACTATATTTTGTTCAGCAACAACTTCAGAACCTGCATTTACATCACCTAAAACAATGACTGAACCTTCATATTCAACTCTTTGCCCAGATCTAACAGTTCCTTCATAAATCTTGGCAGTTGAAACAGTCATATCTTTAGTGAAAATATTGTTAATTGTAGCAAGACCCATTTTTTTTGGTTTTTCAATAACAATTTCTAAATCTGTTTTTGCTGAAATAATGCTTATTAGTTCTGATTCTTCAAAATCAGAAAGTCTTTTTCCCTTGATAGTAATAGGACCCACAACATCATTAAAAATATCTGTAGATGCATCTAATATTGAAACAATTTTATCTTTAATGTCGCTGTAATCCGCGTTTTTATCAAGTGTTATAATCATTTTATTATCTTTATCTTCAAATAAAACATCAGAATTCATATCTCTTTACCTCAATTATTCTCATTAAATCCAAAATACTCTTCCATTATATCTTTAACCGCATGTGCTGTAAAGTATCCATGGCCACCATGTTCAACAATTACAACAACTGCAATTTCCGGGTCATCATATGGTGCAAATCCTACAAACCACGCATTATCAGAACCATTTCCCGAAGTAGCTGTACCAGTTTTACCAGCAACTTCTATAGGAAAACTATTAAACGTTCCATATACAGTTCCACCGCTGTCACCTGTAACGCTTCGCATTCCTTCAAAAATAGCATCAATGTTTTCTTCTTTTATCGGAATGTCTTCGTTTGGAATACCTTTAACTCCTGTTTTTTCATCTAAAGTATCTTTAACTGACAATTTATCAATTTCTTTTTCGTTGTAGCAGTCAGTAACTTTGCTTAAAAGAGTAATGTCTATCTTTTTACCTTTGTTTGCTATTGTTGCTATATAATTTGCCATTTGAATTGGAGTAACTACAGTATATGACTGTCCTATCGAAGCAGAAAGTGTATTACCAATAGTCCATGTTTGACCTTTGCTTTCAGCATATTCTCTTGAAGCAACTATACCTTTTGATTCTCCATAAAGTTCTATTCCGGTTTTTTTGCCAAATCCAAAGTCTCCTGCATATTTAGATAATGTATCAATTCCTATTCTACTTCCAACTTCATAATAGTAATAATTGCATGATACTTTAAGCGCAGTCATTGCATTTACATTACCATGAACTTGCCTTCTGGAGTTCCATAGCCAACATGCTGGCTTATGGCCTTTATTAATTATCCCGACATCCTTAATATATTCGTTAACTCCTACTTTTCCAGTTTCCAATGCTGCAATTCCTGTTACCATTTTAAATGTTGATCCTGGTGGATATACTCCTTGAATAGTACGATTATATAGTGGTCTATCTGGGTTATTAAAATATTCTTCATATAATTCATTAGATATTCCGCGACACAAAATCTTGCGGTGAATAATCAGGATAACTTGCCATAGCAAGAACTTCTCCTGTCTTAACGTTTACTACAACTGCACTTCCACATTTTGCATCCGCATATTTTAAACCATTTATTTTTCCATTTTGAATATCCGATATAATTTTCTTTAACGATTCTTCAACCTTTTTTTGAAACTCTATATCAATTGTTAAATAAACATTATCTCCCATCTTGCTATATGATGTTTCTTCCTCAGATGTTATTCTTCCAAGCGAGTCCATTTCTAGCCTTTTGACTCCGTTTACTCCTCTTAGGTAATTTTCAAATGAGCTTTCTATACCGCTTTTTCCAACAATACTATTTCTTGAATACCCTAAATCTTTTCGCTCATCATATTCGTTTTGACTTATTACACCTGTATATCCTATAACATGCGAAAGTGTATTGCCTTGTAAATACTTTCTTTCAGATGTTTCTTCAATATATATTCCGCCAAGCTCCATGTAGTTTTCTTCAAGTTCATGCATACTTTCTTTTGAAATGTTTTTGGCTATTACAGTTGCTCTATAATTTGTATATCCTCCAACTGTTATTTCATATCTAAGTGGCAATATCTTCTTTTGGTCCATTTCATCAAAGTCTTGAAGCATATATTTATTTATAAAAAATTGAACAACCTCATTTACTGTGGCTTCTTCATCAATTTTATTTTCTTTTTTAAATCTTTTAATTTCATTTTCTCCCTTAGCAAACGACATAGTAGTTAAATCAATTGGAAATGAAGAATATGTTGTATCTCCATTACTTGATAAAATATCTGCTATCTTAAGCAATAACTTGTTTAATTCTTCTGTAGTACGCTTTGTTCTATATATACTTAATGTATATTTTATTTCTGACGTTGCGAGCAAAACTCCGTTTCTATCATAAATATTGCCTCGAGGCGCATAATTTTCTACTGTTCTAATAAGGCGCTTTTCCGCCTGATTTCTATAAGTTTCTCCATTTGCGATTTGCAGGTCGTACAAACGTATCAAAAATATAACACCTATTAAAATTAAAAAACCAAATAATAGTTTATATCTAAAATCTGTATTAATTTTACTTTCCTCTTTCTAGTTTAAAACATAATAACTTTTCTTAATTTTATTTAATTGTTCACCCCATGCAGTAAATGTTCTGTAAAATACAAAGCTCAAAAATAGATTGTACAGTATTTCAATGAGTATCATTCTTGCAAAATACAAAAATGGAATGTCTACATCATAAAAAAGCGTCATAAATCCAGCCGTAACAACCTCCAACACTATTGTACTTGCCAGAACAAAAACTTCTAATGATATTTTACTATCCTTAGACATTTTATTGTTTAAGAGTCCGCTAACTATTCCTATCAGTAAAAATATAAGCGTGTTAATTCCAAGTGTTCTTCCATAACTTATATCCATTATAAAACCATAAAAGAATCCAAATACTCCTCCAACTTGCGTTCCGGATATTATTGCTATTGCACAAACTAGCACCGTTCCAATATTGGGGCAAATTCCAAACAAAGGAATCTGCTCAAGTACATTTTTTTGAACAGCAACTATAACTATGAATGCTATGATTGTCCAAAATATTACTAAAAACTTTCTCATTCTTTATCTCCAACATTTGTTATAACTGCAACCATTTCGACTCTATCAAAGTCAACCGAGGTTTCAACAATTGCTGTATTTTCAAGTGGATTGATACCTTTTTCAAATGAAATGACTTTACCTACTGAAATACCTTTAGGATATATTCCACCTATTCCTGATGTTTCTATTAGATCTCCGCTTCCATATGTTACTCCAATTGGTATCTGTGTTAGCTTGACTCTGTTGTAATTCTTAAGTGCTATGTCGCCTTTAACAATAACCTCTTCTCTTGTTTCTGTAGCTCGTGCTGAAAACGTTGAAGTTGAGTCTAGAATTGTAACTATCTTAGCCGAATTATCTGAACATGTTGTTATATATCCAACAAGTCCTTCTTTTGTAATTACTGGTGCATTCGGCCTTATACCATCTTTAAATCCTTTGTTTATTATTAATAGCGCATCCCAATTATTTATTTCCGCACCAACTATATCACATACTATAACATCTTTATCATCGTAGTATGACTTAACATTCAATACTTTCTTTAGCTCTAGATTTTCACTTTTTGTTGCCTCAATGTTGGTAAGTTCTTGCGATAAATTTCTATTCTCGTTTTTTAGTTCTTTAATTTCATCTTTTAATTTTTCAATCTCAAATGCTTCATCGTTTTTTGCTATCTTTAGATTAAATGTGTGTGCTATTTTTTGCGGAACAAGTATAATGTCATTAACTATACCTTCAAACAAAGTAACTTTTCGGTTCTTACCATTTGTTAGTGAAATAGCAACAAATATTAATATCGCAAATAATATCTTTATAATTCTATATATTATCTTCTTATTAATTTTCATCTATTTTTATCTTTCAACATTAATTTTTTCTTCTTGAATTAATCAGTAATGGTCTTAATTCATCTAGGTTTTCTAATACTTTGCAAGCACCTTTAACAACACATTCAAGTGGATCCTTGGCTATAACAACTGGAATTCCAGTTTCTAATGCTATTAGTCTATCTATATTTTTTATTAGTGCACATCCTCCGGAAATTGTAATACCATTTATCATTATATCTGCAGCAAGCTCGGTTGGCGTCGATTCAAGCGTTGCTTTAATTGCGGAAACTATTTGTAGTATAACTTCCTTCATTGCTTCTTCCATCTGAGTTGAATTTATGGTTATTTGCCTTGGAAGTCCAGTAGTTAAGTCTCTGCCTTTAACAATCATTTCTTCGGTTGTCATGGATGGATAGGCACTTCCAATTGTCATTTTTACTGTTTCTGCCGTCTTTTCACCTATTAGCATATTTTGTTCTTTTTTTATGTAGTTGATTATTGATTCTGTAAGCTCATCACCGTGCAATTCTAATTGACTTTCCTGCAACAATTCCACCATAGGAAATAACTGCGATTTCTGAAGTACCACCACCCATATCAACAATCATGCTTCCTGATGCTTCTGAAATATTTATTCCCGCTCCTATAGCTGCAGCCATAGGTTCTTCTATTAAAAATACTTCTCTAGCTCCTGCTTCAATAACAGCTTCTTGTACTGCACTTTCCTCAACTTCGGTAACACCAAGAGGAACTCCTACAACGACTCTAGGCTTGCTAAAAACGTATTTTTGGCAAGCCTTCTCAACAAAATATTTAAGCATTTTTTTAGTTGCTGTAAAATCTGCTATAACACCATCTTTTAGTGGCCTTATAGCTAGCAAATTTTCTGGTGTTCTTCCTAGCATTTCTTTAGCATCAGTTCCAATAGCAATTATCTTTTTAGAAGCATTATCCATCGCAACAACTGATGGTTCTTTTATTACTATTTCTCCGTTTTTTGTACCCAATAAAATATTTGCTGTTCCCAAATCAATGCCGATATCTTTTGCAAAAAGACCCAAATTTCTCACTCCTTGCATTTTATTTTTAATGGGATTATTGTTTTTCTACATTATTCCAAACTTTTTACTGCTACCTTTTACACTTGTCTTGCAAAATTCTTCCCAAATTTTGTATTCATTTGTATTAGCCCTAATTATCTCACATCTATACTTATTTGCATCTTCTTTAATAACTCTAACAATATCATTGTCCTTTAGTTTTATATCATTGAATTTTTCCGATTTGACTATGAAATATTTAGGTGTAACAATATACTTTGCTCCTTCATCCCCGAAAGTTGTATTGTTTTCGTTTTCAATGATTTCAAGCGTCAAATGCATTGTTTCATTAATTTCACCTTTTTCATTTGGCTCCATATGATAGTTCGATGGATATTCAAAAAAGGTATTCATATTAAGAGTTATTGCAGACGGAAATCTAATTTCGTCATCCTTAATATACACTTTTGATAGTGGGAATATTAGCGTTGTCATTTCATCAAAATTTAAATTCTTTTCTTCATGAACAATTTTAGAACGAACAACCTCTTCCTTTTCTTCAGATTTAAGCTTATGTTCAACTTCGTCGCCAAGCCCTTGCTGAGTAATAACGCTTTCTTCATCAAGTATATCTATATCAATATTTTTATTTAGTAGTTCTTTATAATCATTTGTTTCTTTTTCGTCACTATATTCGCTAATTAAGCTTTCACCGGTTGCCTCGCCACTGTATCTTTCCTTTATACTAGGGATTTTTCTTTCGGTAATTCTAGCAACTATTTCGCCCATCTTAGCCAAATCATTTAGTGAGTTTTCTGTCAGATCACTAAATAAATCAGCTTCTAGCATTCCACTTTCAAGAGCTGCTTTTGCCATATTAAAGTTTTTTCTTTCATCTTTTGGATAAGCGATCTCTGTGATAAGAGAAATATTATTTGTAATTCCACCTTCAGAAAACTTTCCACCTGTAATATATATATATGAAAAGCCATTTGCCTTTTCAAAGAAATATGCTCTTGTTTCAAACTTTGATTCATCAGTATTAAGGTGATATCTAACTTTACATCCCATGTTTAAAAGTCTTAGAAGAATATCCTTTGAAGTATTCTTTTTATCAAGGCCAAGTATAAATTCAACTTGGGTATTATTCTTAATTGCGTTTTCAACATCAGGAATTATAATGTCAATCGCACTGTCCTTTGCAAATCCAGCACAAATCAAAACTTTGTCAAAGCTTTCTCTAAGTCTGTCTGATAACAATCCATATAAATTCGTATCTTTCGGTTGGTTATAAAATTTTACTTCCATAAAGCATAATCTCTCCCTTCAAAGAATATTTTAACATATTTCTTTAATTTTGTTTACGAGTTTATCATAGTCCGTTATTTGATTTATTTCATTTCTAATAGCACTTGCACCAGGCATCCCTTTGGTATACCATGCAATATGCTTTCTCATCTCTAAAAGCGCAACTTCTTTTCCTTCAAAATCCGAGAGCATTTCAAGGTGTCTTAAAATAGTCTTTTTTATTTCTTCGTTGTCCGGTTTTAAAATCTCTGTGCCATCCTCCAAATATTTAATTATATTATTAAATATCCATGGATTTCCATTTGATGCACGTCCTATCATTATTGCATCACAGCCTGTTTTTTCAAACATTTCTTTTGCAGATTTGCCATCTACAATATTTCCATTTCCAATAACTGGAATAGAAACTGCTTCCTTAACTTTTTTTATTATGTCTAAATCAACATCTCCGTGAAAAAAATTCATCTCTTGTTCTGCCATGTACAGTAATAGCAGAAACACCATTTTTTTCTGCTATTTTTGCAACTTCAACTGCTACAATGTGTTCCTTGTCCCACCCTTTTCTAATTTTAATTGTTACAGGCACCTTTGAATTTTTAACTACTTCCTTTGTTATCTCATCAATAAGTGGCAAATCTAGAAGAAGTCTTGAACCCTCATTGTTTTTCACAACCTTAGGAACAGGGCATCCCATATTAATGTCTATAATATCTGCATAATTAGATACTTCTTTTGCAATTTCTCCCATAATCTTTGGGTCACTGCCAAAAATTTGTACAGCAACTGGTCGCTCACTGTTATCTATTTCCAATAGCTTTTTTGTTTTCTTATCGTTATAAAACATTCCTTTAGAACTAACCATTTCTGTATAGACAAGTCCCGCTCCTTGCTCTTTGCAAAGCACTCTAAATGGCACATCAGTAATGCCCGCCATTGGAGCTAAAAATATATTATTATTAATTTCAACGTTTCCTATTTTAATTTTATGAAGATACATAAACGCTCCTAAATATTATTTTGAAAAATGGGGGTGTTTCTCTTTCGTAGAAAAGACATACCCTTTTTCAAATCATCATAGTCCAAAATTTTTAATTCTTACATTTACACTTTGTACAAGCCCTATCGCAATAAAATTAGTTAGCATTGAGCTTCCTCCATAACTAATAAATGGAAGTGGTATTCCAGTTATTGGCATTAGTCCCATAGTCATTCCTATATTTTCAACAACGTGTGCAAGAATCATTGCAAACGCTCCAATACAAATCATTTTTCCAAACATATCTTTAGCAAGATGCGCTACCTTTAGAATTCTATATAGAAGAATAATATACAGCAAAACAATTAATGCAGAAACAAAGAATCCCATTTCCTCGCTAATAACTGAATAAATAAAATCTGTTGTTTTCATTGGAAGCATTCCCATTTGCGTTTGGTTGCCATTTAACAAACCCATTCCTGTAGCCATACCAGACCCAACTGCAAGCTTTGATTGTATAACATTATATCCAGCACCTTTTGGATCAAGCTCTGGATTTATAAAAACCATAATTCTTGTTTTAGCATGGTCTGGCAAAACAAAATGATACGCCAATGGTAATGCTATAATAGCAACAATTACTCCAGCTACTATATATTTAATATTTATATCAGCAATAAATAGCATTATACAAAATGTGAAAATCATAACTAGTGCTGTTCCATAGTCAGGCTGTTTTATTATTAGAAATGATGGTATTGCCAATATTATTAAAAGTAAGATAAGACTAGTTATTTTATTTATAGCTTCTTTTTCATGAAAGTAAGCAATTAAACTTGATAGTCCAATAATTAAAACAATTTTAAAAAACTCTGATGGTTGAAAACTAAAAATTCCTATTTTGTACCAACTTGTTGCTCCATGATTTCTATTTGAAAATAAAACTCCAACTAACAAAGCTAAAAATACTATATATACTATTATCCATATCTTTTTAAGATGCTTGTAATCAAAAAAAGTAATTGCCATCATGCAAACTACGCCAACTGCAAACCAAATCATCTGCTTTGTAAATTCATCCGAATTTCCACCCGCACCATGACTTGCACTATAAAGTCCTACAGCACCAATACCAAATAAGATAAATATCACAATTATTATTCTATAATCTATCTTTTTTAGCAGTTTTTTTATCATATATTTCTCCGATTTGTTCTTTTCTTAATAAATAAGAAAAGGTGTCCATAACTGGACACCAAATCTTGTTAGTTCTTCGCTTTAACTTTTGATTTTATTTTTTTGATGCCATCTTTTGCTGATGTTTTAACTTTTTCAAAATTTTTCGAAACGCCTTCTTTTACATCATTTAATCTTTGTTTAAAATCTTTAGATTTTTCTATTCCTATTACAATCTTATCGGCATCAAAAGTTTCATTTTGTACTTCATCTTCTGCCTCTTTAATATCTTCTTTTGTCTCTACATCTATATTTTCTTGTGTCTCACATTGGGAGTTATCAATGTTTTCCCCCTTTATGCTTTCCTTTGTTTCTTCTTTTTTTTTATCATTGTTATGTACGCCTGTATTTTCGCTTGAAGTTTCTTGAACAGTCTCAACTACTTCTTCTTTAGTTTCTACTTGTTCTTTATTCTCCTTAGTTTCTTTTTCTACTTTATCAATATTTTCTTCTTTTGCTTCTTCATTTTCTTTTTCTTCTGAATCTGTTTTAACAACTACTTCAATTGTTTTAACATCCTCATCTGATTTTTCTTCTGTAACTTTAGCAACAGGTTTAATATTCTTTATAGGAATATTTGCATAAAGTGCAGGTCCTGTGCCATTATCATCTTCAAATCCTCTAGTAAGTTGAACTTCTAAAAGTTCCTCATCAATTTCAATGTATTTTTTAATAACCTCTATTAATTCCTTCTTCATCTTCTCAAAGAAATCTGGGGATACAGATGCTCTATCTTGCATAAGAACAAGTTGTAATCTCTCCTTTGCTTTATCCTTTGATACAGAAATTTCTTTATCTTTTCTTTGGAAATTTTTTAGGAAATTAACTAACGGTTCGAAAACTTCTTTTAATTCCATTAAATTGCCTCCTTATTATCTATAAAAACCTACACTCTTGCTTTTTCTTTCTTGCCTGAAAACATTCTCTTAAACTTCTCAAAAAATCCGTCTTTTTTACCAGGAATTGTAACTGGGATATCCTCTCCCAAAATTCTCTTTGCTGTTTCCATATATGCTTTTCCTGATAGTGATCTTGGATTTGTTACAGATGGTTCACCCATATTTGTTTGAACAATAACATTTTCATCATCTGGAACTGCGCCTATAAGATTTATAGACAAAAGGTCAACAATATCTTGAGCGTCCATCATTTGACCCTCTTTAACCATTTTCGTTCTAATTCTATTTAATATTAATTGTGGTTTTGGTAAGTTGCTTGATTGTAATAATCCTACGATTCTGTCGGCATCTCTAACAGCTGAAACCTCTGGAGTCGTAACTACAAATGCTCTATCTGCACCTGCAATGGCATTTTTAAACCCTTGCTCGATTCCAGCAGGGCAATCTATAATAACATAATCAAATTCTATTTTTAGTTCTTCACAAATCTTTTTCATTTGTTCTTCATTAACTGCATTTTTATCTCTTGTTTGTGCTGCCGGTAAAAGATAAAGACCTTCATATCTTCTGTCTTTTATAAGAGCTTGTTTTAGTTTGCAATTTTCTTCAACAACATCAACAATATCATAAACAATTCTATTTTCAAGACCCATAACAACATCAAGGTTTCTAAGTCCTATATCTGTGTCGACTAATGCAACTTTTTTGTTCATCATTGTAAGTGCCGTTCCTAAGTTTGCTGCACTAGTGGTTTTTCCAACTCCTCCCTTTCCGGATGTAATAACAATTACTTCTCCCATAACCATCCTCCATTCAAATCATTCGTAATCGATAACAAAAATTTATAGTTATATATCAAAATTGTTACAATTATATTTCATATATTAAATAATATAGATTTAGCTATGAAAAGTCAATCAAAAAATCATCAAAAAAAGACTAGAATTTTCTAGTCTTTATTGTTATAATCGGCGACATAATTTTCGCCATAAATTATGTCATATTCTAACATTTTATGTTGATTACTTTGCTCTAAATAATCGTCCGTTATTTTGTCCGTTACTTTTCCATTTTCATCTACAAATAATCTATCTCTCAGTGCAGAATAATTTAGTGACTCAATAAATTTAAAGTAACTTGATTGTGGAAGTCCTGCATACCTTAATAAATAATTTCCTAGCGCGAATGCGCCTATTATTTCCGTTTGTGAAGTAATATCATCTTTATAATTATCATATATAAAGAATGGTAATGTATGCATTTTTATCATTTCTTTTGTTGACCACTTCGTACTGTCCTTGGTATTAATCATTCCGCTGTCTAAATACACATCATAAAAACCTGGAAGGTGATCGCCAAAGAACAACACGATTGTTGGTATTTTCGTATTTTCCACGTATTCTATCAACCTTTTGACACTCTTATCGGTTTCGTATAATCCATTAACATACGCTTTTAGTTTGTCTCTTGAGCTTTCAAATAGTTTGTCGCTTGTAACATCAATTTCAAATTCAGTTTCACCAAAATTTGAAGTAGCGTAAGGTGTATGGTTTTGCATTGATAGCGCCCAAATAAATTTAGGCATAGTATCTTCTTCTAATTTTGATATTATATTATCTACGAGACAATTATCCGAGACATACTTTCCAAAATAATAAATATTATCCATTGTATTTGCATCATAGAATTCGTCAAAGCCAATCTTCTTATATGCAACATCTCTGTTATAGAAGCTTTTATCATATGGGTGAATTGCTATTGTTTTATAATCAAGTTTCTTTAATTCCTTTTGTATTGTTTCACATTTTTCCAAACTATCTTCTAAATCAATATATGGAACTATTCCATATGGCAAATATTCCATTGTATTTCCAGTAAATGCTTCAAATTCAATATATGATGTTCCGCCTCCAAAAGTCGATGAAACAAATGTGCCAGAAGTATTTGTTGAAATTAATTTTCTAATATTGGGCATTGGGTCTTTTGAATATGAAACATTTTCAATACTATATGGGTCGAAAAATGACTCACTCATTATCATGATAATATTAGGTTTTATTGTTTCTTCTTCTGGCAAAATTAAATAAGATATATCATCGCCAGAAGTATTATAAACAAGCTTAACTTCGCTTGAATCCTCTAATATTTCATATATTTTTTCTTTACTATACCCCGAAGGCTTTTCCGCAGAATTTAAAAATTGATTTGCATATAATCCTATATATGTTGCATATTTTTCATGAATAATATTGGGTGAATATCTTACTCCTAACTCAACTCCAAATTGCCTTAATACCATTTCGTTAAGATTTGGAACAAAGAATGTAATACATATACTTGCTATAAATACAGCAAGCATTATGCAAGAATTTTTTCTTTTCGTTTTTATTTTTTTATGAAATATAATCACTGCAAAAAGAATTATAAACAAAACTGAAAGAAGCATTGTAACTTGCATTACATTAGATACTTCAACAAACTCAAATAAATCTCCTGTAGTCCTAGCAAGAGCCAACTCATTTAATAATAATGGTTCTCCTCTTATATTAAATTTTATTTTTGATACTATTGGAAGCACAAGATATAGAATAGATGCAATTATTGTGCATATCCACGTACGATTTATTGCGCACATAACAAGATAAAACAATAGATATATTATAAGAAGATTTAGTAAAACAATTCCCATGTTATTCGAGACGAAGTTTATTGCCTCTGCCACGCTTTCTTTCTCAATAATGCATGACATAAAAAATAAAGCAATTGGATATAATAATCCAATTACTATATTAATTAACTTACTATATAATTTTCTTCTTTTTTCTTTTCTAACGCTCTTTTTTGTAACTAGTCTTGTTTCAACATGATTTGGCGCGATTTTCTTACTACTTCCTATTTTAAATCATCTTCTCCCCAACCATATAGAGCTTCAATCATAGACTTTGCAGGTTTTGTTTGTTTCTTTGCTTTTTTAGTAATGCTTCTAAAGAAATCTTCGACTGTCTCAACATATGCCTGCGTCTTAAATAGTCGTCTTGAAACAACTCTGCCCCATTTATATGGACTTTCTTTCATTTTATTCAAAATTTCCAAAGTGTCAATATTTCCGCTCTTAATTAGTTGTTTTTGAATGATTTGTTTAATTTCATCATATATTTTCGAAGATTCTTCGCTAAAACACTCAGAAACACATTCTTCTTCTAGTTTTGAGTCAAGATTTCCAAAAGCAGACTTTCTCCAAAGTGCTAAAAATCTAACCCTAGCGACAAATTTAGCTTCATCAAAAACATAACCAGTGCTTTTTTCTACTGCGATTAGCCCGCCATCAGGGTTTACACCCACTTTGTAATTATCATATGTCTTCTTTAACGTCTCAAAAGAATCATCTTTAAGTAATTCAGCATATACTTCATTTACTTCTCTAAGTTCTTCAAGTGTTTCTTCAGATGCTTCTGGAAGCCCTTTTTTACCTAGATGGAACAAATTTGCAACATATGCAAAGAAGTCACGTATTTTTGTCTTTAAGTCTTTTTTCGCCACAGTATCATTTATTGACATATGTTGCACCTCCCTTTCAACGTTAAAAGTATATTCGTTTATTATGTTCTATTTGTTTTATCAACGTAAAAAGTTTGTAAATTATCTAGTTAAATATTTTACCTCAAATGTAGATACAGGTTTAAATCCCGCAAGAATAGCTATGATTTTTTTAGGGAAAGAACTTACTGCCTTATCATATTCAAGTGTTCTTTCGTTAAAAGCTTCTTCTTCCTCATGGATAATCTTCTCTGCTTTTGCTAGTTGAAGTCTAAGCGTGGTGAAGTCTTTATCTGCCTTTAACTGTGGAATTTCTGAAATCATGGCTAGCAAAGTGCCAAGTTCATCAGAAAACTCTCTTTCAATTGCAGCTCTTTCCTCTATTGGAACAAGGCGCACTTGTAGAAGCTTAACAACAAACCTGTTTTGATCTTCGATAAATCCTTTCGAAAAAACTATAAGATTTTCCATTATGTTATATCTATTTATAAGAGCTTTATCCATTCCAGTGGTTGCAGCCCTTCTAAGCTCTCTTAACTCAACTAATTCCTTATATGTTTTAATTGCGAAGTACGCAAAAATTGCAATTAATATTGCGAATATTAAAAAGCCAATCATTTATTTCACCTCTATATATTAAGAATACCACATTTAAGCCATTTTTCAAACAGATAGGCCATTTGTAATAGAATTGCAAAATAAAAGCCCCGATAAAATCGAGGCATTTGTTTAACTTTTATATCCAATCTATTTACTCAGATACTACAGGAGTAACATTAGCTGCTTGAGCTCCCTTCATACCCTCAACAATATCAAATTGAACTTCTGTGCCTTCTTGTAAAGTTTTGTATCCATCCATAGCGATTGCACTAAAATGTACAAATACATCTGTACCGCCTTCTCTTTCGATGAATCCAAATCCTTTCTCAGCGTTAAACCATTTTACTTTTCCTTTTTCCATATTACTTAAAACCTCCATCTTTCTACTTTCTTTTGTACTATTCGTGTAATTTTCTTTTGTAAAAACTCATTCATAATACAAATTTAGATTAGCACAGCAATTTTTTAGGTGTCAAATGAATATGGAATATTTAACACATTTGTAAAGAAGTAGTGTCACCAAAATGGTGACACTACAAAATATAATGTTATTCTAGAGACTTAAAAATCGTCACTTGCTACTGTTGTATCTTCGTCATATCTTAATGGCTCATATACAGATCCGATAAACCAAACGTCTTTATTTTCTTTGTCATAAATTATAAACATGTAAGGTTTATTAAATGTTAAGTCAATTTCTTTTACCGGAACTTTAAAATAATAGTTGTATGGAGAACCTCCTCCGGCGCCGGTCAAAGTTGTCGCTGCCGCAGCTTTTATTCCATCTTGTGTAAATTCAATGTTGGTTTTATGTTTTGCATCAGCTATAAATATCCCTTCAACATCTGATATATTTGACAACTCTGCATGTTCACTATCAAACACATTTTTCACATTTAGATTTATTAAACCTTTTTTCAAATCTAATGAATACTCAAAAATAAATTTTGGAATAAAACCCGTTATTCTTGTAACTACACCTTCTTCAAAGTCTTTAGCCTTAGTTTTGATATTATTTATAATATTATTTATTTTTTCGTTATTAATGCTATCTATGTATTGATCCAAGCTAGTTTTTATAGGCATTATCCCAATAAATTCTAGTGTTGTATTTCCATATTTTTTTAATTCTTTTTGAAATACTTTTACATCATCGTCATAGTATACTCCAAAATCTGTTGTGTCACCAACAAGATGATAATTTTTCCCTAACTCTTCAAGATACTTTGGCAAGTATTTATCTAATTCTTTTTCCGCCATCTCTTTAGTATATTGGGTCCCTATTTCGCTACCACCAAGTGTAAAGTCTCCTCCTCCAACAGATTCTCCATCAATTACGCCGACAAACTTTAAATAGTCATCTGTAACGATTTCTTTTATTTTTTCTTCTCCAATTTCTTTTATAATATCATAATTGTTTACTACCTTTGTAAATTCCATCACTGAATACTCTTTGTTACTCTCATTAAAGTCTTTTTTTGACACTACCGGATAATCATATACATCTATGCCTGCTTCGTGTTCATATTCAGTTGATGGATATGTGCTTTCTCCTCTGTCTTGAGTAAATTTTTGAATCCATTCCATATCAATAGCAAGCGCATTTATAAGAGCAAAATTTAGTTCTTCAACATCATTATCCTGCAAGATATTTGGAATAATTCCAAGTGTCTTATTTTTTACCCAGCCATTAATATTACTTGCATTTTTGAAACTATCAAATTTAAGTTCAGCTGCATATTTTGCATCTAATGTGTCTATATATGACTGCTTAATTTTATCTTTAAATGTGTCCCTTACCCATAGGCTGTTAGCTAAAGACATATGCTCATTGTTTTTGTATTGGGTTGGGGTATACTCGCCAACAAGTTTTGAAATCTGTGCCTTTGATTCCCCCTCTGCGCCTTCTTCTAACATTTTTAAAGCATATTTAATTGAAAGAGGGCTGTATACAAGGTTCTTTTCATCTTGTTCCATTTTCAAAAAAGATAAATCAAAATCTGACAACTCATTTTTTATCACCGGTTTTACTTCATTTTCTAAAGAATTTTGCGCATTATTTGAAATATTATCTTCAGAATTTTCGTTTGTATTTACTTCATCTGATTCTTTTTCATTCTTTTCAGTTTCTTCTTTTTCCTCAATTGAATTTTGTGTTGTGACATTGTCTTGAGCAATTGTTCTTAATTCTGCTAATTCTTTCTCCATATTTTTTTGAGAAATAAACAAATACGTTGAAACACCGGCAAGTACGCATATTACAGCTATTAGTGCGATTATCTTTTTCATTTTATCCTCCGATTTTTATATTGTTCTTTTTTATTATATCACTAATAAATAATCTCAACCTATAAGAATTAGAATTTCAGGGATGCTCCTTTTTCGAATTTTCAAAAAAAATAGCAAGCCACACAAGGCTTGCTATTTATATATTCTTTTAGATAAAAAAATGGAGCGGGAAACGGGGCTCAAACCCGCGACCTTCGCCTTGGCAAGGCGACGCTCTATCAACTGAGCTATTCCCGCGTGACACGTTAATTATAATAAACCACACTGCTTGTTTTGTCAACACAATTTGAAACATTTACTTTTATAAATTCTGACTTCATCTGGCAGTTTTACCCCAAATTTGCGAGTATTCTACCTATTTGCACGCAGTTAATCTCGAAAAAAGACGAATGTTACTGAAATTCGAAAAAAAGAGGAGCGTCCCAATAAAGACGCCCCATAAACCCAAAGCTTTATTTTTTATAAGCATTAATATAACTTTTTGCCATGCTCATGAAGTATTTTGCAGCATATTTATTTGCTCCATCTAGATAAGATGTTACAAATTCTTTTATTTTTTCGTATGCAACTTCATAATTTCCACTACTTAAATCGTTATAATAATTAGCTAGTTCTGTATCCACTTGAACTGGAGCCTCTGTGTCTGGTTCATCAGAATATGGATTGCCACTGCTCGTATTATCCCTTATAGCTGGATTTAATGAGGGATATAAATTGCATATGAAATCGTATGCAAGTCTAATTCTATTTGCTATTAAATCAAAATCTATATTTTTTTCCGCTTTCATACTTTCATAATTATCTACACAAATGATTTCATTTAGCATTTTTCCAAGATCTTTAATCGATATACATCTATATAGCAAAGAAAGATTTGTTTCTTTAGGATACTTTTTAATAATATCATCATTAAATTTAAATTGCTTTTGCTCTAAAAACTGTGACAATGTAGCTGATAGTTCTTCGGGTGCTGAATAAAGAATCTCTGATTCGTCACTAAATTCTGGTGTGCTAAATATTGTCTTAACTCCATTTTCATCCTTATTTATAATGAAATCTACTATATAATCATATTCTTCGTTTTTAATCGCTGTTTCAAATGTAATGTCCTTATTTATTACCGCACTTAGTAAATTCTGCTTTGTTTTTTGTCTAAATAGTTGATATACTTTTTCATCACACCATTCACCACTAACAGGTTGTTCTGCTTGCAAATATTTATTTGCATTATCTATATTAATTCTTATGTTTTCCATTCTCGCTTTTGCAAGCTTATTCTTAAATGATTCTAAGTTTTTACACTCTGAAACCTTAGTAATAATTCTTTCAAATAAGTACCATAATAGGTCTCTTTCTGTTGCATGCAAACTACTTTTTCTTGTTAGCCAATTAGGGTCACTCTCAACTATTTTTCTTTGAAAATATCCTAAAAACTCTTTTAATTTTAAGTATGCCTTATTAATCTGCTGTGTATCAATAAAATACAAAACATAGTTTAGGCAACCTATTTGTTCTCTATAAAAACAAATATTTTGATTAGCAACCTGAGAGTCACTATTTGTCTGACATTTTTCTAAAATCACAAGCGCTTCTTTAGCGTTATTTACAATAATTTCACGTGTTTCATTACTATCATTACAATCTATTTTGCCTTCAATTAGTCCAATTCTATCAATGACTGCTTCATAGCCAGTACCAAAACTGTTTCCCATTGATTTTCTTGTGTTTTCTAAATCAACTTTTCTATCCATTTCTGCTATAGAAATACCAGAATTTTCCGAATAATACTTTTTTTCTTTTAATCGATATTGAAGTCTGTCTATTTGATATTTGAAAATATCAAATTCTCCTATGCTTATTGTTTCATTAACTTTTTCCCCATAATTGTGTATAAAATCATATAATTCGTTATATGCATCAAAAAAGCTGAATTGATCAAGAAGTTCAAAAAAGTTAGTTAAACACATCAATTGCCTAGAACTAAAATATACCTTTGATATTTCATCGGCGTATTTGCTTAATTCTCCTAGCTTCTTTGACATCACTTGAAATGTTTCTTCATCTGATTTCAAACGTATTGAATCATCAATGCCTTCCATCGATTTAAGTAGCTCTGCTTTTGAACTATTCATTGTAAAACACCTCCTATCTTTTGCTATATATAAAAAATGGCGCATGACGCGCCATATAAATTACATATTTTATTTAAAAATTTGGAACTGTGACAAACTAAATTCGCTAATATTCTTTTGCCATTGATAATGCCCTTCGATACTTGCATCACCAAGGCTCATATCTGAAGTAACCATTGCTGCTTGACCTGTAAATGTTATTTTCATATTCTGGTTATTTGCTGTTTTAAACCTACCTGTATTGTTTCCATCAAGTGTTAAATTATCTAATCTTAATACTATATTTTTAACAGATGTTCCAAAAACAGCAGAGCCTACTTGAATGAAATATACTCTATATGTCTTTGAGTCAGGATTTTTTCCTACCATTATATATTTATAATCGCCAGTAAGTCTTTTATATTCTCCATTTAGACTATCTTTTGTGTCAATTGCATAAGCAAACTGTTCTTCTGTATTGACATTAAAGTCGAATTTCCAATTCATAGTGTCACTACCTTTTGTGGTAGTTACAAATACTGCAGCTAATATAACTAAAACAAAAACAACAATCGTTTTTATTGTTTCTTTCATTTTCATTCCTCCAAAATGTCATTATTATCCATTAAATTATACCATATGATAATTCAACTCTTTTCGTCTTTAACATAAATTTAACACTTTTGTTACAGAACACTTTATTACATGCATAAAATTCTATATAATTAGATAAAAGGAGTGGCAAATATGTTAGAGGTTAAACATCTTACTAAAAATTTTGAAAGAGTTGTCGCCGTTAATGACGTTAGCTTCAAAATAGAAAATGGCAAAGTACTAGGAATCGTCGGAAGAAATGGTGCAGGAAAGTCTACTATTTTTAGAACAATTCTTGGTCTTATAGAGCCAACTTCTCGGAACAATTACATATAATAATGCATCAATTACTGAAGAAACATTAGATAAATTTGGATATCTTCCTGAAGAAGGAAGCCTTTTGATGCAAAATACTGTTTTAGATATAAGCGAGTATTATGGTGCTCTTAAATTAATGCCAAAAGAGCAGGCAAGAGAGCGCCTATCTCAACTTCTTAAAGAATTTAATATGGAAGAGTATTTTGATATGAAAGTTAAAAACCTATCAAAAGGAAATCGTCAAAAAATACAGTTTATTATTTCTATTTTACATGATCCCGAGTTTATTATTTTAGATGAACCATTTTCTGGTCTTGACCCGCTTAGCGTTGAAGAGCTAGAAAAAGCCATTTTGAAATTAAAATCTCAGGGAAAAACCATTATTTTTTCTTCGCACATTATGAGTCACGTTGAAACCTTGTGCGATGATATCCTTATATTAAACAAAGGAAATGCCTTGGTATATGGAAACCTTAAAGAATTATCTTCAAATTATGTGCTTTCAGATGGAAGTATTGCCCAAAACTTAAATGACATTTTTGTGGATAAAGTAGGAGGTACAAATGAACAAGACGAAATTTAAAGAACTGTTCAAGTTTTCAATCGCTAAATACTTTACAAATAAATGGTTTGCACTGTTTAATGTTTTACTGTTTATCAGCTTAATTCTTGGAATAAACTTTTCAAATCTTCAAACAATTTTTGATAGCGATTCCAAAAAACCGTTTATCTTACACATTAATGATAAAAATGATTACGTTTCATCTACATTAACTAAAGACTTAGAAAGTGGCGACCAGTTTAAAATTCTTGTAAATGACGATTATAAATATGATGCCGACACAATTGATAAATATGACATCATTTTAAACATCTCTGATGATGAAGAACAAGTATTTAAGACCGAACTTGTTTCCAGAGAAGGAATTTTAAATGACATTGTTTCAAAAATCACAGCTTCTTTACTAAATGCTAGAAACAAACTTTTTGAAGAAAAATATGATATCGATATCGAAACAATCGAATTAATTCAAAGTGAATTAAAAATAGAACGAACTATGCTATCTGTAGATAGTGAAAATGCTCAAACAAAGCAAATGCTAATTTTACTATCGGCTGCCATTCCATACTTTTTATATGTAATTGTATTTAGTAGGATTGCATCCGAAGTATCACAGGAAAAGCAATCAAAATCTTCAGAATACATTCTCACGGCCGTTTCGGCGAAAGATTACCTGCTTTCAAAAGTGCTTAGTCATGCTTTTATATTATTTGTTCAGGGATTTTTAATAGTTTGCTATTACTTAGTATCGGCCGGAATTTTGGGCATTTCTAAGATTTCCACTACAGATATTTCGATTTCTGGAGGTTTTAGCACTTCAGGAATTACTGTTCAAATCATTATGTATTTGTTTACACTAATATTCTTTAATATATTAAACTTAATTCTATTATCTATAGTACAAGCAACACTTGCGGCAAGAACATCTTCAAGTACTGAAGCCGGAAACTCAGTTTCAATAATTACGTTTATAACAAGCTTACTATTTATATTTACGACTACGATTAGCCCATACCAAAAAATATCGCCGGTATTACATATATTGTCTACTCTTCCAATTTTGTCTGGCTTTTTTATGCCAACGTTTATGATTATTAATCAGGCAAATATTATTACATTAATTTTATCTCTTGTACTACTTGTTTGGCTTATCCCAACAGCTTTTAGAAAATGTGCAAAGTTTTTTAAAGATGGCCTTCTAGATTATAAAAAAGTTAAGAAATCAAATGATGAGCATATAGAAAAATCTTATATATTGCAAAAAAGAGATTTTAAACATTTAGGCTTTATAATTGGCACAGCAATAGTTATTTATGTTGGAATGCAAACAATTGCCTCAGTCCTAGGCGAAATATTTGTAGACACAATACTTTCAAATTTTAATGAAACAGAACAAGCCATGCTATTGCAATTAATTGCTCAAATCTTTTCAATTGTTCCAGCATTGCTATTCGTAAAACTATATATAAAAAAGGATTCTTCCAATACAACAAAAAAGCTATATATTTCTAGGCCTAGAATGTTAATAATCTCTGTTGCAATAATATATATAGTCCAAATCTTCTTTACGCTTTTTGTTTTTAGACTTTTCGGAATAGATTATGATGTGTTGAATACAATTGATTTTACACATATGGATACACCATTTGCAAAGTTTTTAGTACTATTTACATTGGCTATCGTTCCTGCTATTTTTGAGGAATTATTCTTTAGGAAATCCCTTATCGACTTACTAAAACCTTATGGTGCATCATTTGCAATCATATTTTCATCAATACTATTTGGACTTATGCACATGAATTTATCACAAAGTCTTTTTGCATTTACGATTGGTCTCGTTTTTGGGTCAATATATTATTACACAAAAGATATAAAAATCAGCATGCTTATTCACTTTATTAACAATGGCGTTGCGGCACTAACATTAATTCTAGCAAATACAACTATTAAAATGCCTTATTTGGGTATTCCAATTCCATGCGAAGCAATTATCTCTTTACTACTTATGATAGCAATGATTGTTGGATTAGTCTTTGCAATAATCTTTGTTTCAAAGGTTACAAAAGAAAAAAAATGGAGACGCATCCCATTTTTACAAAAATCTTGCGACAATCAATTTAAATATCGTTACTTATTTTTATTCTATGATTACGTGTTTGATTTTTCAGTCATAATACTTCTAATTATGAGTATACTTACTGAAAATATTTTAAATTCAATTGGATAAAAAAAAACCTGCTAATAACATGTTAGCAGGGTTTTATATTATTTTTCAACTTCGACTACTATTGCACTATAATCTTCAAAACTATCTAAGAATTGGGTTTTAACAACTGCTGAATCGCCAGAAACAAAATCACTATCTTGCTCAATTTGACCTCCAATTATACAAAATGGATCGCCTTTTTCATTTAAGAATGAAATCTTTAATACTGCATCCCTTTTAATTGTGTCACCGCTATTATTTCCTAACTTAAATGATAATAGTGAGAATTGGTCATTTATCTTGTATATATTGACATCAGATACTTCCATTCCTTCTGGTGCTTTAATGCTATCTCCGCTAATATTTGCTATTTTTTCGGCAAAATCTTCTGGCCTGCTATATATATCAGTAACTGTTGCTTCTCCACTTTCTCCATAAGGTATATTACCATTATGAGGTGTTTCTGATGGTGCCTTAGGCTTACATATTAAAACTATTCCTATAATCAATAAAATAATTAATATAACAACAACTAGTATTGCAATTTTTTTATTCATAATAATCTCCTTTATCTATCGTATATTAACATTATAGCATATCGATTATCAAATACAATAAATAGTAAGTTTAAATTACCATGTACTATTTTCTATTTGAGGTTTTTATAGGAACTACTTTCAAAGTGTATCCCATCGGATACAATAATCGAATCAAAGTCGTTACTTGTGGGGATCTTACACGTGTTTCTATTTTAGCAATACTTGGCTGGATTATTCCACTTTTTTCACTAAGTTCTTTTTGCGTTAATTTTGCCTCTTTTCTTGCTGTAATTGTCGCTTCTATTATTTGTTTTTCGAGTTCTATTTCAGCCTCTTCTTCTGGAGTAAATTTTAATTCTTTTTCTATATCTTTCCATTCTATATATGGCCTATTTCTTTTCAATTTTGTTCCACCTTTCTTTAAAATCTTCTAACAATATATTTGCTTTATTAATCTCTGCTCTTGGAGTCTTATTTGTTTTCTTTATAAAATGAGATAATAGAACTATGCTATCCTTGTAACAACTTGCAAAGAGAAACCTATCATTTAATGGTCTTAGTTCCCAAATATCTCCATCTATCTTTTTTATATGTGGTTCCTTTAATGCAAATCCTTTTTCTTCTAAAGCATGAATGTATGACGTTATTTTCTTTAGTCTTAATCGATTTTCTTTGCTTTCTACATTATTTAATTGTTGTAAGTAATCTTTTATTTCACTATCTCCTTTATGATCTGAATATACAATTATTCTAAACAAAATTGTACCTCTTTCTCCATTAATTATACCTTTAAAGGCATATATGGTCAATAATTATAGTGTAATATTATTTACTTTTATATGCCAGGTAAAGTGATTTGGTAAAAGATAGTAAAACATAGTAAAAAGTGGTAATTCAAGGAGCTTCCCTAAAATTCGAAACCCCCACTTCTTAAGATTTCTCTTAAGAAGTGAGGGCTTTTTATCTTCAACTCAGACACTTGACCTGTCCCCAAAAACCTGGTGACCAGGTCTGACCGTCGTGTCCCCAAAAACCTTACATTTTTAAACTAACTATTTGGAACTAATATTGTCGTTTGTATACCATCAACAGTTGTTGTAGACTTTTTATATCCTGATGCTATTGTCCAGTTAAAACTTGTGTCTCCAACGAACGCCTTAGTTTTTCCTTGAATAATTCCATCATAAAATTTCACTCCTGAACCAAGCAATCTTCTCTTTATTCCAGGGCAATTAATTCCTCTTACAATTGGATTTGTTGTGTCAACAACCGAATCATTCACACCTAGTATAAGTTGTCCTGTTACAGACGTATCATAATTTATTGCATAATAATCAGTTGACGTTGATTCAACCGTTCCACTTCTAATAGTCAATCTAGAACCTTTTGAAAAAATACCATGTCTTCCTCCACTTACATAAGCATTTCCATCCATTTCTAAAGCCGAATCATCAACAATATGTATACCATCTTGTGTTGCATTTATTCGTGCAGAACCAGAAAGATAAATTGTACTATGTGACAAATCATGTGTTGAAATACCATGACCGGATGAATTGATCTCTCCTCCACTCATATTTATAGTTCCACCAGAAGTAGCAACATTTGCATTAATAGTTCCACCTGTAATAGTTAATGTACCCGTATTGGTACTAACTGCTTTATTAATAGTTCCGCTACTAATTAACATAGTACCCGTTCCGTTCGAAATAGGTAAATCTAAAGTTCCGCCTTGAACTGATGTAAGTATCTCTAATTCACCATCATTTGCGATTGAGTTACTTGACGTTATTGTACTTCCTGCTATATCAAATCTAACTCCTGTTTTACCCGAAGCCAAAGTTGCATTAGACTTTTCTGTAATATTCATCAATATTGGTTTAATTGTCTGGTTACTTTCTACTGCTGACATTGCTGAGGTAAGTGTCACGTAATATAATCCCGTATCTGTGTTTTGATATCTTGCATATTGAACAGTTGCCACGTTAGAAACAACTCTATCCGAACCGGTTATATAAGAATTTCCCAATAATACTCTATATTTATATCCATCCATATCGGCCGTCATATTTGGATTGTAGGTAGCTAGTATTTCACCACTTAAATCATTCCATGTACTTCCTCCATCTGTTGATACTTGCCACTGATATGTATTTGGTGTTGGTATTCCATCTGTTGCCACTACGCTTAATCCAATACTTGATCCAATTGGGACGATCTTGCTCTCTGGATGTGTAACAATGGTTGGTGCCGATGGTGTAAATTTTAAAACCGCATACACTGTTCGATTAGCTGGACTTCTTAATACCATCTCATATTCATTTGTATAGTCTGGAACAGTCGCATTAGGATCCATGCTCCAACCTAGTAAACTGTATCCTGGTGACAGAATCGGTTCTTTATATGTTCCAGAAACTCTATAAGCATCTGCCGGATAGCCGTCTCCAGTTACTATTGCATAATAGCCATAGTAAGCACTACTTGAATCCGATTTAAATCCAAATGTTACAGAATCTCCTTCAATATCTCCTTCTATTAAAGTTGCATTTGCAAAAGCAGTAGCTTTGCCACCACCAAATTTGCCACTTGAACCTGTATTTGTTCCTAATTTACTTGTTGAGTAATTACTAGATGCAGTATATTCCGGATGATTACCAGCCCATACGCAAACCCAGTCAAAAGAAGCACTTTCTGTACTATAATAAAGTTTAACATGAAGTGTTGAGGCTCCTGGAATTGTAATTACTTTGTTTGTATTTAAGTTATTTGCATACGTTCCTGTAGCTGTTCCTTCGTCATTTATATTTGCTGTATGAGAATATTTTGTAAATGTCTCTACCGGAACTGATTCGTCTGGTGATGTTGAATAAGTTACTGTATTTGTATTTCCTCCACCACTAAATGCATAGTTTGGAGAATTGTATGTTACTGTATAATTTGTTCCCCATATTGCATACAAAGTGTTTGCTCCTTCTTGAGTATAGTTTGCACCTGCAATATATGTTGGACTGGTTGCTTGACTATTATCACTCCATCCCAAGAATGCATAACCTGGTCGAGTAGGAACTTCATAAGGAAGTGTCAATATTACACCACTTACTTTTGGAACTGTTGTAGGAACACTACCCAGACTAGCATCCTCTGCATTTGCATCAAATGTTATAATTGCACCATATACTGCAAATAGATTCAAATCTGCTTCAGTAGAATAGATATCCCCTGGATGATATACCACATTGTTATCTGAAGCACCCAAGCTCCAACCAACAAATATAACCCCTTCTTTTGTAGGCTTTGTCGAACTTAATGTTAAATTTACTCCATCAATTTTATTTTGAGCAGCTGGTGCTCCGGTACCACCATTTGCATTATACGTTACCTTGTGTGCCCATAATGCATATAGTATAACACTATTATTATCACTATAGCTTCCTCCTGGCTGGAACTGTGCTGATGTTCCTGAAGCAGTCTTTTTCCAACCTAAGAATGTATAATCTCCTCTTACAGGAACTTTATCTGACAAAGTTAGTGTTGTTCCACCATATCTAATTTGGTTTTCTGGCATATTGGTTACAGTATCTGTTCCTGCATTAGCATTATATGTAATCTGATATTCATTTGCTTTCCAAATTGCATATAATTTTACAGATGCATTTGCAGAATAGATAGCTGATGTTCCAACATATGTTGGTGTATCAGGATTTTGATTTGGATTTTCATCCCAACCCATAAATGTAAATTCTTCTCTTGTTGTACTTGGTAAAGTTAAGTCAACATTTTTTAATTTTGTTCCATTTGGTATTGCAGAGCTTGTTCCGCCATTTAAATCATATTCAATGTTATATCCATATACTGCATACACTGTTCCATCTGGAATTTTTGCATCAACAACTTCTTGCTCACTTGTATAAGTTGGAAGAGTTGTATTATTTACATCTGCCCAACCTACAAAGTTCATATTTGTAAGTATCGGTTCTTCATAGCCACCAGCAGTACTTAAAGTTCCATTATTTGTAACAATCGCATAGTAACCATAGTATGCCGAACTTGCATTTGAATGGAACCCAAATGTTACGGTATCTCCATCAATATCTCCTTCTATTAGTGTTGCTTGTTCAAATGTAGTTTTCATACCGTCGCCAAATTTTCCAGTATTTGTTCCAAGCTTACTTGAAGAATAGTTCCTATTTGCAATATAGTTTGCTTTATTTCCTTCCCATACACATACCCAGTCAGTAAGTGTACTTTGCGTAGAATAATATAATTTTACATGAAGGGATATTGCTCCTGGTATTGTTACTACATCATTTGTTTCTAAGTTATTACTATATGTTCCTGAAGCTATACCTTCATCATCAATATTGGATGTATGAGAATATTTTGTAACTACTGTATTATTAGTATCATATGCAACAATATTTTGTGATGTGCCATTTGTAAATGTACCTATTCCTAATTCTATATTTGTTGCATCATATGTAATGTGCTCATCTGGCATCCAGATCGCATATAATGTTGCATCTCCATTTTTACTATATCTATCTCCCGGTTGATATACTGGTTTAGTTGATGTTGCAGAATCTGCCCAACCATAGAAAGTATAGCCAGTTCTTGTTGGTATTTGTTCGCTTAAATCAATTGAAAATCCATCTCGTTTTTGCTGAGGTGCTGGTATGTTAGTAATTGAACTATCATTTGAAGCCGAAGTATATGTTATCGTTTTTTCGTCTCCGCCAATAATTAGTGCTGCTCTATAAGCATATACATCTTCAATACTATCGACGTCTTTTGAATATCCTGTAGAACTTATTGAGGCAAATAGTCCGGCATCAGAAGGATTATTAGCTATACCCATTTGTTCAGATATTTGCCCTACACTACATCCACCACGTAGAACGTATGAATAATCAATCATATAATAATCTTCACCTTCCCATGAAGAATAACTATGATTGTTTATTAAATATGTAACTTCATATCCTGCTTCGCCTTCTCTTATTGATGTATTAGAAAATTGGAATCTTTGTCTATATTTAATATTTGTTTCTCTAGTTAAGCTGCTTTGTGCAGTAGTATTCAAGTTGTATGCAGCAACTCTTTCAGCACCTCCACCAGACATATCAAATATTCCATATATATTACCAGTAGTGCTTGTCTCTTTATCATTGTTATCAGTAACTATTTGATTAGTATCTACAGTGGTTTTTGTTCCATTTCTACCATATGTTGAATATGACAAGTATGATACAGCTCCCCACTCACTATTTTTAATCAAATGGCTATTTAAGTTTGGGTTCATATATTTTGAATTATCGTATTGGTAATCAACAGCGGCTTCACCCCATACATTCATATTAGGCTTAGATACAACTCTATAAATAGTTGTTAAGTCTTCATTTCCAGCGTTTGTAGTATAGATACATCCCAATCTTTGACTGTTTGAATAATTTATAGTATTTGTGTTTTCCCAAGTTGTTCCACCATCTATAGATGTTTCTAATGACATCTCATATTTCGCTATCCAAATTCCTTCAATTTCAGAATCCCATTTTCCAAGTGGGTTCAATCCACCTGACTCTTCTTCAGTAGTCATCTTTTGGAATGCTGGGTGTACTATGTAGCCTTCAGGCAAATCATGAAGTTGATTGTCGGTTCCTAAGTATTTATCAGTTGTTCCATTTAAGAATATTATTTCTATTTGTCCTGTTTTATTATTATTATGATTACTGTATAAATCTATTTCATCTTTATATAATCTACTTTTATCTGTTGTTTTAAATGAGTGTATCTTATATGCATATCTTGGTATCCATACCCAGTAGCTTCCATCTTCTTCAGTAATTGCATTCGCCCATTTAGATTGTTTTTCATCTCTTACATCATGTCCTACAGAAACATAACTATATGTTCCTGCTGGATATGAGTTACCAGTTACTTCTGAATTTAATGGATCATTTTCATCTGTCCACCAAACTGCTTTCATTCCATCACCAAGTACCGGTGCGTTTGCAACTGATTCTATTAGGTCTGAAGTATATACAGCATACAACGTTGTGTCTTCTGTAATAGTAATCTGGTCTCCCGGATAATACTCAACAACCTCTGTATCCTCACCCTCAACCACTTTAGTTGTGCTCCATCCAGCAAAGCTATGCATTGTGATTGGCGAGTTTATTTCTGTCTTATCTGTTGTTGGTATAGTGATAGCTTGTCCAGGTGGTGCATTTACCGGAGCTAATGATGAAATCCCCGAGATATTGCTTCCATTTCCGTTAAATGTAATTTGTGGTCCTCTCCAAATAGCATATAGCGATAAAGCAGCGTTTGTTGTATAATTTGCCCCCGGTTGATATGTTGCGGAAGTTGCTCCTTCAGTTGTTGCCCAGCCTAAGAAATAATATCCTGTTCTTGAAGGTCTATCAGAAGACAATTTTAATGTCGTTCCATACGTCTTAACTTGATTAGCTGGCATTCCTGTTACTGTATCTGTTGTTCCAGGATAGTATGTAACAGGATATTTTATATATCCTCTAGAAGATGCAAATTTTGTAGCACTATTTATTGCATATGTTGTATTATTATCAGAATCAATATTATTTACCTTTAAGTAGCCTGTATATCCTGTGCCACTTGCTGTAGCATTAGCATATATAGTTTCTCCTTTTAGTACTTGTGTAGGAGTAGTTGTAAATGATGTTCCACTTGAATCTCCTATTTTTGTCGTTAGAGAAGAGTTAGATCCAACCACCCTTGTAACTGTATAGTAATCTAATGTTGCATTTGGCAAGCTAGTAGAAATATCTATTCCTGTGTCAATAATTGTCGTCTTAGTTGTTCCAATTCTAGTTGCATATACATCATATGTACCTTCTAAAACATCATTAAATACAATATTTGAGCCGGTCGTTGTAGCTGAACTATATGCATACTTTTGAACACCATCTTGATATAGTGCAACATTCATTCCGCTACTTGACCAATTTACATCATCTTTCTTTATTCTAATTGTTGATGTGAAAGTTGGAGCCAATGTTGCTGTTTCAATTCCATCTGCAGTTGTCTTATTTACTACATAGCCTGATGGCGTTATGACTGTAACATCAGAATAGATTGATTTGCCTGGCTCTCCTTGAATTCTTCCATCATAGAAATATAATGGTGCTGTGCCCCTCACTGAAACACCTATATTAGATATTGCTTTTATAACTGGTGATGTTGTACTAACATCATTGTCATTGGAACCAAGCACTACGCTATTAGCATAATTATAAGCACTTATCCCAATTCCATCTGTAGCGGTCGCTTCTATTGTTCCGCTCCTTATTCTAACCGTACCGTTATTATTATATATTCCATATTTTTGACCAGAGACAATTACATCTCCAGATACTTCTACAGTTCCATTGTTCAAATAAATTCCATAATCTTTCTGGTCTTCTGAACCATTTATTCCTCTTCCTATTATAGTTCCTCCATAAATATTTAAACAAACACTATCGTAATCAAAATCAACGTCAATTCCATATATACCGCCAGAAATATTTCCGCCATAAATATTTACTGGTTGAGTTCCTTTTAACCTTAAACCATCAGCATTATAATAATCAGATATTTCAGAACGAGTTGAAATTATTTTACCCCCCCATATGTTTAAAGGACCCTCACTATATATAGCATAATCATCTGAACTTGATATTATTGTTTCACTCTCAGTTCCATATATATATGTATTTCCATACGAACAAATGCCAACTAGTTTTGTTTCAACTCTACCTGACAGTATCGTTAACTGTGCATTCGTATTATTATAAATGCCATGAAGGGATTCATTTTCAATTTTTGCTCCGTCTATCACTACATTTCCTTTTTGGTTATAAACTACATATTGTCCCAGAAAATAATTATTGGTATTCCATGTATTTTTTAGTGTTACATTTGATTTTAATGTTATGGAAGCAGATGTTCCTTCATTATATATTACATTTGTAGCTTCCCCATCACCTGAATTAATAATACTCATTGTGTAATTATCATTAGTTTCATTTATTGTCAATGTTCCTTTGTTAAACAAAAGTGCTCCAGTATAGTGTATGGTGTTTCCTCCCCCAAAATTTCCTTGCAGTATCGCTCCATTAACTGTTGTATAAATATCTAATTCTCCATTGTTAGCTATTTGTTTATTCAATGTCACTGTTTTACCAACTAAATCTAGCTTAACTCCCGTCTTTCCACTTGCAAGTGTTGGATCCTCTGTTGATGCATCAGTTAAATCTTTCACAACCTGTATAGTTTGGTTACTTTGAACTTCAGACAATGCAGTCGCTAGCGTCTCGTAATACGTAGACGTTGAAGTATTTAAATAATTGTTTTCTAGCCAGTTAGCTTTTAAAACAATTGTGCTACCTAGCGTTGCTAAATTTACAAAGTACTTTGCTTTGACTTTTGTACTAGCACTGCTCCATGAAGTAGTTACTGTTGAAGCTGTATCTCCATATTTTGCATTAGTTGTATTAAGTCCCGATGTTGCAGTCCAACCTGTAAATGTATATCCACTCTTTGTTGGATGGTTTGCTATATTAACGTTTGTATTATAGTATCCAGATGTTGGATTTGCAGATGCAACTGTTCCACCATCTAGGTCATATGTGATTGTGTATGGATACAACGAAACCATTGTTCTAATTGAAACATTAGAAGTTACGTTTCCTACATATGTTGCATCCATTTGTGCTGCGTCATTAATTTTTAGTATTGGATCATGATATCCCATATTAGCAGTTGCTTGTATGTATACAGCTGTACCATTTAATACGTTTGCCTTATTACTACTAAATGAAATATCCGCACCTTCTGAATCTGTATACTTAGCAATTAATGTGCTTCCTTCTGCTACTTCTCTTGTAATTGTTCTTACTGCTATTGTACTGCCATTTGGAGATACTTCTCCATTTTCATCTTTAACCCATACATAGTATGTAGTTCCTTCTACAAGTGTTAAGTTTCCTGTAGTAGTTGAAGTAGTCCATCCAGAAGTTCCTGCACTTGGTACTGTAGTTTGAGTTGTGCTTACAAAGTATAAAGCTCCGCCATCTGCAGAATAGTTAAATGTATTATAGTCGTCTAATACAATTTGTGGAGTTGCTGTGTATGTCCAGTTTGCTGTGTAGCTTCTATTTCCTGTGCTTCCATGAGGTATTGTTACTGTTTTATTTGCATTTCCTGTTAATCCAGTTCCAGACCAACCTACAAAGTCGTATCCTGATTTTGTTGGATTATTTAATGTAAATGTTTCTGAGTCTACACTATATCCAAATGGGTTTGGTGTAGAAACAGTTCCACCATTTAATTCATATGAAATCGTAAATGCCGATTGTCTCCATTGTGCATAAAGTGTTATTGTAGCTCCATCAGTTGTTGTTAGGTTACTTACACTTTGTCCATCGTTATATGATGTTCCACTTCCGTCTGCCATAGTATTCCAACTATCAAATGCATAATCTGTCTTTGAATATGTATTAGTTGGTAAGTTTTGAGCAACATCATATGTTGCAGGTATACTTGCCATTGCTGTTCCGGTTCCACCATTTGCGTCAAATGCAATCGAATACTCAATTGGTGTCCATTGAGCATAAATAGTTGTAGTAAATGATGGGGCATTATATTGATAAGTCTTAACGACGCTATCACCTACAACGTAAGTAATTCCACTTCCATCCGGTTCTGTATTCCAATTTACGAAATTATATCCTTCTCTTCCTGATGTCCAGCTCACATTATTTATAGTAAATGTAGCTGCACCTGTTGTAGCCGAACTTGTATTTAGGCATACTATTTTACTAGCGCCAACACTCATTGTTGCTCCCGAGTAATTAGGTCTATATTCTAGTGAACAATTATGATTATATACACCATATAGTGTAGTATTGCTACTATCGTAACTAATATTTATTGTGCGAGCCGTATCACCTACACTAAAATGTGCCCATTCAGGTAGTTCATCATCTCTATAACCGTTTTTTGTCCATCCGTCTATAGTTGTTAGCGGTGGCACTTCTACACTGGAAACCGTATTATTATTAACATTGACATATTGAGTTGTTGTTGTATGAGTTTCTTTTAATACACCCGAATATACATCAATAATCTTTTCATATACACCATAGTATGTTGTTGTGCCATTTACTGCTGGAGTTATATTACTTCCAATTGCTACCGTAGCGGTTCCTGCAACTGTATCTTCCCTATATCCAAGAGGATTCCAATATTCTGATATAGTTGCTAATGTTGGCACTTCTACAGATGTTAAATATCCAACTACATTATATGGATTATAATATTGTTTTATTATTTTACCTGTTGCACCAGTTGATCCAGATTTAAATCTAATGCTTCTAACAAATATCGCATATAGTTTAATTACTCCATTTTGTACGTCAGTTAAATTTGTTACTGACTGACCATCTGTAAATGTCCTCCTTGTACCTGTTTCAGATTGTGACCAACCATCAAATGTCCATCCTTCTGGAGCTGTTCCACCAAGTTCAGCATATGTTTTTAAGTTCTTGCTTTGTCCATATGTATGAACGTCTGTAACATCAAACTTCGTAAATCCTGAAGTTGAACTATTATTTCCTTGATAGTATTCAACTGTGTATCTAATAATGCTCCATGTTGCAGTGTAGCTTCTATCTCCAGTGCTTCCTTTATTTATAGACACGCTGTCGCTAGCCGTTGACAATCCTGTTCCTGTCCAGCCTGTAAATGTGTATCCGTCTTTAGTTGGATTAATTAATGTAAATGTTTCCGTTTCCACTGTGTAACTTGTTGGATTGGCAGCAGCTACCGTTCCTCCGTCTAAGTCGTATGTTATTACATAAGTCTCTTCGCTCCAAACTGCATATAATGTGGTTGATTCATTTGCAGAATATGTTGCACCTGAAGTATATTCAACTGTTCCATTACTTGTAGTAGACCACCCATTAAATGCATAGCCTAATCTCGTTGGCTCATCAGATGCAAGAGCTATGTCTACACCTTCTAATTTATTTTGAGAAGCTGGTGCATCTTGTCCACCATTTGCATTATATGTAATTACATATTGAGGTACCAGTATTGCTGTCTCAATATTTCCACTTGTGGTCTTCTTAATTCCGTAATTTACCGGAACTTCTGCTACACTTCCGACTATAGCATTATTTGTAGAACCTTTAATTACACCATCATAGAACTTTATAGTTCCAACTTCTGCATTAATACCCATTGTTCCACCTGTAATAGATGGTACTTCTGTGCTTACATCTGGCACCTGTTCATTTGTTCCAATTATTAAAGTATCTGTGCCATATAATCTAATACCTTCTGATCCACCAGTAATAGTTCCTCCTGTAACAATTATTGTTCCACCATTTTGAGAACTAATACCAACTCCTTGAGTAGAATTAATTGTTCCACCTCTTACTTCAATTACGCCGGTTGTGCTCTTCCATTGACGTACAGCTCTATCTCTTGACTTTGTAATTGTTCCACCGTTTATAATTGTTCTTCCATCTGAGTTTATAACGGCAGGCGTATCATTGGATGTTCCTTGAATTGTTCCGCCATCAATTACTGTCAAACCACCTGTAGAAGTAGAAACAACATTTCCTGAATTTGTTACCCTTAGTGAGCCACTAATTATTCTTAATCCTGGATTTGCTTCTGTATTTCTTGAGCTACGATTTTGAATTCCTGCTCTAGTAGTTTGTATTGTCATATTTTGAATTATTACAGCACCTTGAGCAATATTTCTAATTGCTCTTGTTCCTGTAATTGTTCCACCGTTTAAATTACAAATTCCAGAATTTATAATAGCTAAACACTCCGCAGTTTCGTTTGTATTTGTTGTAGGATTAAAGCTTATTGTAGATGTTCCTTCTTGTACAAAAGTTCCTGTATTTGTAACTACTGTATTGTAATCTCCAGATAAAGTTCCTTCACCTGTTATAGTTAAATTACCATTGTTTACGATTTCTGCTCCACTTAATGAAGTAACCTTTCCATTTAAGTCAAGGCTTAACGTCTTTCCTAATGGAACTGAGGCTGTTGTTGTTTCTGTTATTCCAACTAATGGTTTAATAGTTCTTCCACTTGTTGCTCCACTAAATGCTTCTTGTAGTGTGTCATATGCATTTACAAGACTATCGCCATCAAATTCACCATAGTTCCTTATTTCCCATTGTGCACAAAGCGTTGCTTCACTATTCTTTCTATATGTTCCACCTGCATTATATAAAACAGGACCATCACTTGCTTCTGCCCACCCTTTAAATGTATATCCTATTCTTACTGGAACCATGCTAGATAATGTTAGTGGTTCGCCATATTTCTTTGTCTGAGCTTCTGGCATATTTGTTACAGTATCTGTTGTATTTTTGTCATATGTTATTTGATATTCATCATGACACCAGAAATATCCTGGTCTTGCTACACCAGTATCTGGATCTATTCTTCCATCAATCCATGCATATTCAGCATCTATGTGATTCTCATTAAATACGGTTCCATTTCCACCTTTTAATACCGGACAATATCTAAACATATTCTCGGAATCTGTAACATTTGTTGTTACAAATGACGGTGAAGCATATATCTTTTTAAGCACCGAAGAGTTTGAGAACATTCTATTCATATCTGTGACTTTTGATGTGTCCCATCCAGATAAATCCAATGTGTCCGCTGAAGTATCTCGTCCACCATAATGATAGAACATACCATGCATTGTTTCTACATTAGAAACATCCCAATTAGACAAGTTTCCGATATTCCATGATGTAGCATATAAGCCTAAATCACAGAACATTGCAGTTGCATGTACAAGGTTTGAAACGTTCCAATTATCTAAATTACCTATATTCATAGACGTAGCATGATATGCAGCTTCTGTAAACATTCCATCTGCATTGGTACAACTAGAAACATTCCAATTAGATAAATCTCCTATATTCCATGTGGTTGCACCATTTCCTGCTTGTTGGAATGTGCCGGCAAAAGATTTAACTTTACCTGTCTTCCAATTGTCTAAGTTTCCTATATCCCATGTATCATTAACTCCATGTGCTGCCCAACCAAACGTTAATGTCATATATTCTATATTTGATACATCCCAATTATCCAAATGTCCTATATTCCATGTCTCTGAATTGTATCCTGCATAGTTGAACATATATGAAATTGATGTTGCACTTCCAATTTCCCAATCATCTAAATTACCTATGTCAAATGTATTAGCAGAGTATCCCGCATACTGGAACATGTATATAAATGACGTAACTTTTTCAGTATTCCAATTGTCTAGCTTTCCTATGTTCCACGTTGCTGCTGACATACCAGCGTTTTGGAACATATATGACATATTTTTAACTTGACTTGTATTCCAATTATCTAATTCTCCTATATTCCAATTAGATGCAGATTGTCCAGCCTTATTGAACATATGTGACATATCGGTTACTTTTGATGTATTCCAATTGTTTATATTACCTATGTTAAATGTGTCTCCACTTACACAAACATCTCTAAACATAGATTGCATATTTGTTGAATTTGACGTATTCCACCCTGATAAATCACCAATATTCCATGTTTGTGCCTCTTTACCTGCACTCGCAAACATAGAACCCATTGTTGTAATATTGCCTGTATTCCAGTTATCTAGATTTCCTAGGTTAAATGAGGTTGCTTTAATTGCAGCTTCTCTAAACATATATAGTGCTGTAGTTACTTTTGATACGTCCCAATTTGCTAGACTACCAATGTTCCAATTTGATGCATTCATACCTGCTCTATAGAACATGTAATCCATTCTAGTTACTTTAGAAGTATTCCAGCTTGACAAATCTCCTATTTCCCATGTTTGTGCACTCTTTCCAGCTTCTAAGAATAAGCTCGTCATAGATGTAACTTTAGAAACATCCCAAGTTGAAAGTCCCTTTAGCTTATAAGTGTTACCGTTTATTCCTGTGTATGCAAATGTTCCATATAGATTTGTTACATTTGAAGTTCCCTCTGTAACACCGCAGTCTTGAATTGGATTAAGTTCGTTTAAGTTGCTTATCCTTACAAACATAAGTGACATATCTTCGTTAAAGTATATATGTCTTGCATCAGACCATAATTTTATTTTTCCATTATCAAACCATGCATAGATAGGAGTTTCTGTTGTTAGCCCTACATTCTTCGTTGTAGAAGCATTCAAAATGCTATCTGCCGGCTTAGATGTTTGCCATTCTATGCCTGTAATTGTCGTATTTACAGTTTGATGTGTAGCACCCGTGTCACCTGCTAATTGTTTAATTATTGCATTGAAGTTTTTACCTGTGACATATTTTGCAACTTTTTCTTCCCAAGTAGCAACATAGCTTCTATCTCCATAACTTCCTTGATTTATAGACACGCTGACGCGAGCCGTCGGCAATTCCGTTCCTGTCCAGCCTTTAAATGTATATCCCTCTTTTATAGGATTATTTAATGTAAATGTTGGAGTTTCTACTGTATAAGTTGTAGGATTTTCTACTTCTACGTTTCCACCATCTAAGTCATATGTAATGGTATATACAATAACGTTCCATTGTGCATATAGAGTTACTGTTGAATTATTAACATATGTTAAATTCTTTACAGTAGCTTCATTTGCATATGCCGTTCCAGTTCCATCAGCTTTAGTATTCCATCCATTAAATGTATATCCATTTCTTGTAAAGGTATTTGATGGTAATGTTACATTAAATCCATACTGTGCAGGAATATTGCTCATCGTTCCTGTTCCACCGTTTGCATTAAATGCTATTGTATAGAATATTTCATTCCAGAAATATCCTGGCAAGCCATCTTTACCATCTAGGTGTGCATATTCTTTTCCAACATGTGCTGCATTATATGTTGTTCCCGAGCCGCCATTTATTCTTTGGCTTCCCGTAAACATATTTGAGTCATCAGTTACACTTGTAGTTACAAAGTTTTCCGAAGCAAGTATTTTTGTTAGATTTGAACATCCATAGAACATTCTTGACATTTTTTCAACTTTGCTTGTGTCAAAACTTGTTATTATTAATTCAACAATTCCGTCGTTTCCATAAAACATTTGTGTCATATCTGTTGCACTTGAAGTATCAAGAACAGTTAAATCTAATATAGAAATTCCTCTTATAGCTTTAAATGCTGCCGTAAAGTTTTCAACTTTTTCAGTATTAAATGTACTAATATCCAATTGTGCAAGAGCTGTACACTCATTAAAGATATATGACATATCTGTAACTATAGACGTATTAAAGTCTGTCATATCAATATCTGTTATGTTATTACATCCAGAGAATAAATATGCAAGATTTGTTACATTATCTGAATTTGTATAATGCAATACATCTTTAATATCCATTTCAGATAAATTACGTAATCTTCTAAACATAGATGAACAATCGTCATCTAACAGTACTTTTTCACTTTCACTCCATAATTTAACTGTTGTTCCTTCAAGCCATGCGTATATAGGCATATATTCTATGCCTGCAACGTTTATTGCTCCACTTGGTACATTATTAACAGTAAATGGTCCATTTTGCCATTCAATTTTTCTAATTAAATAATCATCTGAACTAACTGTTGCATTTGCAGTTCCAGCTAACTTCTTAATATCCTCATTAAACTTAGGACCACTTTCATATCTTGCATAGTTAAATCTCCACTGTGCATAAAGTGTAATAACAGCGTTATTTGTTGTTGTTAAGTTCCTTACCGTTGCTCCATTTTGGTAAGTAGTACCTGTTCTATCTGGTTTTGTATTCCAATATAAGAATACGCAGTCTTCTCTAGTAAATGTATTATTTGGTAATGTAACTGTTTGTTCATACACCATTGGAATGTCTTCCATGCTTCCAGTTCCATTATTTTGGTCAAATCTAATTGTATAATGAATTGGTTTCCAATTAGCATATAATGTAACTACTTGATCACCTTTGCTCAAATCACATCCTGCAAATGTATTTGCAGAATAATTCGTTTTAGCTTGGTCAAACGATGTTCCCGTTCCATCAGGTTTTGTATTCCATTCCGCCCTGCTTTCAATATAATATCCTGTTCTCTTAAAGTTAATAGCAGATGAATTATTATAATTATATATTCCATCTTTAACCGTATCTAAAGTTGCGTCTTTTCTAGAACCAACATATCCACCATAAACACCTTGCCAGAATTCTCCCTTAGGTGCTCCATTATAACAGAAAAACGAATCTGACAAATGTGCTCCTGCAAGACTTGTTTGCCCTAAATATCCTCCGTTTACATGGAACTTGATTCTTAATATGTTTCTTCTATAGTAAATATTTAATACTGTATTTCCATTTTTATCTACAGAGAATTTCTGAACTTCTCCATTTTCTGGAATTGTTGTTCCACCGTTATTTATAAATCCTTTAAATAATGTAAATCCAGGAATCTCTTTTCTATATGAACTTACAAATAATTCATCACCATCATAAGCCGAGAATGTGTCAGTAGAGTTTAACGTATACGAAGCAGAGTTAAGGTTTCTTGTATAGTTCTTAACTGTAAATGTTGTTAAAGTACCTCTATCCTTTCTGCTTAAAGTAACTCTATAGCCTATCTTATTGCTTGCTGCTCCGTTTGAAGGAATACTTCCAGTAGCAATATTAGTATTGGTATAGTCTAATCCTCTAAATACTACCTTTGAAGTTTGATATGCATTTTGAGGATTATTCCCCATAACACCATATTCTTTTTCATCAAATATAATGTTCGATAAATCACTACTGCTTAAAACTTCTTTATTGTTTGACTTGCCATTTATTAATGCAGTTGTATCACTTGTATCTGATAAAGTATTTAAATATGTTGATGTATACTCCCATGCACCACCAAGCATGTCAAATACACCGGTAACATTTCCAGTTGTGCTAGTAGCAACTGCTGTTCCAGTTTTTATATCTGTATCTAATGCAATATATGATCCATTTCTTCCATATGCACTATTTCCAAGTATAAGAGCTGCTTCAAATTCGCTATTCTTTGCTAAGTGTGAATTGCATTTTGTAAGCATACTGCTTGAATTCAAATATGCATTAGATATATTTATTCCTCTCCAAGAATTCCTATTTGGCTTAGAAACTGCTCTTATGTATTCACTATTTCCTGCGTTAGTTGTAAGAATGTTTCCTCCACCAAATTCTGCCGAATCACCATTTACCCATGTTTGACCGTCACTAGATGTCTCCATAGATATTTCATACTTTGAAATCCAAAATCCTCTTGTTTCAGCTACTGAATTTCCATTATCATAGCTTCCAGCGAATGCAGCCGCTACGGTATATCCATCAGGCATTGGAGATATCGTTCCATTTTGGTCTTTATAATCATTGCTTGCTTCATGTAAAAATAGGATATCGTATGAAGCATAATTTGTTTTTGTATCACTTACAGATGTTTTTGTTGCATCTGTATAGTATGTTACCTTATATGCATATCTTGGTATCCATACCCACATACTTCCATCTTCTGTTTTTGCGTTTGCCCACTCTGATGATGTGTTTTCCAAATTATCATTTGGATCTTCATATGAATACATCGTTTCGTCAAAGTAATCTGATACGTTCTCTGTATCACCAGTATAGTATACAGCCTTCATGCCATCATATAATTCTGGCTCATTAGGTGTGCTCCTTATAAATTCTGCTTCTTCTGACTCTCTATATACTATCTTGATGTTTTCATTTCCATATTCATCAATTGCAGTTATTGTATTCTTTCCATAGAACAATTCCGTATCATAGCTTCCATCTTGATTAGCAACAATGGCTCCATTAATCATTACTGCTTTTAAATGTTCGTCAGATACTTCAATATGAATACTTGCTTCCGAAGAAGATATATTTAATTTTGGAATTGTATTATCTACAGTAATTTCTTCAGTTCTTACAATTTCATTTATGTTAGAAATTGTGTTGCCTGCTTTATCAAATATAAGCTCTTTACTTACTTTAAAGCTTAATTCTCCATCACCTGTGATGTTGTTCATCACACCACTAAACTTATATCCATTGGCAATTTCTTCTCTGCTTAATGAAAGAAGTTTTCCTGATGTTTCAAATCCATTAATGTAGAATAAAACATCGTCTTTTGTTATATTGGCCGTGTGTAAATATTCATCTGTTACTTTAAAGAATATATTTGCTTTATTATTATTTATATTTCCTATTTTTGTTGCATTTAAAATTATATTCTTTGTAATTGGCCCGCTAACATTTCCTGCCTCATCTCTCTCCCAAATGTATAATGTCTTAACTTCATCACCTTGAGAAAGTTCGAATATTGTTTTTCCGTTAACTCTACCTCTTACATTACTCCAGTTATCTAGAGCAGTTGGATTATACCCTTGAGTTTCTGTTATAAATATTTCCTTTATATCTGTATTTGTTACATCAACTTCTATAACAACTGTATCTGTAGTTTCAGGTATAACAATATCACTATCTGATATCTCTGGTACACTTTTATCTATTGTAAATTCATAAGTAACGGTTTCAGATCTTAAACTTGGTCTTTCAGCAACATACGCATAAGCCTCTACTATATAATGTCCTTCTAGTGTGTTAGAAATTGTCCCACTATACGCTATCCATGCTATTTCATTTATCCTATACATATATTTAATGGTTGTTCCTCTTGATGCAGTAATTTCACTTCCATATATGTTTATATACAGTCCTTCATTAACTGTGCATCCAGAAGGTAACGTTCTGTTTCCGTTATTTCCACTTATTATTGGGTTTGATGGTGCACCAAAAATTGTTAATTTTGCAACATTAGATTTTGCCTCATTATGGTTTGCATCTTCAGGAAGTGTAGCTTGAACATAATAAGTTCCAATTTCTGTTGGAACACCATTTATTTTTGTTGTTAGTCCCGAATCAGAATAGTAGTTATATACTATATAATTTGATATCTCATCAACATTTTGTAAATTCTTGTAATTTATTGTTCCATATACTGAAGCTCCATCAAGCGCAAAAGGCTGACCTGTATAAGGAACTGATCTATCTGTCATTGTAATAATTGGTGTTCTCTTTTTAATTTCAAACTGGAATTCTTGTGTTCCTCCAAGTCCGTTTTTACCAGTTGCAATTAATACACCCCTACCAACATCTATATTGTTTCTATATGAAACTTCATAATCGCGTCCTTGAACAAGAACAGTTCCATTATCTAAGGTGAAGTTCTTTAATAGTGGTGTGTTTTCTTTTCCACTATATATAAATGAACTTGGTTCTACTGTAGCTGTTCCGTTTAGTGTTGTTGGTGTTATGCTAAATAGCAATTCCTTCGTTCCAAAAATTCTGCCAATTCCTTTTATAATTGCAACTGCATTATTACCAACGTTAATGTTATTTCTATATGAAATCGTATAATCTAAATTTTTCTCTAATCTAATTCCATTAAGTGTAACCGTAGCTTCCGGTTCTCTTGGTGTTCCTGTATATACCATAGAAGTTGTATTTAGAACTGTTGTAATAACATTATCATAGTCAATTATTGGAGAAGGCTTTATTGAAAATCTTCCTTCTGCTTTTCCTTTATAATTTCCTGATCCATTAATTTCAACTGTTGCGACACCTACATTAATATTGTTCTTATAAGTAACTGAATAATCAGTTTCTCTTGTCAATGTAATGCCCTCTATTGATACAGTAACAGAAGGTCTTATCTCACTTCCGTTATACTTTTCTTCTACTGGATCCACTGCAACCAAAGCATATGACAAATCTTTCGGTTCAATCTTAAATTGATTGCCATTATTTGCATACGATAACGTGTAGTTATTTGCATTAAAAGTTCCATTATCTATTAATTCAATTGATCCTATTCCAGTATACGCATATTCGCCAACGTCATTGCCAGCTGCTCTTGTAAGTGATCCAGTTGTAGATGGAATTTCTCCCTCTACAAGGTTAGAAAATTGTGGAATTAATCTTGAATCTTCTTCTCCATATACTTTACCTAATCCGCCTTTTGGTGAAGCAACTATTTCTCGTTGATTAATAACGTAAGCATGAGTAGTATTTGTTAATTCATAGTTGCTTGCACTTTGTCTTCCGCCTGAAACTTTATTAATCAATGCAGTTGCTGTATATGAGCCGGCATCCTTATTTGACCCTAATACAAGTAATTCAACCATTTCACCTGTTATTCCAGTATTAGCCGCTGCCACTGGCAAATGAATATTCCCATCATATGTGAAACTTAATGTAGTTTCATCCCACACAGTGCTTATTTGTTTTTTATTGATTGTAAATGTTTTATATCCACTTCCAGTATAAGTTCCTTGTCCAGTAATTAAAACAGTTGCCGTTCCAGCATTTATATTATTTTGATATGATACTGTATAATTTGATGCGGTAAGAGTTGTTCCACCTTTTCTTACTGTAACTGAAGGTCTTTTTTGAGTGCCATCATACTCAAAAGAATTTTGCGATAATGTAATTTCAAAATCCGATACTGTGTTTTCAACAATTGAGAAATCACACTCAAGATTTGTAACAAGATAGTTTCCTTTTTTAGCCCTTCCACCAGTTACGTTACCCGGTGTAGCAACAGATGTGTAAGTACCAACGTTGGTTTTGGTAGTTCTTGTAACAGCCATCGTTTCTCCTAAAACACCTGTTTGAATAGTAGCAGTTGGAGCATGTGCACTTCCGTCATAATTAAATACAGTTTGTGATCCCCATATAACACTAATTGGCTTTTTGGTAATCTCCCATGTAAGTGTCTTTGCTGTTCTTGTACCATCTGACCATGTATGGTTTGAATCTGGAGTTGCTATTGCTGTATAAGTTTTTGCATCAGTTCCAACCAAATCACCAGTAATAGATAATCCTTGTACTGGAGTAACTCCTTCTTTTTCTTTTCCATCATATTCCCAATCAACTGTAATAACATCTGGCACAATGGCAGGTGTGATAGACCAAGAAATATTCTTAGATGTTATTGTACCATCGCTCCACTTGTGATTTGTATCTGGTTGTACAGTTGCTGTATATTCACCAACATCTTTAGCTGAATATGTTCCTGAAATTTCATAAAATTGACCATTTGGAACTCCCTGCTGAATTGTGTCATTGAAAACAAATGACAATCCTTCTGGAATATCTATCGTTGCTCTTTCAACTGTGAATTCTAAAGATAGATCATCTACGCTTCCATCATCCCAACAATAATTTATTTTGTCATTTAAGATTATTGAAACATACTGTGTTCCAGCGTTTGTCCTATATATGTTTGAGGCTGTCATTAATAGTCCGTCATAATTTGCTATTGCTGCTTCATACTCAAAACCAGAATAAACATAAGTGTCAATTATAAATGGTTTTGGAAGAGCAGTTACAATACCATGTGCACAAATATCACATAAACCGTCTCCGTTTGAATCTACGTGATTTTCGAATTCAATGTGAGAGATGTCTCTTGAACAGATTTTTTGGTGTTGAGTATTGCTGTAGTCTTCCCAATCACCATAGTTGTGTCCCAATGCAGAAACAGAATACGATTGCATTTCACCACACGTTGTACATGTAAGGTAATAAGATCCACCTGTTGTACATGTTGGATATACCGTATACGTCCTTTCTGTTCCCCAAGTGTGTTCATGAACAGGAGCACTTTCGTATTGACATACCGAGCAAACTGTAGAACCAGCTTGATATTTATGGTTTCGCCACAATGACTCGCCAGCTTGTCCACAGTTGTTACATACGTGAATGTAACTCATGTGCTGAGTCTGTGTTTGCCCTCCTGTATACGTTTCGGGTACTTCCCTCCAGCTTTCCACTCCACAGTGTTCACACGCCAGTGTAGCTGTTCCTACCACCAGGCTGATTAAGAGTGTTAGCATTATCAAAATACAACGTTTTGTTTTTCTGTTCATTTTTTGTTCTCTCCCTTTTTGTGTTGTGCACTTTAAGATATTAAGACAGACTTTGCCTCTTATATTTAATATCTTGTTATAATATAAGTCTTTTAATTATAATTGTCCACACGCAAAAACCCGCAAACGCTTACTATTACGGCGTTTGCGGGTAAAGTTTGCTTGTAACACTTTACGGAAGTACACTTTTGTGTTTTTCACTTATTAAAATAGCTATTTTTGTTAAAGTTTGTTTTCATTTTATTTTCTTTTGTTACAAAAATATAAACATAGTTTTAATAATTCATATTCACTTACGGAAGCATATAATTCCTAATCGTATAGTCCATTAATTGTAGTTTCAATTTCTTTTGCATTTTCTGAAACAATAAATGCTATTCTTCCTGCTTCTTGTTTTAAAACAACATTCTTGTTTTGTTTAAATAAATTACCATATTTGTTTCCATGTGCTTTTTTCAAATCCTCTAGTCTTCCTATAAATTTAACTAGTAGAGCATCATAATCGTTTTTGTCATATGCTGCAAGCACTACAACCTCTTGATATGAGTTGTCATTTTCATCTATTAAAGCAAATCCATCCAATTTATCTTTATATTCTTCTAATTGATATGTAGTTAAAATTTCTTCGTTACCTAAGTTTTTAACTTTGTTCGAAAATAGTTGACTCGACAACAATCCTTCTTGAACATTTTTAATCGTTTCTTTTTTGTTCACAATTTCTTCTTCATTTGATGTAAAAACTTGTTCCGTAGGTGTTATAACCATAATATCTTTATTTTCTGGTTTAACTTTTGCTTTATTTTCATTATTAAAGCCGCTTCTTATTAATAGAATAATTAAAAGTGTAACACCTCCTATTATTCCCACTCTTAAGATAAACTTTTTATAGTTAATTTTTAGATTGTCCATCTATAACACATTTCCTTTCTTCTATCCCCTACTTCAACACCATTGTAATTGCTTCTGATATTTGTAACGCATTTTCTTTTGAAACAACCATAGTCAATACTCCACCATTTATTTCAATTATAACTTCTTTATCAATGTCTTGAATTATGCCGCTCTCTTTAAGAGCTTTTGCTCTATCTGATGCTTTTTGCATTGCCCAAATAAGTTCGTCTGTATTTTTAAGCTTAATGCTAGCTATTTCTAGATAACTGTCGTTTTCTTTTGAGGTGTAAGCGCTGGTTTCGTGATCTCCTGTATCATATTTTTCTTTTGCGTCACTCATTTCGACAAGTTTAGATATGTCAACAATATTTTCAAGAGACTCTTTAGCTTCGTCCATTGCGTGCTTTAAATTATAATAAGTATTGTACTCTTGATATATATTTACTTCTTTATACAAATCTTGATTTTCTGTTTTTGGAATATATTGTGCACTATTATTTTTTGTTTCAGTCACTTTTACATCATTGTTATTATTTTCATTGTTATTTTTATCACATGCTACAAGTATTAATACCATCAATGTCATCGATACCGCTAATATTTTTCTTTTGTTCTTCATATTTTCCTCCTACTATATTTATCATTTATATTTTCCCACAATCACATGTTTTTGTCCACATTTCCTAAAAAAAACCAAAACGCCCCTTATTTTCGAAAAATACGAAAATAAGGGACGTCGTAATTTGATATTTTTTATAAATCTACTGAAACATTGCTAATATTTCCCATCTTATCTTTAAAGTATACGTAAACTGTTCTAACACCCTCAACATCTCTAAGAGTCCATGCCTTATTTTGAACATATGGTTCCCAATTAAATATGTTAAGTGATTCGTCGCCACCAATATTATCCAACTCTTCTTGGGTTGGAATAGTATATGTCTTATCGTTTAAAATAGCAATTTGAATTTCATCTGCGACCGGATCTCCATCTACTGTAATTCTAAGTTGTACTTCTTTTGTATTAGTATATGGATAATTTGGAGCAATAATTTCAACATATCCTTTTGGCGCTTCAATATCAATTTGTCTGTTACTATTATTCCATAAGTAATTTACCAACACACCATTATTTTTGTTAACATACGTTTTTAAAATATTTGGGTTAGTGCCAGTATACATAAATGCTTCGCTTTCAATGCTTGACAACATTTCGCCTCCAACTTTGATATTATCTAAGTTGTTGCATGCATAGAAGGCATGTTCACCAATCATAGCCACACTTGGAAGTGTAATTTCTTCAATGTTTGTACAATTCTTAAACATATCTCTTCCAATAAAGAATATATTTAAATTTAAATTCTCAATATTTGTACAATTTTCAAATGTTGATCTATAGTCATTTTGGCTATTTATATCATTTGATATTCTAGAAACAATATTGTTAGCAAATAAGTTTGTAGGTACACTAGATATGCTTGTTTCGTAGAAGGTTTTATAGTAATTCGATGCCAATGTGTTTTGTAAGAATAAATTTTCTGAAATGCTTGTAATTCCAGTGCATTCTGAAAATGTTTCTGAAAAAGATGCATTCTTTATATTTTTCTCAAATAGTTTTTCAGGAATTTGTGTTAATCCTGTACATCCATTAAATGTGCCCGCAAAACTTAGTACTTCTACATTATCTTTGAATAATTCTTCCGGAATTTCTCCAGTCAATCCAATACAACCTTTAAATGTATTCTCAAAAGAACGAATATTACTACAACCTTCAAATAATGATTCGTCAATTTGACCAGTAAGAAGTCTGCAACCATAAAATGTATTTTTAGCGCTTCTAATTAATTCGCAATCCTTAAACATTTCTTCTGGAATTGTTCCATTTAATTTTTCACAACCATAAAACATATTGTCTACACTAGTTAGGTTTTCAAATCCTGAAGGTGTTGGTAATGGACCGACAAGATTTGAACAGTTACTAAATCCAATTTTTGATGCACTTAGATTTCCAAACTTTTTAATTTTAGTTAAAAAATGTGTAAAAGAATAGTAGCTTGAATAGATATTGGTTGAGGTAACTATTGAGTCACCTGTATATCCAAAAGATTCACAAGTTCCAGCGATTCTTACAGTGTATGTCTTTGGCTCCAATGTTACATAGTAATGTGATGGAAATCCTGTTCCAACAATCCTCTCATAACTTCCGTCACCCCAAGATACTAAATAATTATTTTTTCCATTCGCTGGAATTGGTATTTCTAAGATTCCTCTTTCTGGAATCAGCACTTCAAGTTCCATACAATCGTAATCTTTTATTTCAAAAATAACTCCACTTGTAAATTTGATTGTGTAGTTTGCAGCTAAAAAGCTACCATTGTCAACCAAACGAAGAGTACCGATCGTGATTTCGTGTGGTCCCAAGTTATTATCTCCAGCTTTAGCAAGCTTTCCTGTAAAACCAGGCGTTTCCGATTCGACGTTATTTGAATATGTATATTTTAGAGTATAGTTTGTAACTCCAAGCATCGTTTCTTGATTTTCTTCTGGTGTAACCGTCAATTCTCTTTTTGCAATTGTAAAATTCTCTGTTTTAAAACCAGAATAATTTCCGACACCTGTAATAACTACACTTGCAGTTCCTGCATTTTTGTTATTTACATATTCAACCGAATAATCATTTTTGTTTAAAACAACATCACCATTCTTAACCGTAACTTCAGGTGTATGATAAGTACCATCATATACATATGATGTAGTACCGAGTGTGATTGTAACATCACTTTCCATCTGCGTTGGTATTATAGAATACTCTGCAGTAGTATTTGATACCTCATAATTAGATAATTTTTCTCTTCCACCAATAACTGCTGTTGGAATTGCATTTACTGTATACGTTCCAACATTTACACGTTGCTCATATGAAAATGTCATAGATTCACCAGTTACACCTAAAACGCACGATGGAATAACTGACTGTAAATTTCCTGTGTATGTCAACTCTGACGGAGAGCTCCATGTTACAGAAACTGGCTTTTTCTTTATCTCCCATACTAGTACTTGATTTCCTACACTACCATCTTCCCAGCAATAGTTTTCTAATGGCCTTACTAATGCTCTATATGAACCAGCATCAGTTGCCTCGTAATCGCTTATTCTTTCATAATTTGTTCCAGCTTCAACTCCAACTTTATTAGTTCCATCATATGTATAGTTGTGTTTAACTGGCATCTCTATTACTTGAGGTTTAATTATAAAAGTATATGTTCTATCTTCGTTTCCTCCCGTACTCCATACATATTTATTTTTGTTTTTTATCAATACGGTTACTTCCTGTGACCCCGCATCTGTTCGTTTATCATTTTGAGCAAGTAATATATTATTATTCCAATTTGTAAATTCTGCTGTTTGCTCTGAACCATTGTAAACATATGTTTTTGCAAGTACTGGTGGAACAACAGTAACTATCATACTGTATCCGCATATGTCACATGATCCACTTTCATCTGCATCAATATGTGCTTCTGTATTTCCCACCATAGTTCCACATCTTGTACACGTTTTCCAGTGATATTGATTATTATTGCTCCAAATATCACTTTCAACATGTCCAAGTGCTGGAATGCTTTCACTTACCGTATCTCTACATCTTGAACATGTTTTTACTCTAGTTCCTGTAGCAGTACAAGTTGGTTGAGATGTTATTTCCCAGCTACCATAATTATGCCCTAAAGCAGGAATAGATTGACTTTCAACATTTCCGCATCTTGTACATGTTCTTTGTCTTCTGCCAGCTCTAGTACACGTTGCACTTGCAATCGTTGTCCAACCTCCATAATTATGACCAGAAGCACAAGGATTTGCCTGTTTAGTTTCAATATAATTACACGTTAAACATCTACGAGTTAGTACGTTATTTGAAGTTCCTTGTTCCCAGCCAGTGAAGTTGTGAGGTGTAATCCCTGTAGATTGGCTACATACCGTACATACTTTATAATGCCCGCTTGAATTACCTTGCCAAGGCCCATAAGTATGATCATGTCCTGTAACTTCACCATCTGCATCACCAAAAGTTAATGACATTATAGATATTATATTAAAGATAATTATTAACAAAACAAGAATCTTATTTTTTAATCCTGATTTTCCCTGATCTTTTTTCATTTAAAGTATCATCCTTTACAAAAAAGAATTTAAATCATAAAAAAGGCATAAAAACCCATTTATCCTCATATATTTTATTACATTTACTAGATAAAAAGGGATTTGTAACAGAATTGTAAGGAATTTGTCTAAAAAATGCTTTAAAACAGACTTTTTTTGATTAAATTTGCATTATAAAACAAAAAAAGACAACCTATTTAAAGGTTGCCTTTTGGCGGAGACAGAGAGATTCGAACTCTCGCGCCGGTTGCCCGACCTAACAGTTTAGCAAACTGCCCCCTTCGACCTACTTGGGTATGTCTCCATTATTAGTTAATAGATAAGAGTGAAAAGTGAAAAGTATATGATTATATGCCCTTCGCTTTTCACTCTTAAAGTTTATTTGATAAATTTGATATGATTCTTCGAGCTCCTGTATTTTCCGTGGGTTCGAATTCTACTTCCATCACTTTCTGCCACTTCATATTTAGCTGTTTATTTTGCTTGGCGGAGAGGGTGGGATATGCTCGAACTTCGTTCTCACAGATTCCTTCGGAATGCGTACCCAAATCCAGTTCGCACTTCGTGCTCCTGTATTTTCCGTGGGTTCGAATTCTACTTCCATCGCTTTCTGCCACTTCATATTTAGCTGTTTATTTTGCTTGGCGGAGAGGGTGGGATTCGAACCCACGGTACGGTCACCCGTACGCCAATTTTCAAGACTGGTGCCTTAAACCAACTCGACCACCTCTCCGTGTCATGCTTAATAAGTGTAACACCCTATTTGTCTAATGTCAATCGGTTTTTAGGGATTTTGTACCCTATTTTTTCTTATTTCTTCCAGAGAGAAATAAACATACCTCTATAACTACAATGATTAGAAAAAATCCTAGCACTCCATATAATATATATTCTTTAGATTCTTGTCCTATCCCTGGTCCCCCATGACGAGCAAGAGTTTTTCCTTCTCTGTCTGTCATCACTACATCAGCTAGACAGAAGCTACTAAATAAAAATTTAGTAACAAATATATATACTGGCAATAGTCTTTTTTTCATAGTTTACGTCTCCTAATAATTCTAAGTTTTCCAAGTCCCTCTAAATGTATCTTCAGTATCATAAATTGAATAAATATTAAATTCGTTTAAAACCCAGTTTTGAATTCTAAACCATGTGTTTTGAAACTCAATTTGATTAATTATTTTCTGTAATCCCTCAACATTAAGTCTTTCACTTCCAAGCAGTTTATATGTTCCATTAATCCAATTATTTATGGCGTCTGGAATATTTTCCATTGGTGCATAATTATTGCTTTTTAAAAACAATACTTTATAGAATATATTATTAATTTTGATTGCAATTACTCCACCATCATTATTTTCAACAATTTGAAATAATATTCCGTTTAAATCAATAGTATAATTATGCTCTGTGCCAATACAAATATTATTTAAAAATAGACTATTACCGCTATTATCTGGATTAGTAAAAATATTATTTGCTTGTTCAAGAATATTATTATTCATTGGACTTTTATTTTCTTCACTTAATGGAGTAACTCTATTACGAAGTTCTTTTTGTTTTTGATATAGAGTGGAAAGTGCTTTAAAATCAGGATTTTCATCAATTATTTCTTCAATAATTCTGTCTTTTTCGTCTCCAGAAATATAGCCATTTACTCGTAATTTTAGTTGCCCGTTATCATTAAGGAATTCAATTTTAGAACCCTCTACATTTACAATAAAATGTTTTTCATTTCCGATTTTCTTTCCTTTATATGTTACTTTTTTCTCAAACATTATTATCACCCTATTATTTATAAAATACCAAGAATTATGCCTTAAATATATTGATTACTGTAACTTTATTTCTAAACTTCCTTTTTTATTACTCGACTTAAAATGTCCAATAGCTCCATTTATTAAATTGAATGTAGGTCTAACATGCCCAATATCCGCATCAATAATTATTGGAATTTCTTTTCCAAGTGCTCTTATTATTGCATCTTCATAACTTAAATTTTGCATTGAGCCTCTAATTAATGTTCTTCCAAACACAAATCCTTTTGAATACTTAAGCCAGCCTGCTTCTTTCATTTCCCATAGAACACAATATAATTCTTCGGATTTTAATGAGAAATTGTCAAAGTACCATATTATACCATCATCTTTATATTTCTCGATAAATCTTTGTACATAATCAAATTTTGTTCCAATTAAATATTGTAAACAATCTATACAGCCACCAATTAATCTTCCAGTTATATCCACATCACCATTTGGGGTTAACCATTCTACGGGTGTGTTAAGTATATATTTATTAAGTCCGCTTTTAACTTTTTCTTCATATGAAAGGCGTTCACATTTTTCAAAACTTTCTTGAACAACAATATTACCTTTTATAAATTCTAAAGCATCTTTATGATTTTTATATAATCCGTCTAAACCAAAACTTCCGCCATTTACACCATATAATGTTGCCAAATCAAATTTAGTAGTTAAGTAAAATAATAATGATGTTGGATCAGAATATCCGGCAAACCACTTGATTTTTCCACTTTGTATTTTTTCATTGATTGCTTCTTCATTTAAATACGGCAATATTTCCATTAGATAATCTCCGCCACTAGCAGAAAAAATAAAATCAATGTTGTCATTTGCCATTAATTCATTAAATTCTTTTGCTCTAGTAGTGACATCCGAAGAAGGTGTCATACCTGTTCTAACATTGGCTGTTTCAACTATATTGTATCCTTCATCCTTAAAACGATTAAGCGACACATCAAATCTTGTGTCGCCCTCATCTATTCCACTACTTGGTGCACATATTCCAATTGTATCACCTTTATTTAGAAATTTTGGATATATCATATTATAGTTCTACTCCTAATTTTTCTAGAATCCCGTCTAATTCATCTTGTGAATAATATTCTATAACAATTTTGCCTTTACTCTTTGTTTGGGCATTTAGAGTAACTTTTGTACCAAGTGCCTCTTTCAATTTATTTTCAATGTCTTTTGTAATAACTTCAAATTTCCCTTTTACTGCCTTTTTAGATTTTGAAACACCTTTAGTTTTAATTTCTTTTGCATGTGTTTCAGCATCTCTAACGCTCATGTCCAAATTGATTATATCAAGTGCAAACTTGTATTGCTTAGCAGGGTTTTCAATTGACGCAATTGTTCTAGCATGTCCTTCTGAAATCTTGCCCATTTCAATCATCTCTTGAACTCTTTCATCAAGATTTAAAATCCTTAATGTATTTGCAATGCTGCTTCTACTTTTGCCAAGAGTCTTTGAAATATCTTCTTGAGTCATATTGTGTTCGTCCATTAATTCTCTAATAGCTTTAGCAGTTTCAAGAGGATTTAAGTTTTGTCTTTGAATGTTTTCAATTAAAGAAACTTCTCTTGTCTTTTTATCATCATAAGAACGAACAATAGCAGGAATAGTTTTTAATCCAGCTTTCTTTGACGCTCTCCATCTTCTTTCACCTGCAATTATTTGATAATAGTCGTCTTTTTTAGTAACTATTATAGGTTGAATTATTCCATGTTCTTTAATTGAACTTGCAAGTTCTTCAAGTTTTTCATCATCAAATGATTTTCTAGGCTGATTGATATTCGGTTCTACATCATTAATTTTTAATTCAATCACTGCATCCTTTGAATCATTTGATAAAATATCAACATTAACGTTAGATGGAAATAGAGCTTCTAATCCTTTTCCAAGGCCACTTTTAATACTTGCCATCTTTATTCCTCCAAATTAAATTTATTTTTTGTTGTTCTTAATTACTTCTTTTGCTAAATTGTTGTATGCAATAGCACCCTTAGATATTTTGTCGTACATTATTATTGGAAGCCCATAACTAGGTGCCTCACTAAGTTTTACATTTCTAGGTACTACTGTTCTATATACTTTATTTTTAAAATATTTTTTTACCTCATCAATTACTTGAATTGAAAGATTGGTTCTTGCATCAAACATTGTAAGTGCAACACCTTCTATTTCAAGATTTTGATTAAAGTGTTTTTGAACTAAATCAATTGTACTCATTAATTGACCAAGACCTTCTAGTGCATAATACTCACACTGTATAGGAACTAGTACTGAATCCGCTGATGTAAGTGCATTTAACGTAACTAGTCCAAGTGAAGGTGGACAATCAATGATAATATAATCAAACTCATTTTTAACTTTATCAATCGCTTCTTTAAGTTTAAATTCTCTGTTTTTTACTGAAACAAGTTGTAATTCGGCACCTGCCAAATTAATATTTGACGCGCAAACAAAAAGGTTTGGTACCGAACTTTTTTGAATAGTATCATTAATATCTACATCATTTAATAAAACATCATATGTTGATTGTTCAACATCTTTACTTGCTCCAACACCAGATGTTGCATTTCCCTGTGGATCGGCATCTACAAGTAAAACATTTTTCTTTTGCATTGCAATACATGCACTTAAATTAACGGCAGTTGTTGTTTTTCCAACACCACCTTTTTGATTAGCAATAGCAATGACTTTTCCCATTCTCATCATTCCTTTTTTGTAAATCAATGTTTCTTCGAATATAAATTATATAGTTTATTAAATAAAATGTAAATACGAACAAGATGAGTGAAAAATAAAAAATCATTTTCTTTTCATTACTAGTAGCAATATAAAAAGAAAATGATTTTAACCATTTACATAATCGGATTTTTTGATGGAATTCCTGCTTTTCTTGGATAAGCATTAGGCGTTTTTTTAATCTTTTCAACCAGTATTATACTTCTTTCAGATTCTCCATCTGGAAGTGTGAATTTTTCAATACTGTTAATTTTACCCCCAAGGATTTCAATTGCTTTTTTTGCATCTTCTAGTTCTTTATCAACTTTTCCAGATTTCATACATATAAAACGACCACCAACCTTAACAAAAGGCAAACAATATTCAACTAATGTTGATAAATTTGCTACTGCTCTTGCACATGCAACATCATATTTTTCACGATGCTCATTTTTAATTGCAAAATCTTCGGCTCTTCCATGAACAAAATTCAAACCATTTAATGCAAGTTTTTCACACAATTCTTTTAAAAAGTTAATTCTCTTATTTAAACTATCAAGTAATGTTACTTTAGTAGAATCATTTGTTATCTTAACAGGTATACTTGGAAATCCTGCACCTGTTCCAACATCAATAATACTTTCTCCAATATTAATAAATTTAGCAATCGTACAAGAATCAATAAAATGTTTAATCCAAACCTCTTCATCTTGTGTAATAGAAGTTAAATTCATTTTTTTATTCCATTCTAAAAGTGTATCTTGATATATTCTAAATTTATTATATTGTTCTTCACTTAAATCAATATTAATCTTTTTGAATTCATCTTTTGCTTTTAAGTATTCCATTCTACACCTCAATGATTTTAGTTTTGTGTTTCACGTGAAACATTTTTTTCTTTTTCATGTAAGTAAATTAATAGTACTGATATGTCGGCAGGAGAAATTCCAGAAATTCTGGATGCTTGACCAACTGAATTAGGTTTATATTTGTTTAATTTTTGTCTTGCTTCTATTCTAAGCCCTTCAAGTTTTTCATAATCAATATCAGTTGGTAATTTTTTATTTTCCAAACTCTTAAATTTCTCGATTTGTTCTTCCTGAAGTTTAATATATCCTTCGTACTTAATTTTAATATTTACTTCTTCGATTTCATCTTTAGATAGCTCTGGTCTTTCAGTATCTATTGGCTTAAGCTCTTCGTAGTTAAGTTCGCTTCTTTTAATTAAGTCTGAAAGTTTTACACCATTATCAATTTCAGATGAATTGTACTTTTTAAGTAATTCATTTACTTCGTCTGTAGGCCTTATATTAGTATTTTTAATTCTTTGAATTTCTCTATTTATTTTGTCATATTTATCTAAAAACTTATTAAATCTTTCATCAGATATAAGTCCTATTTCGTGTCCGATTGGAGTAAGCCTCTCATCAGCATTATCTTGCCTTAATACTAATCTATATTCTGCTCTTGAAGTCATCATTCTATAAGGTTCATTAGTTCCTTTGGTAACAAGATCATCTATTAAAACACCTATATATGCTTGTGATCTATCAAGAATTATTGGCTCTTTATTACTTAGCTTTCTAGCAGCATTAATTCCGGCCATAAGCCCTTGTGCGGCAGCTTCTTCATAACCAGATGAGCCATTAACTTGTCCTGCAAAGAATAATCCATCAATTCCTTTATATTCTAAACTAAGTTTTAAATTAGTTGAATCAATACAATCGTATTCTATAGCATAAGCAGTCCTTGTAAATTCACAGTTTTCAAGACCTGGAACCGTTCTATATAGTGCTATTTGAACGTCTTCTGGTAATGAACTTGACATTCCTTGTATGTACATTTCTTCTGTACTTTCACCAAGAGGTTCAACAAAGATTTGGTGTCTTTCCTTATCTTTAAATCTAACAACCTTATCCTCAATTGATGGACAATATCTTGGACCTACACCAACAATTTCACCACCATAAAGTGGAGAGCGATTAATGTTTTTCATTATTATCTCGTGTGTTAATTTATTAGTGTAAGTTAAATAACATGGAATTTGATTATCCTGCTTTGCTCTTTTATCGCTGTTTTCAAATGAAAAGTATTCTATATCATTATCTCCAGGTTGTATTTCCATTTTAGAAAAATCAATTGTCTTTCTATTAATTCTTGCTGGTGTTCCAGTTTTAAATCTTCTAGTATTAATTCCATTTGAATTAAGTGAACTTGTTAAGAATAATGCTGGAAATACGCCATCTGGACCACTTTCATAGCTATTTTCTCCAATAAAAATCTTACCCTTAAGGTATGTTCCAGTAGCTACTATTATACATTTTGTGTTATAAATCGCACCAATTCTTGTAACTACAGATTGTACTTTATTAGAATCTATATTTATCTTTACAATTTCTGCTTGTTTTACATCAAGATTGTCTTGTAATTCAAGAGTATGCTTCATTTTTTCTTGATATTTTCTTCTGTCAGCTTGAGCTCTCAATGAATATACTGCTGGACCTTTTGATTTATTAAGCATCTTAAGTTGGATAAAACATTTATCTATATTCTTTCCCATTTCGCCACCAAGAGCATCTATTTCTTTTACAAGATGTCCTTTTGAGGTACCACCAATATGTGGATTACAAGGCATATTAGCTATAGTATCCATATTAATTGTAAATAGAATTGTTTTAAAGCCAAGTCTAGATGTTGCCAAAGCTGCTTCACATCCAGCATGTCCAGCTCCAATTACCACTACATCATAGTCGCCTGCAATATATTCCATTTTGACTCCTTTCCAAAATGTTTCACGTGAAACATTTTATTTTCCTAAACAGAATTTTTTAAATATTCCATTGATTATTTCTTCAGAAACACTCTCTCCAGTAATTTCACCTAGATACTTTATCGCATTTTGTAAATCTATTGATATCATATCTAGTGGTAAATTTGCTTTTAAGCTATCTTGAATATTCTTTAAAGACGCAATTGTGCTATCTACAGCCTCTTTGTGCCTCTCATTAGTTAATATATTTTCATCATTTTGCTCAATTGCGTTAATATTAAACATTTGAACAAGTTTTTGCTTTAGGTCATCTATTCCTTTTTCTTCTTTTGTAGACATTTCTATAATATCTTCTGCTTTTATATCATATTTTTCCTTCAATCTATCAAGATTAAATCCTTCTAAGTCAGATTTGTTTGCAATTATTATTTTCTTTTTATCTTTAATGAAATCTAGTATTTTTAAGTCTTCTGCGTCTAATTCTTTAGATAAATCAAACATTGAAATAACTACATCTGCATTATTTAATAGCTCAATGCTTTTATCTACTCCAATTTTTTCTATGGTATCCTTTGTGTTTCTTATTCCAGCTGTATCACCAAAAACAAATACAATTCCATCTATAATAATTGTTTCTTCGATTGTATCCCTTGTAGTGCCTGGTATATCTGAAACTATGGCTCTTTCTTTGTCTAAAAGCTTATTTAAAAGTGATGATTTTCCTACATTAGGTTTTCCAACAATAGCAACATTTATACCGTTTTTGATTATATTACCATCATAAAAAGAATCAGATAATTTAGATAATTTTATAAGTAAATTATTTACTATGTTTTCAACTTTATTCTTACTAACTTCTTCAATATCATATTCTGGATAATCAATATTGGCCTCTAAATCAACTAAAACATCATATAATTCTGACTTTATCTCATTTACTTGCTTTCCAAGTTTTCCCTCTAATTGTTTAACAGATACTTTATTTTGCTTAATAGATTTGCTATTTATTAAATCCATAACTGATTCAGCTTGCGACAAATCTAGTTTTCCATTTAGAAATGCTTTTTTTGTAAATTCGCCTGGTTCAGCCATTCTAGCACCATTTTTAAGGACAAGTTCTAATATTCTTCTCATAACAACTATTCCGCCGTGAGAATTAATTTCAACAGTATCTTCACCAGTATATGAGTTCGGTCCTTTAAAATATGAAACTAATACATTGTCCAAAACCTCACTATTATCAACGATTTTACCAAAAACTATCTCATGGTCTTTAACTTGATGATTACTTTTAAATATTAACTTTATAATTTTTAGTGAATCTTCACCTGAAATCCTAATTATGCCAATACCACCATAGCCTAAAGGCGTTGATATTGCTGCTATTGTATCCATATTTTCATCTCCAAGACAAATTTACATAATTATATCACAAAATGAGCATTTAACAAGTTATTTTTTTATTTACCTTATGTGCCTCTAGTTCAAGCAACACGGGTTTATTTGTAGCGGCGTACAACGTACGCCACTAATCAAAACGGTAAAATATAGTTCTCTGAAATTTTGAAAAAAAAGACGCCCTAAATGGGCGTTTTTTTATTTAAGTGCTATAACAACCTTTCTGTAAGGCTCTTCTCCTATACTATGTGTTTCAACTTTTGAGTTATTTTGAAGAGCTGTGTGAATAGCTTTTCTCTCAAATGCTGTCATAGGTTCAAATGTATAATTTCTCTTAGTTCTTATAACTTTTTCTGCTTCTCTATGTGCTAGTCCTGCAAGTGATTTAGCTCTTTTTTCTCTATAGTTTTCAGAATCAAATACTAATCTTATTCTTGTTTCACTATCCTTATTAACCACAGCAGTTACATATGTTTGAAGTGCTTCAAGGGTTTCACCTCTATGTCCTATAACAATACCAGAATTCTCACCCTCTAATGTAACATTAATTATTCCTTTATCGTAATTAATGTCATATGTAAGGCTTAATTCCATTGTTTTTATGTATTCGTTCAAAAATGCCTCTATTTTTGACTTAGCACTATTAATAGTATCTTCATCAAGTTCTACGATTTCTTTTTCTTTATGAGCATTTTCATTCGTTTTAGGACTATTCTTTTCTGTGATTAATAATTTAACTTCTCTCGCTTCTAAAATACTGAAAAATGATTTTTTTGTTGAAGGTGATTTTATAATTTCTATATTAACTTCATCTTCAGATAGTCCAATTTGCTCAAGTCCAGATTTCAAAGCTTCATCATACGTTTTGCCGATACTTTCAACTACCTTTGCCACTTTTTATCTTCCTCCTTACTTTTTCTTTTTAGATTTTTTATTTTTCTTGCTTTTTGAGCTATTTGCTGCCTTTTCATCTTTAATAACTTCATCAGTTTCATTATCATCTTTAATAGGATCAATTGGATCTAAAACTTTTGAATCTTTATTATCCTTTTTTTCAACTATTTTTTCAGACACAAACTGAATAATTATTTGAATGAAACTGTTTATAAACCAGTAAAGACCCATACTTTGTGGAACGCTATATGAAATAAATCCTGACATGATTGGCATGAAGATATTCATCATCATCATATTAGGCATTGCAATTTCTTCTCCATTAGCATCTTTAATAGTCTGCTTTGTAGTATTTTGTTTTCTAGAAACCATCCATAGAGAAATGTAATAGAAAACCGTTGTAAGCACTGGGAAAATCCACAATTTCAAGTCTGTTGGGTTTTCTGCTGTTGTTGTTCCTAAATCTATTCCAAATAAATTTAAATCATATTTTTCTTTAAGTATTTTTAACTCATAATATCTAGAACCCTTTTTATAAGCGTCTAAATACTCTGTTTTAGCTAAAACTAAGCTATCTCCAGAAATTGATGGTCCTTCTCCTGACGTATCTCTATAATGATATTTTAATACATCTGCTTCATATGCAGAAATATCACCACTAAAATCTTGCTTAATTACAGCTTCTTCAAAGGCAACTTGAATTTCCTCATCGCTATATTTATCCATATATTTAATTGGATTTGTAACAACGTATAATACTCCAAATAGCACTACAATCTGCAATATTGCAAGTAAACAACCACCAAATGGATTAAACTTGTTTTCCTTCATGAACTTTTGATATTCTATAGCCATTTGTTCTTGGTTATTGCCATATTTTTGCTGTAATTCATTGAGTTTTGGTTGTAGTTCTTGATTTTGTTTCATTGATTTATGCTGTTTTAAAGACATTGGAAACAAAATAAGTTTAATCGTTACTGAAAACAAAAACACTGCAATTCCATAGTTTCCACAAATATTTAGCCAAAATTTAAGTAAATATCCAAATAAATATGCAAGTCCTCCAAATATGTTTCCCAAAATATAACCTCCTATGTATAAAATAAGCCTCAACAAATATTACAATATTTGTTGAGATTATACAAGTAACTTATGTATTATTTTCTTTTTTAGGAACTGGATCATATCCTCCTATTTTTCCAGGTCTACATCTCAAAATTCGCTTAATTCCCATGATTACGCCTTTTATGCACCCATACTCTTTAATGGCTTCAATTGTATATTCAGAGCAAGTTGGTGTATAAATGCAATTTTTTCCAAGTGATGGTGAAATAGCTTTTTGATAGAATCTAATTAGGAATATAAATATCTTTTTCATCTAAGTATTCCAGCCTTTTTAAGCATTTTTGATACGTCTCCATTAATTTCATCAAAAGTACAATTTTCGTATTCAGCATTACTTTTCCAAGTAAAAACAATATTATATCCTACTTCCATATCCTTTTCTAAAACCGTATATGAGGCTCTAATTAGTCTTTTTATATGGTTTCTTCTGTATGCTTTTCCAGCCTTTTTTCCAATAGCAAGCCCAATTTGATTGATTTCAAGGTTATTTTTTTGAACATACATGCAAATAAAGTCTGCTCCATACCATTTCCCTTGCTTTAACACTTTTTGAAACTCATTGTTGTCCTTAATTGATTTAGTATTGATCATCTTAAAGCCTCCTTTCTAGCAGAATAAATTAAAAAAGCCCCAAAATCGGGGCATTTCTAACATTATGCAGATAGCTTTTTTCTACCTTTTAACATTCTTCTTTTTAGAACATTTCTTCCGTTTTTTGTAGCCATTCTTTTTCTAAAGCCATGTTCTTTCTTTTCTTGTCTGTTCTTTGGTTGGTAAGTTCTTTTCATTTTTGTACCTCCTAAATATATATAAATATAAAATAAAGACTCGTTTAATGCTATATTCATAGCCAAAACATTATACTATGTGGTTTCTTATAGTGTCAAGTTGTTTATAACAAAAAATGAAAACGTTAGTGGTAAACATAAGATGCATACTACGAACAAAAAATATAAAAAAATGCGAACACATTTTTTTTTAGATATTTATTGCAAATATTTGGTAAAAAATATATAATGTCTATGACTTGAAAAAGTCTATTTATTAGTACATTGACGAATTTATTAGACATAATTATTTTTTGTAAAATATACATAAAAATTGATAACGCTTTAGAAAAAGTGTTCGCATAAAAAATGCTTATTTATAGACAAATTTTTTCTAAAGTGCTTATATATAAAGAAAAAACAAATTAACAATTTTTCGCATTTAAAATTTGTTAGTATATAGCACATTATAAAGAAAAATAAAATATTTATTCACACTTTTATTAACATTTGTGAATAAATTGTTAATAACTTATCAGGAGGAAATAATGCAAGTTCTTAATGAATATTGGGAAAAAGTTTTAGATATAATAAAACCTGAAATGGTTGGAATAAGCTTTGATACATGGGTTAAACCACTAACACCAGTGTCTATGGATGATCAATTTGTAAACTTAAGAGCTACTTCACAATTTCAAAAAAACACAGTTGATATCAAATATAAAGAATTAATCAAATCTGCTTTTAAGCATGTTACAAATAAAGAATATACAATAAACATAGTGTTAGAAAACGAAACTGAAGTTATACCAAAAGAACAACCACAAATTCAAACATCTACAACATCATTAAATCCAAAGTATACATTTGATACTTTTGTTATAGGTGAAAATAATCGTTTTGCACATGCAGCAGCTTTAGCAGTTGCAGAAAGTCTTGGTGAAGCATACAATCCGCTTTTCTTATATAGCGGTGTTGGTCTTGGTAAAACACATCTTATGCATGCAATAGGTAATTTTGTACTAAGTCAGAATCCAAATGCTAAGATACTTTATATTACTTCAGAAAAATTCACCAACGAACTTATTAATGCAATTCAAAATAACACAACTGAAGATTTTCGAAACAAATATCGTAACATAGACTTACTATTAATAGATGATATTCAATTTTTTATTGGCAAAGAAAGATGCCAAGAGGAATTTTTCCATACATTTAATGATCTATACGAAAACAAAAAGCAAATAATCATATCATCAGATAAACCACCAAAAGATATTAATCCATTAGAAGAAAGATTAAAGTCAAGATTTGAGTGGGGACTAGTAGCAGATATTTCAAAACCAGATTATGAAACAAGATGTGCAATTCTTAAAAAGAAGTGTCAGCTTGAAAATAGAACTATAGATGATGAAATTATTCAAATGATAGCATCAAAAGTTGAATCAAACATCAGAGAGCTTGAAGGTGTATTTAACAAAATTGTAGCTATGGCATCTTTAACCAATAGTGAAATTACAATGCAACTTGCAGAAAGGGCAGTAGGGGACCTAGAACGTTCTTCTGATAAAGTAATAACTGTAGATTACATTCAATATATGGTTGCAAATTATTACAACTTAGACCAAAACGATTTTAAGATTCAAAGGAAGACATCCGATATTGCTTTTCCAAGACAAATCGCAATGTATCTTTCAAAACAATTAACTGGATTATCTTTAAAAGATATCGGAAAAGAATTTGGAGGAAAAGATCATTCAACAGTAATTTATGCAATAAAAAAAGTTGAAGAAGAGATGAAATTAAATCCAAATACTAAGACAATTGTGGATAACATTAAGAAAATGATAATCAATAAAAATCTTGGTAAATAAAAAAAGTAACATAATAATAAATTAGTTTACAAATCTTTTATCTTTACTTACGGAAGCAATAGATTGAATACTAACATCAAAATGTGAAATTCATGTTATTAACATGTGATTTTGTATTTTTTCACAATTCAAATGTTAAATATGTTTATATTGTTTGTTTAGAATTCACACTTTGTTAACATCGATTTTTTCTTACGGAAGTACACTTTAGATTAGTTACTAACTTTACTAACATATATTACTATTATTATTATTAAATATTATTTATTTAATTAAAAAATTTCATTTTTTTTACTAAAGAAGAACTTTTAAATTTTTAGAAAAAAATGGAGGGTTTATTATATGAAATTTATTTGTGAAAAAGAAAAATTATTATTAGGATTAAATAGTGTGACTCGTTCATCAATAGGTAGAACAACAACACCTATATTAGAAGGAATTCATTTACAACTTAAAAACAAAAAGTTAACACTTACCACTAATGACTTAGAAGTTGGAATGGAATATAGAATAGAAGATGTTGATATTAGAGATGAAGGAGAAGCAGTAGTAGATAGTAGAATGTTTTCTGAAATAATAAGAAAACTTCCTAATAAAGAGATAATTGTTTCACTAAACGAAAATAATATCCTTCTTATAGAATGTGAAGGTTCAAAATATAAACTTTCTACTATGAATGCAAATGAATTTACACTTCTTCCTAACATTTCTGTGGATAAGAGTATATCTATTCCACAAAAAGTGTTGAAAGATATGATAAAAAGAACTGCATTTGCAGTTAGTACAGATGAAAATAGACCAATATTTACAGGATGTCTTTTTGATGTTACAGGAAGCTTACTAAATATAGTCGCTGTTGATGGTTTTAGATTAGCTCAAAGAGTAGCACCAGTTTTTACAGAGCAAAAAGAGTTTAAAGCAATAGTACCTGGTAAATATTTAAGCGAAGTTGCAAAGAATCTATTAGATGTTGATGAATTAGTTAAAATTGGAATTTCTAAGAATCAGGCTTTGTTTGAAATAAATGACTGTAAAATAGTAACTAGACTTTTGGAAGGAGACTTTCTTGATTATGGAAACGTAATTCCAAAAGAAAAAGAGACTAGAATTAAAATAGATAAAAGTAATTTACAAGATGCAATTGAAAGAGCTGCTATTTTTTCAATATCTAGTAGCGAAAAAGAAAAGAAGTATCCTATTAAGATTTACATCAATGTTGATTGCATAGTAGTTTCTTGTACTTCTCAAGCTGGAGATGCTAAAGAAGAAGTTGCTGTTGAAATGGAAGGAAAGGAACTTGAAATAGGTTTTAATCCAAAGTATTTATTAGATGCATTAAAAGCAATTGAGGATGATGAAGTTTACTTAGACTTTGGCTCAAATATTTCACCATGTGTCATTAGAAGTACAGCAGAAGATAAATATACATATATGGTATTACCAGTTAGGTTAAAAGAATAAGGTGAAAAATGTATATCAAGAGTTTATATATTAAAAACTTCAGAAACTATCGAGAGCAAAAGATTGATTTTAATGAAAGTGCCAATGTATTTTATGGATATAATGCACAAGGAAAAACAAATATTCTAGAGGCTTTATATTTTGGTGCGATTGGACGTTCGTTTAGAACGTATAAAGAGGCTGAATTAATTAAGCTAAATCATGAGTATTCTAATATTCTTATTACATATGAAAAAAATAATAGAGAAAACACCATTGAAATTAACTTAAACAAAAAGGAAACTAAGCAAATAAAGCTAAATGGTGTAAAAATTAATAGAAATAGCGAATTAGTTGGAAATATCAACTTAGTTATTTTTTCACCAGATGATATTTCAATACTTAAACAGGGACCAGCATTAAGAAGAAAATTTTTAGATATATTGATTTCACAGCTTAAGCCAAAGTATCTACATGAGTTATCAGAGTACAATAAGATCTTAGATAACAGAAATGCAGTACTAAAATCTAAAAATTCTGAGATGTTGGATGTATGGAATGAACAATTAGCTGACAAAATGGTGATAATTAATCAATATAGAAGAGAATATGTTGATAAATTGCAAGATAAACTTACCATAATTCATCCTTCATTAACAAATAATGAAGAAGAAATTAAGATTATCTACAAAACTAACTTTACAAATAAGGAAAACTTTTTAGAATTACTTAAGAAAAATGAACAAAATGATTTATTTAAAGGATATACAACAGAGGGAGCGCACAGAGAAGATTTTGAAATATTAATAAATGACAAAAGTTTAAGTATGTTTGGTTCACAAGGTCAGCATAGAACTGCAATTCTTGCATTAAAAATAGCAGAACTAAACATAATTAAAGAAGAAATAGGAGAAAATCCAATTCTTCTTTTAGATGATGTTACATCTGAGCTTGATCATCAAAGAGTATTATCTATTTTTGATGTTGTAAAAGATTACCAAGTAATAATAACATGTACTGATTTGGCGCAAATCTTACAGTATGACAGTTTGACAAAAAACATTAAATTGTTTAATATTAACAGTGGTAAAGTATTAGATAATTCGTAGTGGCGCTACATAAGTGCATCATAAAAGTAAAAATATCATATTTCGAAAAAGGATAGATTCTCTTTAAAAAATAGAGAAATATTCATATTTTTCAAAATATAAAAAGGAGCAATGATTTTAATATGGCAGATACAAAGGTTACAAATGAATATAACGAGAATAGTATTCAGGTTTTGGAAGGCTTAGAAGCTGTTAGAAAAAGACCTGGTATGTACATTGGCACAGTTTCTCAAAGAGGACTTCATCATTTAGTTTATGAAATAGTAGATAACTCTGTCGATGAAGCTTTAGCTGGATTTTGTACAGAAATAAACGTTACATTAAATAAAGACAATACAGTTACGGTTTGTGATAATGGACGTGGTATTCCAATAGGAATTAATCATAAACTTGGAATTCCTACTGTAGAGGTTGTATTTACTGTACTTCATGCTGGAGGTAAATTTGGCGGTGGTGGATACAAAGTATCTGGAGGACTTCATGGTGTTGGTGCATCAGTTGTTAACGCTTTATCTACATGGCTTGAAGTTGAAGTATCTAATGGAGAAGGAATTTATAAGCAAAGATATGAACGTGGTAAGACTGTTTCAAAATTAGAAAGAATTGGCGACACAAAAGAAAAGGGAACAAAAGTTACATTTTTAGCAGATGATACTATTTTTGAAACATTAAACTACGATTATGAAACTCTTGAAACTAGATTAAGAGAAATGGCGTTCTTAAATAAAGGTCTTAAGATTACTATTCAAGATGACAGAGGCGAAGAAGTAGTTAGAGGCGAGCATAGATATGAGGGAGGATTAATCTCATTTGTAGATTATCTAAACCTTAACAAAACTCCAACTCATCCAAAGCCAATATATTTTGAAGGTGGAGACGAAGTACCTGTTGAGATTGCTTTACAATATACAGATACATATAGCGAAAACATTTTAGGTTTTGTAAATAACATTTTAACCCCAGAAGGTGGAACACATGTTGAAGGATTTAAAACTTCACTTACAAAATGTTTAAATGATTACGCTCGTTCACACAAAATACTAAAAGAAAAAGATAACAATCTTTTAGGTGAGGACTTTAGAGAAGGTTTAACAGCAGTTATCTCTGTAAAAGTACAAGATCCACAATTTGAAGGTCAAACTAAGCAAAAACTTGGGAACTCAAATGTTAAAGGTGTAGTTCTTTCAATAATGAACGAAAAACTATCAGAGTATCTTGAGGAAAACCCTTCAGTTGCAAAAGCTATCCTAGAAAAATGTGTTGGAGCAGCAAGAGCTAGAGAAGCAGCTAGAAAAGCTAGAGAATCAGCTCGTAGAAAATCAGCATTAGACAGTGCAAAGCTTCCTGGAAAATTAGCAGATTGTATTTCAAAAGACCCAGAAGAGTGCGAACTTTATCTTGTCGAGGGAGATTCTGCTGGTGGTAGTGCAAAATCTGGAAGAGATAGAAAATTCCAAGCTATTCTTTCAATGTGGGGAAAAATGCTTAACGTTGAAAAGACACGTATAGACAAAATTTATAATAATGACAAGCTAAACCCAGTTATAACAGCTATTGGAGCTGGAATTGGTTCAGATTTTGATATTACTAAGATTAGATATGGCAAAATTATCATGATGGCCGATGCCGATGTCGATGGAGCTCATATTCGTACATTACTATTAACGTTCTTCTTTAGATATATGAGACCTCTTTTAGAGGCAGGAAGAGTATTTGCAGCTCAACCACCACTATATAAGATTTCTAAAAAAGGTCTAAAAGAGGACATTTATTGCTATACAGACGATGAATTAACTCAAAATCTTGAAAAAGTAGGTAAAGATGGAGCGACAATTCAAAGATATAAGGGTCTAGGAGAAATGAATCCTGAACAGCTTTGGGAGACTACAATGGACCCTGCAAACCGTACCTTAGTTAAAATCGAACTAGAAGATGCTGCTAAAGCAGATGCAATCTTTACAGTTCTTATGGGTGATGAGGTTGAACCTCGTAGAGAGTTTATTCAAACTCATGCTCATGAAGTTGAAAACTTAGATATTTAGTAAAAAGAGCCTAATTTGAAGAAAAAATTACTTCAATAGGCTCTAATTTTATAAAAAATTTACATAAAGCATGATATTGGTTGACAAAATTCAAAAATGATGGTATTTTATCTGTGGTTTCCATAATAAAACAAAAGGAGGATTACACCATGGGTAAAACTCGTCACGAAGTCATGCCTCAGATTGAGGGGCAGAGAGCAGCAATTCGGGAGCATATTGAAAAGTACAATCGGTACGTATATGCTCAGGACAAGGAATTTGCTCTGAAAACGATTGAACGGTGCCAGGACAATATCGAAAGGCTCAAGGCACAGTGCAATCAGTACATCGAATCTTCGTGGGAAGACTCTTGGACACCGTAAGACTAAAGAAGTTACTTTGAATGATTAAATGGAGGTTCAATATGGCTAAAGACCATCAGCTTTCAAAAGAGGAACTAAGGGCTACTAGGGTTTCTCGTCATAATTTTTCTACTATAAAGCGTAATGAAATCTATATTGTATTGGATAGCTTAAAAGTAGCACATAATGTTGGTACCATTTTGAGACTTGCTGATGCTCTTCTAGTTAAGAAGGTTTTCATTTGTGGAAACACGATTGTTCCTCCAAATAAGAAAATCAAAAGTAGTTCTCGCGGAGCCGAAAAGTGGGTCGAATGGGAATACAGAGAGAGTGCAGCTGAAGTTGTGAAAGAGCTTAAAGCTCAAGGCATTATGATTGCTGCAGTCGAGGTAACCGAAAACAGTATCGATTACAGAGAATTCTCACCGACATTTCCGCTTTGTTTGGTTCTTGGCAGAGAATATGATGGTGTTTCACAAGATGTTATTGATGAATCTGATGTAGCTGTACATTTGCCACTTCTTGGAATGTGCAACTCTATCAACGTATCAACTGCTGCAAGTGTTATTCTGTATGATGCATACGATAAGTATTGTAGGTCAATTGGTAAATAATTAAAAAGCGACGCTCAAGTGATTGAGCGTCGTTTTTTGTGATGTGGCAAGGATGAAGAATTTTTAAAAAAGAGCTGTCACGATTTCTTCAGAAAAGAGCCATCCGCCAGACTAAAGTAAGTTGACATAATTATAAATATATTGTATAATATCTCTTGGATTTCAACAAAATTGATTTGTCACGAATTGACGACATAAAAAAGGAGGTAGACTAGTGAGTTAGCAGAAGTACGCCTTGAGAACTTTCGTGAAGGATGAATGGAGCAACTAGAGGAGGAAGTGTACATGAAAGAACGTAAGGTTAGGCTGACCTACTTTGTTAATGATGACGGCGCAAAGAGATATACTATTTCCGAGGGAATCGAGTGGCTTAATGAGGAAGTCAAATTCCGGATGGTATATGTGTCAGACGAAAGTCTTGATACTAAAAGGACTGGCACTGTTAACCACATCGAGGGAAACGTGGTAACTACCGAAGATGGTGAATATGTCATCATCGGACAGGACATGAGGAGAATGTGTCTGACGGAGATTGACGTAGTCGAATGGCGAGTCAAGGAAGATACAAAAATTACCTGGTATGATGCGGATGAGCTTGAAGAAGTAGAAAAAGCTATTCGCGATGGAAAAAGGGTTAAGGCTGTCTTCATTGACTCAAAAGGAATCTCATATAACTCCGGTGTTATCGAATGGATGGATGTCAAGAAACGGGTTTTCGAAACAAAATCAGAACATAGGTATCAGTTCTGATAAAGAAAAGCAGGCTGGAATAAAATCCAGCCTGTTCTTTTTATATTGATTTAATTACACTGGTACACCAAGACATCCAAATATACTGTAGAAGAAGATGTGAATGTTTAGGTTGGTGAGTATACAACTATAAGAACTCAACTAATAGGAAAAATAGATGACGTTTTTTTGTTACAATTGATTTTGAAAATACAAATGAAGAAAGATAATAATAGATATTAAAGCCCGGTAACTCTTTTAATCACCGGGCTTGTTATATTTAAATAAGAATTGAATATAAATGGTTAATTGTTTGAATTACTGTGCTGTCCAAACAGCGTATAAAGTTATATGGGCGTTAGTGCTATATTTGTTAGTTTGTTCTACAGGATAATTTGGATAAGTAGCAGTATTTGATTTGGCCCATCCTTTAAATATCCAGTCACTTCTTACAGGAACTTTGTCGGATAATGTAATTTCTTCTCCAACAAGTTTTATTTGTGATTCTGGCATATTAGTTACAGTGTCATTCCCTGCATTTGCATCGTAGCTTATTGTACATGTTCCAAATGATTCAAAAGCTGTAGCAGTGTTTAGAACAACCGTATTTGGATTATCTGTTAATACGC